>CAZAAR010000012.1:0-34923 GCA_964483415.1 uncultured Oscillospiraceae bacterium
TCTCCACCGAGAGCGGTTCCGAAAGGTGCTCCTCGATATACCTCAGACAGTCCTCCATCGTTTGCCGATAATCCATAGTCTCCCCTCCCGTCTCTCAAAAAAACAGGCCGGTCTTTCTAAAAACGCGCTTCTTTTCTATGTCCGCCCTTCGCGTCCAAGTTTTTTTCGCTCCGCGGCCCGCCCCGCCGCCTCGGACGCCAAACGGGTCACGTCTGCGCTTTTTCCGGGTTCTCCGCCTCATACCGGGCGGCGAGCCGGTCCATCGCGCGGCGCCGCTTCGCCTGCCGCGCCGGGGAACCGCTCAGCTTCGCGAGCAAAAAGATAAAATTCAGGAACGCCAGCGCGAGGATCGCCATGAGCATCCAGGTTTCCCGCTCCATCAGCGACTTTGCCGCGAGCACGGCGTCCCAATCCGGGATCTGCCCCCTGTCCGCCTCCGGCAGCGCCTCGTACGCCGGGATCAGCTTCCCGACGGCGATCAGATCGTAGGGCGTCAGGTCTTCGAGCGGGTAGACGGTCTCTTCGATTTTTTCGTTGAGCTTCGCGATCTTTTCGCGGAGCTCTGAAATTTCCGCCTTTGCCGCCTCGAGCCGCGCGACGTACGCCGCTTTGCCCTCAAAATCCTCCATCCGTTCCGCTGCGGAAAGCAGTTCCCCGACCATGGCCTCCTGCCCCGTGGTCACGGGGTCCGAAAGCGCGGCGATTTTTTCCAGAAACTCCTGCGTCCCCATGCCGGACGGCTCGCCCGCCGGCTTCTCCCGGTCCGTGAAGTCGTAGAGAGGCGTCTTTCCGTTTTGGAACCGCCACAGCGCCGCGAGCGCGTAGAGCGTCTGCTCCCCGGCCATGCTGTTGGATTCGCCCGGCGTTGCGGAGGGGTTCTCCGCGTCCTCCTCCCACGAATGCGCGAAGCCGCCGTCCTCCATGCGGTAGGCGAGGACCGCGTCCGGCACGGTATGGCCGTTCTTAATAAAACGCTCGTCCGTCAGCGGGTCGATCCCCAGCGCGCAGAGCGCGACCAAGACCTGATCGGCGCTCTCCACGCTCTCCCCGCTCCAGCCGCCGAAACCGCCGCTCGCGCTCTGTGCCTGCGAGAGATACTCCAGCGCGCGCCCGACGGCCGCGGCCGCCTCGCCCTGTTCTTGATAGGGCGCGAGCGCCTGCAGCGCCATCGCGGTCAGGTCCGGCGTGGACCCGTCCCCGGAGAGCGACCACCCGCCGTCGGGCTGCTGCTCCGCGAGGATCGCGGCGAGGATGCTCTCGCGGGTATCGAACGCGCCCTCCGGGACGTCATAATCCATGGAGTCCAGCGCGATCAGCCCCCAGATCCATCCGTTGACGCCCTGCTTGCCGAGGGAGGCCGTCTTTCCGCGGTTGTAGACGCCGTCCGCGACCAGATCGATCCGGGCGCCGCTTTCATCCGTCCCCATATCGGTGGGGTCCCCGCCGCAGGCGAGCACCGCCAAAATGATCCGGTGCCACTCGGTCGCCCGCGACCGGTCCAGCCGGTTGTCCGTCTTGTACTGCTCCCGCACGTAATCGCGCAGGTGCTCAAGGTAGGCCCCGTAGTCGTCCTCGGCGCCGGCCCCGCTCATGCCGATCACATACCAGTCCAGATCGGTCGCGCCCGGGCCGTTGGTAAACGGGCCGGAGAGAAGATCTTCCCACGCGCCGAGCCCGGCGCCCGCCTTTTTCCACGCCAAGATGCCGGCGAGCGCCTCTTCGGTCGAGACCTCCGCGGATTCCTCCGCGAACGCCCGGACTGTCCCCATGCGGACCGCTCCCGTATAGGTTATCCCCGCTGTGAACAGGAGGACCGCCGCCAAAAAGATCGCAACGTATTGTTTCATCGTTTCCTCCCGGGAGAAAAGCCGTACCGCCCTCTCCCTTTTTAGTTTGTAAACGGATCGGCCGGGTTTCGGGATGAGCGCGCCGCGCCGCTTTCGGCCCTCAGCCGCCGGAGGCATGGCATGCCTGCAACTCCTCAAAAGTCAGGAGCTGTGCGGCGTATTTGAGAATGAGCACGGCGTCGTCGGAGTTGATCTTTCCGTCGCCGTCTACATCCGCCGCCTCCGGGACGGCAAACCCGCTCCCGTCGATGAGCTGCGCGGCGTATTTCAGGATGAGCACGGCGTCGTCGGAGTTGATCTTCCCGTCGCCGGAGACTTCGCCGTAGACCGCTTCGGAGGACGCGGGCGTGATCGTCAGATTCACCACCGCGACCGGCTCCGCGTAATCGACGCCCGATTCCCCGTTTTTATCCTGATATTTCACAAACGGATAGCGGATCATGAACGTCGCGTCGTCCGCGGTAAGCGGCTCGGCCGACCACGCGACGGCGGCGGTGACGTCCCGGACGACCCCGTTCGTATAGGTCGCCGTGACGGTCATGCCGGCCGCGTCGAAGGCCTCGCCCTCCGCGTAGGCGAGCTTGTCGGGCGTCTTTGTAATCTCAAGTTTTTCGATCGTGCTGCCGACCGCCATCAGATAGGCGGAGTCGTTCTTGAAATAGAGCGTGCCGTCCTCGCCTACGAGCGGGCTGCAAATCGCGTACTGCGCCTGCGCGCCGCTCGGCGTGAAGAGCCGGTATGCCGTCTCGTATTGGGTGGTGTAGCCGAGGTCCGCATAGGATTCCGTCACGACATAGTCCGCGCCCACCTGTCCCGGCCGGTCCCGCAGCACGCGGAGCTTGCCCGGCGTGTAGTTGTCGAGGAAATAGACGTAGACGGCCCCCTCGCCCGCTTCGTAAGCGGTGGTCAGGATGCCGCTGGTCTGGGGGTAGCCCTGCGTGCGGACGGTGTAGGCAAGCTCCCAGTTTCTGAGGTCGAGCACCGCGATGTTGTGGCCGGAATAGGCCTTGAACTGGCCGATCCCCGAGACGCCGACATAGGCGCGCCCGTTATAGACCGTCGGCGTGCTCGTGCTCATCGGCGGGTTGCCGCTGTCGATCGTGTAATTGTAGAGCGGGATATGGCGCAGGGAATCCTCCTCGAAGGTCCCGTCCCCGTCGACGGAGATGCCGTAAAAATAGCCGCCCTTTGATGTAAAATAATATTGATCCGTGTCGGGGTCGTAGACGACGGAGCTGCGGATGTCGCCCGTAAAGGGCATTTCGATGGCATCGAGCAGCTCCCCGTTTCGGGTCGAGAAAGAGAGCAGGCTGCCCTTCCCCGTGGTGTAGCCGGAGGCGCCGTCGTCCGTCCCGATCAGGACGAAGCCGTCGCCCACGTAGGCGCCGGCCCAGTAGAACCCGCCGGTCTGGGTGTAGCGCCATGTGGCGAGCTTCGGCTCTTTTTGGGCCGAGGGATCCTCATCCGTCACCGAGAGGCAGACAAAGCCCGCCTCAAGCCGCTCCCCGAGCCAGAAGCCGGTGTAAATATAGCCGTCACGGTAGGCGATCGGGCAGTTCGGCTGCCCGCCCAGCGGGTCCTCGTAGAGCCAGAGGGACTCCAGCGTCTCCGCGCTGAACGCCTGCACCGCGCCGTCGGACAGCCCGATGAAGATCATGCCCTCCGCGTAGGTCGGGCTGTTGATCGCGAAGCTCGAAGAGCGGTCCATCTGTCCCTCGGCGACGACCATGCCGCTGAGTTTGTCGATCTTGTAAATTTTCTTGCCCGCGTAGGTGTAGAGATACCCGTCTACGATGACCGGGCAGCCGCACGCGTCGGAGGAGTAGCCGTCCCCGAGCTTGGTGGCCCAGTAGAGCACGGCGTTCTCCGCCGCCGTCGGTATCGGGCTGTCGACGACGCCGTTGTTGTTGTCGTCGGCGCGGAAGGAGGGCCATTCGGCGGTATATTGCGTCAGCGGGGAGCCGGGCGCCTCCTCCAAAGAGAGGGTCACGGCCGCGTCGTCCTCCGGCGCGAAATAGGAGTCGCACGACGCGCCGACATAGCCGTGCGCCGTCACGGTATAGACGTACTCCGTGCCGGAGGCGAGGGCGAAGACGCCCCCCTCCGCTTCGCGGACCCGCTCGCCCGTCGCTTTTTTGATGAGGTAGACGACCGCGTCGGCCGGGGAGACCTCGAACGTCACACGGACCGGCAGCGATTTGCGCACATGGAGCGTATAGGGCGTCGCCGTGGCGGCCGGGTCCGCGTGGCGGACCTCGATCTCGACCGTCTCCTCTGTGGCGGCCTCCGAGGTGTCGAGCGCGACGGTCACCCGCGAAAGGCTGTCGTACCGCTCGCCGCCGATCCGCGCGAAATACCCGCCGCAGCACGCCGTCGCCGTCAGTTCGTTCATGAACTCGCCCGCGAGCGAGAGCTCCTCCGTGCCATTGAGCACCGTGAGATAATAGTCCGTCACGTCGCGGTCAAAGTAGACCGCCGCGCCCGCGCTGTCGGTAAAGATCGCGGCGCCGTCCGCCGTGCTCACGGAGAGGTCCGCAAGATGCACGGAGCGGGCGAGCGTGACAAAATAGTCCTGATAGTAGGTCACGCCCTCCGAGGTCTTGGAGAGCCGGACCGTCAGCTCCTGCGCATAGCCGCATCCCGCGAGGCAGTTGCCTAAATACCTCGCCGACCCGCCCGGGTTGACGACGAAGTTGCTGCCGACCGCGACGGCGTTCTCGAGCCCGTGCGTGGAGGCGGACGTCGTCTGGTTGTAATATCGCGCCTCCACGGTATAGCCGGAGGCGCCGGTCGCCTGAACATAGGCCGTGCTGTTCGCGTCCGGGACGGTGTATTGATACTGATGGACGTCCGCGGAAAACGCGCGGTCGCACGGATAGGCCGTCCGGGTGCTCGCGTTGCTGGCATCATAGATAATGAACCCGCTCATGGCGTCCGTTGTGACCAGCGCGGCCGCGTTCACCGTCAGTCCGGCGGAAGCGGTGAAACCGGCCGTGGCGTGATACCACGCGTCCCTTGTCGCGACATAAGTATATTGGTTGCCCGGGACGAGCCGATAGGTCTTGCCGTCCGCCTGCGGCGCGATGACCGTGCCCGCGGCGTCGGCGACCGAGACGGAGACCCCGTCCCCGCGCCCGACCGTGACCGACACCGCCGCGACCTTCGTAAAGGTCAGGGTATAGGTCCTTTCCAGTCCGCCGGCAACGCTCACTTTGACCGGGACCGCCGTCGCGCCGCTCCCGAGGGCGACGGTCGTCCCCGCGGAGCCCGCGACCTGTATGGAATACCCCTCGCCGCCGAACGGAACCGCCGCGATCTCGACGGAATCGGCTACGGTGGCCAGCGCGTACGCCGTCACGCCGGGATCGAACGCGAGGTGGAGCCTCGTCCCGCCGGCCATGGCCGAGAGCGCGGAGAGCGTCGGGACGCGCCTGATCTCCAGCGCGTAGGACTGGATCATGACATAGCCGTCGGCGCCGGTATACTGCGCTTCCAGTGAAAAGACTCTGCCCGCCATGCCCGGCGAGATCAGATAGGTGGGCGCGGTATGCTGGCTGTTCCAACTGCGCGCCGCCGTGGAGTAATCCTCGCCGTTCGTCCCGATATAGATCGTTTGCAGCTTCGTCCTGGAGGGATCCGGGATGTCGGGCCCGGCCTCCGCGTAAAGGGCGAGGCCCTTCTCCCCGACCCGATCCTCGACCGAATAGCTCGCGGTGTGCGCGGAGACGTCGATCTGGTAGGGATAGGACTCCTTACTGACGTTGTTTAACAGCTTGATGTCGCCGAACCACGCCCCGGATGGCAGCGCGAGCGTGACGACGGCGCCCTGTCCGCTCACCGTGACGGCGCCCTCCGTGCGGTTGTATCCGCCGTCCGACACGGAGAACGTATAAACCCCGGAAATGACGGAGACGGAGAGCCCCGCGGCCTCCGTGACGTTTCCATAGCTGTCCCTCATAAAAATATGGGCGGAGGGGAGCGCGGCGCCCCCCTGTGTGACGCTGAAATTGACCGGGTATTTGGCGCCCGCGAGCAGCGCCGCGTAATCGGCGATCCGGCCCGTGAGCCCCGCGGAGAGCGACAAAGCGTCCTGCGTGCCCGCGTTGCGCAGGCCCGAGAGCGCGGCGGCGTACGCGGTCTTCGCCGCGGGATAGTTTTGGACGTTGTTCGTCATCTCGCGGTAGCGGCCCATCGCTTTCACAAGCTCCAGCACCTCGCTGGGGCAGGGGTCCGTCACCCGGAACAGCAGCGCCGTGACGCCCGAGGCCGGGGCCCCCAGATCATACCCCCCGTTGTCGTAATAGCGGGTGTAGTTGGCCGGGACGCCCTCGATCTCGGAGATATAGCCCTGCTCCAGCCCCTCAAACGAGTAGCCGCTCGACAGGAGCGCCTCCGCCACCGACTGGCCCTCCGTATAATGCACCGCCGTCGGCTCGATCACGGCTTTGTTGGCCGTGACCGCCGCGAGATAAAAATAGCCTCCGCTCTCCTCCGCCTGCGCCGCCAAAAACGTCGTGCCGAGCGCCGCGAACAGCGCGGCAAGGCAGGCGGCGAAGCGCTTCCATCCATAAGCCATCCTGATTTTACCCTCCTTACAGATACCAGCAGTTGATCCAGCGGTAATAAATCCGCTGCGGATAGGTCCATCGGTTGCGGCAGAGGCCGACCGTCGCCCTCGCGAATTCCTCCATGAGGTCCCGCCGGCCGGGGGCGGCCGTCTTGCCGAATTTCGCCTCGAGATTATCTTCATAGATTTTTTGATAGAGGCCCGCGGGCTCTCCGGCCCACCGCGCCATGACCGTGGGAAAACCCTCGGTCTCCGGCGTCCCGCGGAACCCCGCGAGCCGCATCAGCGCCATCGCGTAACCGAACCACGCGGCGACGGCCTCCGGCTCCGGCAGCGCCGCGATCCGGCGCAGGGACCTCCGGAGCCGGAGCCGGCCCCGGACGATCCAGAGAAGGAGCAGCAGCAGCGCCGCCGGGAGGAGCCAGAGCAGAGCCTTTTTGAGAAACGCAGCAGCGCCGCCCGCGGAGTCCCGCGTGTCCTCCGGCTGTGTGATCTCGGGCGAGGGCCTGTGCCTGCCGACATAGGAGCGGCTGTAGGATTTCGCACCGCTCTGATAATACGGGCTGTTTTCATCAAAGACCGTCTCAAGCTCGATCTCCTCGTCGTCGAGGTAGCCGGGCGTCACCTCAAAGGGGATCCAGCCCACGCCGTCGAGATAATATTCCGCCCACGCGTGGGCGTGGTTTTCGTCCAGCCGGATGATCTCTCCCGGCGCGTAGCCGGCGGCCTCCTCTTTCGGGAGGAAATACCCCTCGACGTAGCGCGCCGGGACGCCGTAATAGCGCAGCGTCAGCGCCGCCGCCGTCGCGTAATGGACGCTGTATCCGCGCCCCCTGCGAAGCGTGTACGTGAGAAAATCCGCCCCCCCGCTCTTCGAGGAAATTTTTTCGCCGTATGTCATCTTTTCATCCAGGAAATCCCGGATCCGCGCCTTGATCTCCTCCAAGGAGAGCGCGTCCGTCTCCGTCCCCAGCGCGGCGACCAGCGCCTCGCAGGCCTCGTCCGTGATGGAAAGGTAATTTTCGTAGACATAGGTCCGGTACGCCTGCTCGTTGTCCAAAAACGCGAGCGCCGCCGGGTCCCCCGCCGCCTGAGCGTCGGAAAGGGCGCTTTGATAGAGATACCAGTCGGGCACGCCGCCCGTCAGCATCTTGAAGGAGTAGCCGTCCTCCTTGGCATACGTCGCGTCGCCGATCCGCAGCCCGTCAAAAAGGCCGCTTTCGCACACGGCGTAGGGCAGATACATCCGCTCCTTGCAGGCCGCGAGGTTGTCGATCCGGATGGACGCGGTCTCCGGCCCCTCCTGCGTCAGGAGCCCGGCCGAGGCGATCCCGCTCTGGCCGTAAAAGCCCTCCCGGTGCAGCCAGTAGAAAAGATCCTTATATTCCGCCTGCGTGCCGCCGGCGAGCGGCTCCCAGGAGGTGCCGGTATAGGTTTCTCCGATCACCCCGCGCAGGTAGAGCTTCTGCGGGCCCTGCATCTCCACGGCGAGCGCCGCCGTATCGTTTTTCTCCCAGGTGGAGACATGGGCGAGGTCCCCCTCCGGCATGGAGGCGGACGCGCTGTCGTAGCGGAGCCGGTGGACCGCCCCGGAGAGCCAGTCCCGCCCGCTCGCCGCGAGCTCCGACGCGGGCCCCGCGAGCGGCAGCGCGAGCACGGCAGCGACCGCCGCCGAGAGCGCGAGCGCGATGAGCACGGCGGGGACGCTCCCCTCGAGCATCACGCCGTCGTTCCCGGTCTGGGTGCGGCGGACGAGGAGCCAGCAGATCCCCGCCGCCGCGAGCGCGAGCGCGCCCCCCGCCGGCAGGAAGCCCGACACGCACCCGGCCGCGACCGCCAAAACCGGCGGGATCAGCATCCAGACGTCGCTGTAACGGACCGCGGCGCCGAGCTGCAGCGCCAGCAGCGCAAAGATCGGGATCAGCGCCAAAAAGAGCGCGCCGGCGTCCGCCGCCCCCGTATCGTAATGCAGAAAGATCCTGCCGGTCTTCACCGTCAGAAAATCCAGAAAATCGTTCGCCAACAGGCCAAGCCCGCCTTTGAGCTGCCCGAACAGCAGCAGGCAGTAAACCGCGATCACGAGCACGCCGCCCGCGAACGCGCGGCCGCGCAGCACCGTCGAATAGAGCAGCGTGGCGACGACGGCCATCGCGCAGCCGAGGGAGACCCACGCCCATTCGGAGATCCGCGCGGAGGGGAAACCGCCCGCGAAGGTCCCCATAAATCCAACGAACAGGACACACGTAAGCAGCGAGCGGCCGAGGAAATCGCCGAGGCTCCACCGCTCCGCCGACGGATCCGGATGAACCCGCACGCGCAGGCCGACAAGCACTTGTTCTTCCATCTTCAAAGCTCCAATACCTGAAGTTGTCTGATATAATCCCGCGGCGAAAAAACGATCCGGTTCGCCCCGGGCATGGCCGGGCGGTCGGTGCAAAGCAGCATCGTCACGTCGCACTCGTTTTCGACCTCGCTCCACTCGGGCGGGACCGCGGCAGTGAGATAGATCACCTTTCCGAAGCCGAGCCTGCCGTGCCGCCGCAGATAGACCGAGAGGCCGGACGGCGCCCCGGGTTCCGTGCCGGTTTTGAGCATCCGCGGCGCCAGCTCGAGAAGCCGCTCCTCGCCGTCTATTTCTTCCTCGACGCACTGCCCGGTCCCGGTCTCGTTCCAACAAAGGACGTACAAAAGACCCATGTTTGTAAGCCTTTGGCAGACGGAGACCGCCGCCTCCGCCATCGCGTCCATCGTGTCGGCGCGGGCTTTGTCGTCCGCGCTCTTGTCCCAGAACACCAGCAGCGACCTCGTCACCGGCAGGCTCGGGTCGCGCACGACGACGCGGTCGGTCTTGCAGGAGAGCTTCCAGTGGATCTGCTTGATACTGTCGCCCTCCGCGTATTCCCGGATCTGGAACGGTTCGGAAAAATCGTTGCCTTTTTTATTGGGGGAATAGGCGTCGCAGTCGGCGTCCTCCGCCATACGCGGGACGAGCGTGATCTCCGGGGAGAAGGTCTGCGGCAGGATCGTCGTCCGCGCCATGCCTCCGCAGGGGACGGGCACCCGGAAAAGGCCGAAAAAATCCGTCAAAAACGCCTCCCGCACCGAGACGGAGAGTTCGCCGCACCGGTCCGATTGCAGCGTGAACGGCACGTTTTTCTTTTTCTTTGGGGAGACGGACGCGGAGACAAAAAAGCGGGAGACCTCCCCGGTGAAGGCGTTTTCCATCTCGATCCGGCAGCGCATCCTGCCGATCGGCAGCGGGGAGTCGTTTTGAAACACCGCGAGGCCGGAGACGGCGCTCTGCTTGACCGCGCTCGCCGGGAGCCTGATCTCCGCCGCGGCATGGTTTCGGATTCGCAGATTCATCGCCGCGGAGAGCCCGCATAACGCCGCCGCGAGAAAGACCGCGAGCACCGCCGCCGCGCTTCCCGTCGCGCCCGCGAGGACCAGCGCCGTGATCCCCAGCAGCAGTCCCGAAGGGGATATTCTTCCCATCCCTTCGCTCATCTTCGGAACTCTTTCACGACCGGCATTTTGACCTCGTCAAGGATCTTCCGCACGATCTGCTCCGCCTTATATTCGTGGAGCCTCGCCTTGTTGTCGAGGATCAGGCGGTGGCAGAAGACGTCCGGCACGACGGAGGCCATGTCTTCGGGGGTGACGTAGTCGCGCCCGCTCAGGAAAGCCTGCGCCTTGGCCGCCCTGCACAGCGCGAGCGCGCCGCGCGGGCTGATGCCGAGCTGGATCAGCGGGTCCTTTCTGGTCGCCTCCACGAGCTCCGACGCGTAGGCGTAGACCTCGTCCGCGACCGCGACTTGCGTCACGGCGTCGATCAGCGAGAGCAGGGTCTCCCGCTCCATGACGGGGCGCACCGTATCGAGCGGGTTCGCCGTATGGCGCTCTTTCATGATTTCGATCTGGCTCTCCGGATCCGGGTAGCCCATGCTCAGCCGGATTAAGAACCGGTCGAGCTGGGAGTTGGGCAGATAGGTCGTGCCGGCCGAGCCGACCGGGTTCTGCGTCGCGAGCACGATAAACGGGTTCGGCAGGTCCATGGTCGTGCCGTCCACCGTGACCCGGCGCTCCTCCATCGCCTCGAGCAGCGCGGACTGCGTCTTGCTCGACGTGCGGTTGATCTCGTCGGCCAAAAAGAGGTTCGTGAGCACCGCGCCCGGCTTATATTTCAGGCTTCCGCTCTCCTTTTCGTAGACGGAGAAGCCGATGATGTCCGAGGGGAGCGTGTCGGAGGTGAACTGCACCCGCTTGGTCTCAAGGCCCAGCGCCCTGGCGAACGAGAGCGCCAGCGTCGTCTTTCCGGTGCCCGGGACGTCGTCCAGCAGCACGTGCCCCTGGGCGAGGATCGCGAGCAACACCCTGCGGATCACCTCGTCCTTGCCGAGGATGACTTTTTTGACTTCGTTTTGAATCTGCTGCGCGTATTCGTACATGTTTTTTGTCCTTCCTTGGTGCCTACCCGAAGTATTTAGAAACGGGGCCGCCTCATTCGCCGCCCGAGCCCGGCTCGTCCGCCGGCTCCGAACCGCTCTCGGGCTCCGGGCCGCTCTCGGGCTCGGATTCCGGAGGCTCCGCTTTGAGAATTTCTTTATAGGTGTGCCCGCAGACCGAGCACTCGTAGAGGATGTAACCGTCGGTCAGCTCCGTGTCCGTCACGACCGGCTCGACCCGCTCTTTGACCGTATAGTCGTGGCGGTCCTGGTCGATCTGCTCCCCGTCGATCCAGAAGTAGCAATACTTGCTCAGATGGCCGGAGGGTCTCCCCTGCGTCTCATACCCGCCGATGTCCTTGCCATCGGCGAGCGTGAAGCGCACGACGACGGTCATGCCGTCCTCGAGCGGATAGGCGCCCATGGCCCTGCCGGGGTACTTGCCGTCCACCTCGTACATCCAGCCGGAGCCCGTGGTTAAATCAAATTCGGAGATGCTGTCCCGGGGCTGCTTCTTTATGGTCTCCTTGTACGTCAAGTTGTTCCACTTGATTCCGTCCGCGTCGATGCAGGCGCGCAGCTCCTCCGGGACGACGGCCCCGTGGGCGACGTTGCCGCGCGAAATCCCCGCGAGATAGAAACCCTGGCCGGTGCCGCCCCTATAGTTGACCTCATACCCGAATTCCTCGAGCATTCTCAGGACGACGGAGGCCGCCGTCTCCCCTTTCGTGATCTCGTATTCGCCCTCGTCGAGAATCCCCAGCCCGATCACGGTGGCGTCGAAGATCACCCGCGCGTTGCCGATGACTCCGCCGACGTTTTGAAACGTAAATGTGATCGTCCGGAAGGCGGAGTTTCCCTCGTCGTCCCACGCGAGCACCGTGATGGTGTGCTCCTGCTCGTCGCCGAAATTCGGGTCGTCGACGTGCAGATTGTATTCGTAGGTGCGGTTGCCGCTGTCCGGCCCGTAGGTCTTGCCGTCCAGCGTGACCTTGATGGCGTTGCTGTAAATCGGCGTGCCGTCATATTTGGTCGCCTTGACTTTAAACAGGAAGTCGTTGGTCTTGACCGGCTCCGTCCGGCCGTCAAAGTTCGTCTCGATCGTCGGCGGGTGTTCGCCGACCGTCGGGGCCTGCTCGTCGGCCATCGCCGCCTGATAATTCACAAGATAGGACCGCGTGAGCGTCTGGCCGTCCTCGGACTGCGCGTAGAGCGTGAAATAGTTTTTCCCGAGCTGCAGCTTGCGGGCATAATTCCGCGTGCCGGCGAGCACGGTTCCGTTTCCACTCTGGCTCGCGTGGCGGTAGCGGACGGTCAATGTCGCGTTCTCCCCGCCGCCCACCGTGTACGCGTAAAAATGGAGCACGTCCCCGGTCAGCTCCGTTTGGGATACCTGCCGGCCGGTATAATTGTCAAGATTCGTGACGATCGCGAATTGGGCGGGCGGCTCGCTCGAGGATTCCCCGCCGCTCTCGCTGCCGGGGCCTTCGCCCGACTCCCCGCCGTTTCCGGGGCCGCTGCCGGACTCCCCGCCGGAGGTCCCGTCACCGTCCCCGCTGTCCCCGCTGCCGGGCTCCCGCGCGTTTCCGGACCCTGGCTCGTCGCTCTCCTCCTCCGCCTCGTCGCCAATGGCGATCTCCTCGTCGTCGACGTCGGGCAGGGCCTTTTCATCCCGCGCGCCGCTTTCGGCGCCGTCGGATTCCGGAGGCTCCTCCGGAGGATTCTCCGCGGGGTCGGCGTCCTTATTATTTTGATAATATTCCACCGTATCGCTGAAGACCGTGGCGGTCCCCTCTCCGCCCTCGTAGTGCGCGGTCGCGGTCTCCGCGATCAGCGGCTCATGGCTCGGCGCGATCGGGTTTTCCGGGGATCTGGTCGCGAAGCCGCTGACCGTCAGCGCCGCGAGCGCGATCAGCATCGCCGCAAGGATCGCCCCGACGGCCCGCATGACGCGGTCCTTTCCCTGCAAGATCATCCCTCCCCCATGAAAAATCGGCAGACAGGGCATCCCCCGCCTGCCGACAGGGTTCTTCCCTTCGTCTTCAAAAATTCAGTATCAATACCACTTCGCGTAGAGGGTGGTGTCCTCTTTGACCGTGTCTTTATCAAACAGCCACGGCTCGGTCAGCTCCGCGTCTCGGTACCAGCCCGCGAAGATCGCGCTTGGCTTCTGCGGCGTAAACGGCTCCCCGGCCTTCGCGCCCCTGCGCACGCGCACGCCGTCGACCGGCGTGCCGCCGTTTGTCTCAAACGTCACGAGGCTGCTGCGCGACAGGAAGAACAGAATCGCCGCCGCCGCGAGCACCGCGATCGGGATCAGGACCGCCAGCAGGACCCGCAGATCCCCGTCCGGTTTCGCATTTTCACGCTCCTCCGGACCGATCGGCCCCGGCACGTCGATCACCGGCTCCGGTCCGCCCTCCGTCCATTTCGCGTAGAGCGTGCGGTTGCCGTCCACGGTATCGGTTTCAAAATTCCATTCGTCGGTCAGGTCGATGTCCCGGTACCAGCCCGCGAGGGTATGGCCGGGACGCGCGGGGTCCTCCGGGCGGGCGACATGCTCGCCGTACCGCACCCTCTGGGGGGCGACCTCGCCGCCGCCGTTGGAATTGAACTGAATCAGACAGTCCGTGGAGAGGATGACCGTCACGTCCTCCGCCGAGGCGGAATAGCGGTCGCTGCCGTCCTCCACGGAGACGAGGTAATTTTCGCTCGTGATCTTCGAGACGCCCTCCGTCCCGATGATCCGGAGCTGAAAGCTGCCCACGGTGAGGTCCGCGGGCCAGTTCGCGCCGTTTTCGAGCGAGAGAAAGTTCATGTAATACCGGCGGTAGTTGTCGCGGAGCGCGAGGTCGGTCGTCTCGATCCCGTCCGCGGCGAAGCCGCTGCCCGGCACCAGCTCAAAAAACGCGCCGTCGTATTGGATCTCATTCTGCATCGCGTACATGGGGGCGCTCTCATCCGTATCCCCGCGCCGCAGAGCGAACGTGACCGTGATGACGTCGCCGGTGTTGGCCTCCTTCTCGTGCAGGCCGTCCGCGGTCAGGCTGAACACATACGACCGCGACAGGTCCTCCGCGAAGGCTATGGTCGGCGTCAGGCATAAGAGAAGCAGCATCGCCAGCAGGATGCCGCCGATTCTTTTGGTAAACTTCATTTCAGGTTCCTCCTTGATTTTGAAGCGGATCGGATACGCGTATATGCCGATTTGTTTGGGGAAACCGGCATATACCTGTACCTGCATGCGCCCATACCGTTCCGGGACGGGACCGGAACGGTATGGGCAAAGGTGACTGGCTTGAAATCGGGCGCCGCGGGGCCGCTCTCTAAAAGCGGCTTTGATGGGGCGGCCTTATTTCAGGGCCGCGACCACCGCGGCGGCGTCTTCCACGTTGAGGTTCATGGAGGCGTTCACATCCGCGCGGAGGAATTTCTCCATGAGCACCGTGGCGAAATCGCCGTATTTGGCGTTGTACATGTCGTAGATGAGCTGGGCGTCGTTGATGTCGACCTTGCCGCTCATGTTGACGTCCTTGCCGTAGTCGACCGCGGTGGCGGTGCCGGTGGCGGTGGAAATGCCCGCCCCGGCGTCGCCCGCGGTGAACGTGCCATCGGTGACGACCAGGCAGGCGTAGCAGGTGTCCGCGACTTCGTCTCCGTCAAAGTCGTAGGCGTCGGTGAGGAACATCGCTTCGCCGCCGTAGGTGAACGTCTTGCCGGAACCCGGCGTGCCGCTCGCGAGGACCAGATACATGACCTCCCCGTCGAGCGCGACGTAGGTGTTGACCTTCACGGTCACGTCGAGCGTCTTGTCGGCGCTGATGACGATGTCCCCGTCGATCGCGCCGCCCGCGATGGTGTAAGTATAGACGCTGCCCGAGACCGTCGGGGCGGCCAGCGTGTAGGAATGCCCGTCGATGGTCACGGCGACGGCTGTGTAGTTGTAGCCCTCCGCCCTGGTCAGCGTAAAGACATAATTCGTGCCCGCGGTCGCGTTGGACGCGCCGGAGAAGTCCCCGGCCGCGGTGCCCTCGAACGTCACGGCGTACTGGCCGGCCGTCTTCGTCGCGGTGACCGCGATATCGCCGGTGACGTCGGCGCCGTCAATGGTATAGATGCCGCCGCTCACCGCGTAATCGGTGTAATTCGCGCCGCCGATCGTGATGCCGACGGTGTAGCTGTGGCCCGGCGCTTTATCAAGCGAGAAGGTGTAGTCTTTCGCGTACTGGGCCTGATCGCCGTCGGCCGACGTGTCCTCGTCGGTGAGCGTGATGTCGACCGCGCCGGTTCCGGTCTTGGTGACCGCGTAATATTTGCCCGTGCGGGACGACGCGGAGACCTCGATCGGCCCGGTGACGTTCTTGATCGTGAAGGTGCCGTCGCCGTTGTCGATCGGGGTGATCGGCAAGCCGTCCATCGCGCAGGTGAAGGTGTAATTGTAATGCGGATCTTTCGCGGAGAAGGTGTAATCCGCGCCCGCCTCGGCGACCGCGTCGTAGGTGAACCAGGGGGCGATCGGGGCGGCGAACGTGACCGCGCAGCCGCTGATCGTGATCTCGGCGTCCTCGCCGTAATTCGCGGCCGGGGCGTCGTCGTCGATGGCGTGCGCGCTCTTGTCCACATAGGCCTCGTCGATGCCGACCGTGGCCGTGCCGCTTGCGGTCGCGGTGAACGGGAGCGTAAACGCGGTGATGCCCTCGCTGCTTGTGGACTTATCCGTGCCGTATCCCCAGACGCGGACCTTTCCCGCGACGGAGGTATCCACGGTGTAGCCGCTGATCGTGCCGTCAAACGTCAGTTTGGATGCGTCATAGGAGAAGGTCATGTCGACCGCGTTGTAGACGGTCTCCGTCTCCGAGGCGACCTTCACGACGACCTCCACGGCGTCGCCGACGGCGACCGTATCGTCAACCGGGGCGAGGAGCACGGTGTAGTCCGCGTCGTTGTTCTCTTTGTAGGCGTAGGTGGAGAAGTGGCCGAGCGTGGCGGTCAGGGTCTCCTCGTCCTCGTCGTAGACCGCGCCGCTCACAAGCTCCGGATCGCCGGAGCCCGGGATATAGTAGAGATCATAATGCGTGCCCTGCGAAGGAGCCGGGACGTCGTACAGCGTGACGGTCACCTCGCCGTCCCCGTCGCCGGTGAAGACCGGGTCCCCGTCCGCCGTGGCGGTGATGTGGAACGCGCCGTCATAGCCCGCGAGGTCCGCGTTCTCGATGAAGAGGACGATGTCGCCGCCGGCCCCGAAGATGGCCTCCGCGGCGTCCGCGTCAAGCAGGATCTCGCCGACGTCGGTCAGGATCTTAACCGGTTTGCCGCTGTTTTCGAGCTGCGCGGCGATCGCCGCCGAAATATGAATCGTGTGGCTCTCCGCGCCGCCCTCGTCGGACTTCGCGTCGATCGTCGGAACGGCGGCGTCCGTATTGACGGAGTTGACCACCGAGTCCGCCTCGTCGCCGTCGACCTCCGTGTCGACCGGGTTCACCGGCGCGCCCTCTATCGTCACGGCGCCGGGGACAAAGGCCGCCACGAGGACATTGTAGACGGGCGGGTTCCCCACAATATTTTTAAAGTTCAGGTTGATGAGGTTTACGGCATAATCGCCGCTCGGAGCGTTGTTTTTCACTTTGAAAGATACTTTGAAGAGATTGCCATCGTCTTCGATCGTCTCCGCGGCCGCGAAGGTGATGAAGCCGAGCTTTCTTCCTTCGTAATCGTAGTTGCCCTTGTTGACGGTGGCTCCACCCAAAAGCATGGCTGTGGTCTTGATATCCGTGATCTGGAGCGCGTCCGTATCGAAGTCGATGATCCACTCGCAGTTTGTGAAGCCCGCGTTGTTGGCCATCGTGACGGTCATGTCGAAGGTGTCGCCGGGGCCTTTGACACCCTCCACGCTGCCCACTGTGATGGTCATCGGGTCCTCCGCGAAGGCGCCGACCGGCGTCAGACCGAGCACCATGATGCAGGCGAGAAAGAGACTCAGTAATTTACGTTTCACTTTCATTCTCCTTTGTTACTTATTTGGCGTTTCGCCGGGCGGGGCGGGGTTCCGTCCCGCCCGGTAAAAATGGTTCCTGTATCTGCTCAGTCGCCGGGATTGTGGCAGGCCTGCAGCTCCTCATAAGTCAGGAGCTGCGCGGCGTACTTCAGGATGAGCACGGCGTCGTCGGAGTTGATAAACCCGTCGCCGTTGACATCGGCCGCGGCCGGAACGGCAAAGGCGTTCTCGCCGATGAGCTGCGCGGCGTACTTCAGGATGAGCACCGCGTCGTCGGAGTTGATGAGCCCGTCGCCGTTCACGTCGCCGTAGACGACATCCGGCTCCTCCTCGACAAATGTGATGACATACATGGTGTAGGAGGTCCCCCAATCCCCGGAAACGTCATACGGGCACTGCACATGGATATAGTCCGCGTAACCGTCCTCATCAAAGTCGATCTGGAACGTCGCGGCGGTCCCGCCGGTGTAGACGTCGGAATAATATCCGGTCAGCCATTCGCTGTACCAGCCGCCGGTCTCCGGGTATTTCTCGAGATCAAAAAGATCCGCGCTGGTGGGGATCGCGGTGTGGTTGGCGCGTCCGTAGGCGCCGGAATAGTTGTAGGCGAGCACGTTTTCGCCGAATGTCACCTCGACGGAGTCCGTTCCCGCGGGGACCGTGACCGTGTAGAGCGGATAGGTCTCGGTGACGCCGTAGTTATTGAACGCGTATCCGTCCGCCGCGGCGGTCAGATCCGCGCTGCCGATCTCGGCTTCACCCGCGCTCACCGTAAACGGCAGACCGTCTATGGTATAGCTGTCGCCGCACACGGAGCAGGTATAGGTCACGCTGCCGTCCGCGTTGCGGGCGGCGATGTAGGCGTGCGCGCAGCCGACCAGGACCTTCGCGGTGGCGGGCGCATAGCAGGAATTGCTGGTTCCCGCCTCCGGATCGACGGCCATCAGGTAATAGATGCCGGCGGACGGGAAGGTGTAGCTGTAATTTCCGCCGCTGCCCGTGAGCGCGGTTTCCGTGAGTTTGTTCCAATCCGCGTCATAGACATGGACCTCAAGGTCGGTGATGGGTAAAAACTCGTCGGCGCCGCCCTCGCTGACCGACTGCGTGCCGAATTTCACGGTCTGGAACGACAGCGCGGAACCGGCGGGGACGCTGTAATAATCCTCGTCGAACGCGGCGAACGCGCCCGACATCCAGAAGCTCCAGTTGCTGAACATGGCGACGTCTATGGTGTCGCCGTCGGAGAGCAGCATATAGTCCGCGGTGGCTCCCCATCCGGCGCTCATCAGCGGATAGACGTGGTTGCGGTAATACATCAGGTTCTCGTCGTGGCCCCAGAAGTTCGACATGTACAGCGAGGTCGCGCTGCTGGTGATCGTCAGCGCTTTATACGCGTTGCTCGAGTAGGCTTCCCCGCCGTCAAAATAATGGATGTCGGTGTTGGAGGCGTATTCGAGCACGTCCGCGACTTGGTTGCTGTTGCCGTCGTAGCCGACGCCGCATTCCTCCGCCGGGAGGCCCAGATAATAGCGCTCGATCACGTAGAGATAGAGGTGGAGGCCGGTCGGGCGCTCGATGACCTTATCATCGATATACGGCCCCTCGCCGCCGTCCGTGCCGTAGCGGTAATAGTCCGCCAAGTCGTAGAGCCCCAGATCGAAGTACGGAACGGTCACCTCAAGATGGGAGAGCGGCGTGTTGCCGTTGTCGTTGCCCATCAGCGGGATCCCGTCGTTGGAGAGCGTGAAGATCACGGTGACGGCGTCCTTCGGGGTCTCGTTGTAACCGTACTGGTTGTCTCCTCCCTGCTCGCCGGGGAGAACGGTGATCGTAATGGTATGGGATTTGGTGACGGTGGCGTCCCCCGCTTTGGCCGCTATGACGGTGACTTCGTAAGTATCCGCCGTCGGCATGGAGAAGGTCAGCAGGTTGCTCGCCGTGATATAGACGTGTGTGCCGTACTCTTCGGCCAGCGCGTAGGTCAGCCCCGCGCCGGTGTGGTCGATAAAGAGCGTGTTGAGGTTGAGCACATAGGCGACTCCGATTTTGGTCATCGCGGTCACGGGCGCCGATGCGCTGACCGTGATGGGTTCGGGCAGGGCGTCGAGCGCGACGGTGTAGGTGTCCGCGGAGTCCGCCTTGCCGTCGTTCGCTTTGAAGACCAAGGTGTATGCGCCGGGGCCGGCGGGCGTGTAGCTGTAGGACGCGCTGTCGAGCGCCGTAAACTCGCCGTCGCCGACCTTGACGAAATAGGTCAGGGCGTCGCCGTCCCCGTCCTCAAAGATCGAGGCGAGGTTGAGCGAATACGGGCTCCCGACCGTGACGTCCGCGGAGACGGAGGCCTCCACGCCCGCTTTCAGCGTCGGGGCCATGTTGGTCGGGGTGCCGCCCTGCCACGCAAGGAGCGGGTGCTCCCCGCCGATGTTGAAAACCTTTGCCCCGGCGCCCGCGTTGAGCAAGCGGACGAGGCTCTCGGCCTTGAGCTCCTCGGCGGAGAGGGAAGTGGCCGTCTGGTTTCCGGTGCCGATGATGGAGCCGATGCCGACGGAGTAGGTGCCTTCCAAGTAGAAAAGGTCACTCACAACCACGTTGGCGTTGGCGACATAGCCGATCGCGGCGCCGATTTGGGTGGTCCCGGTCACCGCGCCGGTGCTGAAGCACTGGGCGACGACGTTTTTCTGGTAATCATTGTTGCCGGCCGTGATATAGGAGGTGATACCGCCCGCGGTGCCCGCGTTATTTTGAATGAGGCCGGTATTGTAGCTGTTGGTGATGGCGTTGATGCCGTAGGTCGCGGTGCCCGCAGGCATGTAGCCGGCGATACCACCGGAATAGGTGTTGCCGGCGATTGTGCCGCTGTTGGAGCTGCCGGTGACCGTGGAGCCGTTCGCGAGATAACCGGCGACGCCGCCGGTATACGTGTAGCCGGTGATGTCGCCCTCATTGGCGCAGTTGATGATCTTCGTGCCGTTATCCGCGTAGCCCGCGACGCCGCCGAGATACGACCAGCTCCCGTTCGTGCGGTGAACGGTCACATCCACGCGGGCGGTGATGCCGCTGAGCTCCGCCAGCGTGGCTTTGCCCACGACGCCGCCGCTGTACGCGTTGGCGACGCTGCCGGTGGAGGCGAGATCCACCGATCCCTCGACCGTCAGATCCTTGACGACGGCGGTGTTTGTGGTGGAGACGCCCGCGACGTTGCCGAACAGGGCCTGATACGGCGGGGTTGTCGCCGTCGAGGCGTAGTTGATGAAGAAGCGGTAGATCTTGTGGCCTTGGCCGTTGAAGATGCCTTTGAACGCGTTGGCGGAGGTGCCGATCGGCGTCCAGTTGTAATACGCAAGGTCGATGTCGTCGGTGAGCACGGCCTTGTAGGAGGCGCCGGCGCCCGCGTTGACCTGCGCGGCAAACCACGCGAGCTCCGCGCCGGTACCGATCCGGTAGACGCCGTTCTCGATCGCGGGCGCGGTCAGCGTGACGCCGTCCCACGCGTTCGCCGCGGCCTCGTCCATGACGACGGTCTTGGTCACGATCCCGTCTATCTCCTCGGAAGCGGTGGCGCTGCCGAGATAGAACGTGCCGTTTTTCACCGCGTAGCCGGACAGGACCGCCCGGTACGTATAGATGCCGTAGCCCAGATCCCGATAGACCCCCTCTCCGTCCGGGGTGACGGCGGCGCCGCTCGGTCCGGTGACGGTCAGGGTGTAGCCGGTCAGGGCCTCCTCGCCGTCGGTGACGTCGACCTTCACGTCGTAGGTGACGGTCTCGTAGACGGTGACGACGATATCCGGGAAACGGCTGAAGGGCGAGGAGACCTGCACCGCGTTGAAGTTGGTGCCGACGCCCGCGTCCGTCATGCCGTAAATGATCTCAAAGGGCGCGATGTTGGAAAACATGGCGGCGATATAGTTGTAACCGTTTGTGAAAACATAGTCGCCCGCGGCGGCATCTTCAGGGATGGCCATCGCGATGCCCGAAATGCTGTCCAGCCGCTGGTATTGGGAAAGGGTGGCGCTGTATTCGGTCGCGTCGCCGGTTGTGCCGCCGGTATATTTGATGAGAAGAGCCGTGGGGTTGAAGATGCCGGAGATTTTGCTGACCGAGCGGTAGACATTTTTGAAAGAGACGTTGACGGAATCGCCCGCCATGACGTCCTCGCCCGGGTTGGTGAGGTTGTTGACCGTGATGGCCGCCTTCGCCACGCGGACGCACTGATAGGAGACGCCGCTCTCATCCGTGATCCGGATGACGACGGTGCCGCCCGCGCTCAGCGGGATGCTGTAGACGCCCGCCGCGGGGGAGAGCGCGCTCCAGCCGGAGAGACTGCTCACCAGATCGGCGGTCGTCGTGACCAAGGCGTATTCCACGGCGGTGTCCCCGGCGGAGGTCACGGAGAAGTCCATCGTGTTCGCCGCGTCGGTGAAGTACCAGGTGTCGTAGTTGTAATCCCAGTTGATGTTCGCGCGGGTGGTGCCGGTCAGGGTGCCGTTCGCCGTGATGTTGGTGGCGGCGGTGCCCCTGGCGGCATCCGTGAAGACCGCAACGCCTGTGCGCTCCGGCGTGAGGGCCGGGTAGAACCCGCCGTGGCTCGCGTTGCCCAGCGTGTCGATCGCGTCATAGGTGAACGCGAGGATGGCGGTGCCGTCCGGGTCGATATCCAGCCAGTTGCCGGAGGCGTTCCCGCTGACGGCGGCCGGGATGACCGTGGCGGAGCCCTGCAATACGGTATAGTTGAAATCCGGCTCGATCATAATGTTGGCGGTGTCGCTGTTGATGATCTCCCAGATGCGGTAGAGCCGGGTCCGGTAGGAATCCCCGATCCCATAGACCGCGCCGGTCGAGCTGCTGCCGAGGTAAATATCCGCCTCGTCGCGGGTCTTGACCGTCGTGCCGAGGCCGGCGAAGGAGTGGCTGTGCACGTCGGCGGAGTCGAACGTGACCGTCATGCTGAGATCCACCGCGCTGGAGGAGAGCCAGCCGGCCTTGGTGACATAGCCGTCCATCGAGGCGCGCCAGGTCCAGTTGGCGCTGGATTTGGCGACTTTATAGGTGTGGACCGTGGTGCTCTCGCCGACAACCGGCGGGGCCGCCTCGGGCCATTCCTTGGTGTTAAAGTTGTTATATTGGTAATACACGCCCACATCCGCGCCGTTCGGGGCGGTGATGTTCACCGTGACCGCCGGCGCGAGCGTGACGAGTTTCGAGGTGTTCATGCTATAGCCCGGAGCGACCGTCGCGTTGGTGGCGGCGCCGAAGCTCCAGTCCTGAAATCCTTCCTCGAACGGGTAGCCGTCCTTCGCGTAGACATACATGTTATAGAGGCAGGCGTTGCCGCCGGCATACATCATATAAGGGTAATATGTGTAATTGCCGCTCACGTAAGGGACGCCGGGCGTCGCCGTGCACTTCATGATCGGGCAGTTGACCACCGTGTAGTAGCTCGCCGCGTCGAAATAGGTGCTGGCGTCCTTTTTGGTCTGGGTGTGGACCGGCTGCACGCGCAGATAGATGTTTGTGCCGCCGGCGGTGGCCCCGTCCACGTTGGTGTCCGCCGGGAGGAGGATGCACATGCCGCCCAGGGAGGCGTTGTTTTTATCGAACGCCCGGTAGCTGTACCAGCCGCCGTGAACCTCATAAGTATAGACGCGATACTGGTTGACCGCGTCCATGGCCACGCTCACAGGCGCGATCATGTCCCCGGTATAGGTGTCGTAGCCGTTCGCGTCGGTCACGGGGGTGCCGGTCCCGTCCACCACGGTCTTATAGAGGTTGATCGTGGGGTTGTTGTCCGCGCCAAACTGGTCGAAGCCGACATAGAGGTTGACCGTCCAGATATAGTCCTCGGCGTTGACTACGGTGAGCGTCAGCGTCCAGGTGTCGGTCGAGTACGACGTGCCGTCATAGGCGTAAAAACGGTACAGATAGACGCCCGGCGTCAGCTCCGCAAGACTCATGGTGCTCGCGCCGAACATGGCCGGGTCAAAGCCCCGTTTCTCGCTCCAGGTCGCGCCGTTGTCCGCGCTGCGCTCATAATAATAGTTGGTATAATTAAGAGTGTTGTCGGCGTCGGTGAAGATGTTTCCGGCCTGGAGGGCGGAGAGCAGGTAGGCTCTGCCCGTAATCGCCGTGGCACTCGCCGTCGGGGATACCCCCTCCTTCAGCTTCGGAATGTTGGTCTCGTCGAGCGCGACGGTATAGGCGAACGTGTTCTCCGGCGTCGTCGGGCTCATGCTGCCCCACGCGTTGCCGGCTTCGTCCTTGATCACCAGATAGAAGGTGATCCCGCCCCGCGCCAGAAAGACGTCCGTCAGGGTCTGGCCAAAATCGATGATCCAGACGCCGCCGGCGTAGGTCACATGGACGCCCTGCGCCTCGAACGCAGCCTTATCCTCCGGCGTGCCGTAGGGGTTGGCGCTGTCGGCGTAGACGCTGAACTCGGGCAGCGTGGCCTCCATGTTGTGGTCGATCTCCAGCTCATAGAGAGCCGTGTCGTCGCTCGCCGCTACGGTGAGCACAAAGTGCTCGTTCGGTTCGAGCGGCACCGCGCCCGCGGCGGGCAAAACGCTCACCAAAGTCGGGGCGGTGGTATCCGTCTCATCCGCAAACGCGGCGACGGGCGCCATGCTCAGCACCATGAGAACGGCTAAAAACAGACTAAGTATCTTTTTCTTCATTGTTTCCTTCCTTTCAACCTTTGCTGAGATTTCTGCTTGCCCCCTACGGTCGGGGCAACAGGTTGCAGGCAAGGCATTTGACTGATTCGCCCGGAGAGACGCGCCCGCCAAGGCGCGCCCGCCGAACTGCGGTTCTTCCGTCGGTTCTTTCGGCAAAACATAGAAAATGCCCCGGCCGCCGACCACTCAGGTCACAGGCGGCGAAATGCCGTTGTTTTCATCTCTCCGCCGCAGGCGGAGAAACGCCCGCATCGACGGGCCGCAAACCCGTCGGACCGCGCGGGCTCCGCGGACGATTTTTTTCCCAAATCGCCGCGAATGAGCCGCTTCCGTCGGCCGCCATCGCTCGTCCTCCTTTCCTCTCCTCCATCCTCAGACAATAAAAAAGCCCAGAAAGCGGCAGGGCCATCTCTTCCCTGTCGTCTCCTGAACGTCCGTGCTTCGGTAGGTTCGTTTTATGTAATTTTAAAGCCGGCCGGCCTTATTTTTCATCATCGAAGATGATGCTCTCGCGGATATTCTCCGCGCGGATCGGCAAGCCGTTTTTGACGATGACCTCCGCTTTTCCGTACTGCATTTCGCGCAAAAACGTGATCAGCTTCATCTCCTGCGGGGAGAGCAGGATGCTGACCTTTTTCGCCGCTGTTTTCGACCCCTCCTGACCCATCATCCGATCGTTCCGTCCTTCCGTTAAGCGTTGTTTCCTGAGATGCGTAAAAAATAAAAAAGCTGTGGCAGTATAAATATGCTGCCACAGCCGTTTTTTCCTGTGGAAATCCACGGGAAGAGACCGTCCCGTGCTGATATGCTCTCCTTCTTCCGCAGGTCTTCTGGCTCGTGCATAAAAAGCGTCTCGCTTTTGCGGATATGTCCCTGCCTTCTCCGGTGATCCCGAATGGCCGACTTTCATCGACAGGACATACCCTCCGCACTTACAGCGCCGGTTCGCGTGGGGCGTTCCACCCCGTTCCCTCTTTCCGGCTCCCTCGCGGGAGCCACGGAAGGTTCTATTCAGTTTTCTGAGCGGGGATATCCGGGCATCGCTGCCCGGGCCACAGTTGACGCCCGCCGGGGTCCTCCGCTTTTCAGATGAAATATACCATACTTTCTCCCCTTTGGCAAGCGGTCTTCCTCATGGTTTCCTCACTTTTCCGTTTCCTTTCTTGCTCCTTTTTTTGAGCGTGAAAAGATCCGCGCCGCGGGGCTCAGTTCCCGCACTCGATGCTGATCGCGTTAAACAGGGCGAGGAGCTCCCGGGTTGAGGTCTTCGCCTTCTCCTGCCCCGCCTGATCCAAGACGATCTTGCCCCGGTCCATCATGATCAGGCGGTCGCCGTACTCCGCGGCGTAGCGCAGGTTGTGCGTCACCATGATGGCGGTGAGGCCCTTCTCCCGCACGATCTGATCGGTCAGGCGCATGATGAGCTCGGCCGTCCGCGGGTCCAGGGCCGCCGTGTGCTCGTCGAGGATCAGAAAGTCGAGCGGCGTCAGCGTGGACATCACGAGCGCCGCCGCCTGCCGCTGCCCGCCCGAGAGGCTGCCGAGCTTCACGTCCATCTTGTCCTCAAGGCCCAGCCCCAGCGCCGCGAGCTGCTCGCGGTAGAAATCCTCGCGCCCGCGGTCCACGCCGAAGGAGAGGCCGAAGCGCCTGCCCTTGTTGTCCGCGAGGGACATATTTTCGAGCATGGTCAGCGTCGGGCAGGTGCCCGCCGCGGGGTTTTGATAGACGCGGCCGATGTGCGCGTAGCGTTTAAAATCCGGGAGCTTTACGATGCTCTTTCCGTCGATCCGCACGTCGCCGGAATCGACCGGGATGCTGCCGCAAAGGATGTTGAGCATCGAGGTTTTGCCGGAGCCGTTGCTGCCGACCACCGAGACGAACTGCCCGTCCTCCACGGTCAGGCTGAAGTCCTCAAACAGGCACATCTCGGTCACGGAGCCGGGGTTATAGGTTTTATAGATGTGGCGCAGCTCAAGCATGCCGCTTCACTCCCGTCTTTTGCAGGTTTCCGAGCACCAGAATCACAAGGAACAGCACGGCCGTGACCAGCTTGAGCAGGTTCGCCGGGAGCCCGGCCAAAATCGCGAGCTGGATGCACGCCTTATAAAGAACGCTGCCGGCGACCACGGCGGTCGTGCCCTTCACGAAGGACATCCTGCGGAAGACGGTCGTGCCGATGATGACGGCCGCGAGGCCGAACACCATCTGGCCGGTGCCCATCGTGGCCGAAAAGGAGCGCTGCTCCTGACAGACGACGCTGCCGCAGAGCGCCACCAACGCGTTCGCGAGCACGAGCCCGATGATCTTGACGGAGCCTTTATCCTTGGCGAGCGCCGTCACCAGCGTCTCGTTGTCGCCGACGGCGCGCAGCAGCAGGCCGTTTTTCGTCTTAAAGTAGAGGTCGAGCGCGAGCTTCAGCACGAGGGCCAGCAGGAACGAGACGACGAGCTTCCGGTAGAGCAGCTTCATCCCGCCGAAGAGCGCCATGGTCGGCGCGGCGGTGAAGACGGTCTCCACGGCCCGCTCGACCGTCAGGTTCGACCCGGCGATCTGGAGGTTCAGCGAGAAGAGCGCCGTCATCGTGATGATGCCGGCTAGCAGGTCGCGCACGCCGAGCCGCACGTGGATGAGGCCCGTCGCGAGGCCCGCGAGCGCGCCGACCGCGACGGCAAAAAGCAGCGTCAGGTAGGGGTCGGCGCCCCGGGTCAGCAGCACGGCCGTGACGGCGGCCCCCAGCGGGAAGCTGCCGTCCACGGTCAGGTCGGGAAAATCGAGAATTTTATAGGTGATAAAGATGCCGTAGGCCAGCAGCGCGTACAGGAGACCCTGCGTCAGCGTGCCGGTCGCAAGCTCTAAAATGTTTTCCATCATGCGATCCCCATTCCAAAATTTGCGTCAGGCCTCGGAGGACTCCACCGCCCGCCCGGCGATCCCGGCCGGCACCGTGAGGCCCATCTCGGCGAGCGCCGCGGAGTTGATATAGATGCCGTACTCGGAGATGGTCTCGTAGGGCAGGGTCTCGCAGGTGGCCGCGCCGGTCAGGACCTTGGCGGCCATGATGCCGGTCTGGATGCCGAGCTGATAGTAATCGATGCCCGCGGCGGCGGCACAGCCCTTTTTGACCTGCTCCACCTCGGAGCCGTAGACCGGGATGCCGGCTTCGTTGGTCTTTTCGAGCATGGCCGCGAGCACGCCGACCACGTTGTTGTCGGTGAGGTTGGAGAAGCAGTCGACCCCTTTGGAGATCAGCGTGTCAACGGCCTGCGTGACCTCGGCCTGCGCGGTGACGCCGATGGATTCGACGGTGAAGCCGTAAGCTCCGGCCTTTTCCTCATATTCGGCGATCGCGGAGACGGAGTTGGGCTCGCTCGCGGTGTAGACGATGCCGATGACGCCGGCGTCCGGCTGCAGGGCGCGGATCAGATCAAGCTGCGCCTCCACGGGGAGCTTGTCGGAGGTGCCGGTGACGTTGCCGGAATCGAGCTTCGCCTTGACCGGGTCGGTGATCGCGGTGAAGATCACCGGGATGTCCTTGTCCTCGGCGGCGGCGTAGCAGGCGGTCGCGGCCGGCGTCGCGATGGCGCACATCAGCGCCGCGTTCCCGGCGGAGAAGCTCTGGGCGATCTGGGTCGTGACGGCGTCGTCGAAGCCCGCGTTCTGATAATCAACCGTAAAATCATCGGCGGTCAGCAGGCCGGAGTCGACGAGGCCCTGCAAGAACCCTTCGCGGCAGTTGTCGAGCGAGGCGTGCTCGCCGTACTGGCAGATGCCGATCAGATATTTCGCGGCGGGCGTTTCGGCCCCGGAGGAGATCTCCGACCCGGAGGCGGACCCGCTCTCCGCGGGCTCTTTGCCGGAGCCGCAGGCCCCGAGCGTCAGGATCATCGCGGCGATCAGAAGGACGGAAAGTAACTTTTTCATGATAGGTATCTCCTTATTTTCAGTTAAAATTCATCGTTGCGGATAGGGGCCGGTCTTCGTGGAAAAGCCGCCATCGTCTTGTCTGTCTCATCGAAACGCCTCCTAAAAGAAAACAAAAAGCTCCCGTCCCAGCCAAGGGACAGGAGCTTACTTCCTGCGGTACCACCCAAGTTGATGAAAAAATCATCCGCTCTTTCTCCGCACATAACATGCGGGCCGCTCTGATAACGGGCGCGGAACCCGTCGGCTACTACTTGCTTACGCTTTCGGCCGCCCTCATAAGTCCATTCACGATGACTTCCGCTGCCGCAATTCCACCATCTGCGGCTCTCTGGGAGGGAGCGATCAGCGCTACTATTCTTACTCACCGGTTTGGGTATTCGGTTGTTAGGAGCATTATACGATCAAACGCCGCAAATGTCAACCGGAATTTTTGAGGAACCGGCGAAAGTCCGGCGCCGGTTTCGGGGCGACGCCCGATTTCGCAATCAGGCGGGCTGGTACGGGCCGACCGTGCTCAAGGCGGCAAGGAAAAGGCGCGGCCAGACGCCGGCGCGCAAGGCCATCGGCGCTGAAAGCGATGGAAAAACGCGGCCCGTGGGCTTTCGATACGGGGGCCACAAAAAACGGTTGAAAACCCGCAAATTCTCCCCGCCCCGCCGCGTTCTGCGCTCAGGAGAGCAGCACGCGGTCCGTCTCGAGCCCGCTGCCGGACACCGCCGCGAATTTGTCGAGCAGGTCCTGCTTCGTAAGACGCTTTTTCTCCTCGCCGGAGATATCGAGGATGATCCTGCCCTCGTTCATCATGATGAGGCGGTTGCCGTGGCGGATGGCCTCCTTCATATTATGGGTGATCATCAGCGTCGTCAGATGGTGCTCCTCCACGACGCGGTCGGTCAGGTCGAGCACCTTTTGGGCCGTGGCCGGGTCGAGCGCCGCCGTGTGCTCGTCGAGCAGCAGGAGCTTGGGTTCCCTGATCGTCGCCATCAGCAGCGTCAGCGCCTGCCGCTGGCCGCCGGAGAGCAAGCCGACCTTGGCCGTCATCCGGTTCTCCAGGCCGAGGTCCAGCGCCTTGAGCTTCTCGTGGTATTCCTCCCGCTCCGCCCCGGTGATCCCGGCGCGCAGGGTCCTGCCGCTGCCGCGCCGCGCGGCCAGGGCGAGGTTCTCCTCGATCTGCATGGTGGGCGCGGTGCCCATCATGGGGTCCTGAAAGACGCGGCCGATATACTGCGCGCGCCGGTACTCCGCGAGGCCGGTGACGTCGACGCCGCCGATGCGGATCTCGCCCGCGTCGACCGGCCACACGCCCGCGATCGCGTTTAAGAGCGTGGATTTCCCCGCGCCGTTGCCGCCGATCACCGTGACGAAGTCGCCGTCGCGCAGCGTCAGGGAGAGGCCGCCCAGCGCGATCTTTTCGTTGACGGTCCCGGGATTGAAGGTCTTGCAAAGACCGCTCACCTCAAGCATGACGGACACCTCTCTTTCCGTATTTTTGCGCCCATTTGGCCTTCCAATGCGGGGCGGAGAGGAAGACCGCCACGATCAGCGCCGTGATGAGCTTCAGGTCGTTGGTGTTGAGCCCCAGCTTCAAAACAACCTGAATCACGATGTAATAGACGACGGCGCCGATGGAGACGCTGAGCAGCTTCAGCGAAAAATTGCGGAAGACCCTGCCGAACACGACCTCCCCGATGATGACCGCCGCAAGCCCGATCACGATGCCGCCGCGGCCCATATTGATGTCGGCGGCGCCCTGATATTGCGCGAGCAGCCCGCCGGACACGGCCACGAGGCCGTTCGAGAGCATCAGGCCGAGCACGATGTTGAAGTTTGTGTTGATGCCCTGCGCGCGGGACATCTCGGGGTTCGCGCCGGTGGCGCGGATCGCGCAGCCGCACTCGGTGCCGAAAAACCAGTAGAGCAGCGCGATCAGCACCGCCGTAAACAGCAGCAGCAGCGGCAGCGGGTTCTCCGCCGTCAGGTCGCGCACATAGCGCTGGGAGACCAGCAGGTCATACTTATCCACGCCGATCGGCTGATTGGATTTGTTGTCCATGATGCGCAGGTTGACCGAATACAGCGCGAGCTGCGTCAGGATGCCGGCAAGGATCGCGGGGATCCCGCAGAACGTGTGAAACAGGCCGGTCGAAAGCCCCGCGAGCAGCCCGGCGAGGAACGCGCACAGGAGCGCCGCCCACGCGGGATAGCCCATGCGGATCAGCATGACGCAGACCGCGCCGCCCGTGGCGAGCGACCCGTCCACCGTCAGATCGGCCACGTCCAGCACGCGGAACGTGAGGAACACGCCGATCGCCATGATGCCCCAGACCACGCCCTGCGCCGCGGCGCCCGGCATGGCGTTGAGCAGGGACACAACGAAATTCATACCCTAATTCTCCCATCAGATTGAAATGACATCGCCGGGGTCCCCGCAAAAAGGAGCGAAAAAGAAGCTCTCTTTCGCTCGCTTTCGCGGTCTTGTTTTAGATTCGCGTCATCCCTCGATCGCCACATAGTCCTCGGGGACCGCGAGGCCGAGGGCTTCGCAGTTGGCCGCGCTGAATTTCTTGACGGCGCTGGGCGCGAAACGCACCGGCATCGTGGAGATATCGGCCTCGCCCGTCAGGATCTGGACGGCCATCTCGCCGGTGGTGAAGCCGAGCTCGTAATAATCAATTGAAAGAGTCACAACGCCGCAACCTCTGCAAAGGCCCTCCTCGCCGGCCACGACCGGGACCTTGGCGGGCAGGACGACGTTGGCGATCGCCTCGGTGTTGGAGGCCGCCGTGTTGTCGGTCGGGATGTAGATGACGTCGGAGGCGTCGCAGGCCGCCTGCGCCACGGAGGCGACGTCGTTGGAATCCGTAAAGGCAAACGGCGTGCAGGTAAAGCCCATCCCCTCAAGGAGCGCGGTCATCTGGCTGACCTGATACTGGGAGTTGGCCTCGGCGGAACAGAAGAGCAGGCCGATGTTTTTCGCGGACGGGAACAACTCTTGAATCATGACCGCCTGTCGGTCGAGCGGGGCGAGATCGGAGGCGCCGGAGACGTTGCCGCCGACCGTGCCGGTCCAGTTTTCGATCTCGAGCGCGGTCGCGTAGTCGGTGATCGAGGTGCCGAGGATCGGGATCTCGCTGGTGGCGGAGGCCGCCGCCTGAAGCGGGGAGGTGGCGTTCGCGAGGATCAGATCCACGCCGCTCGAGACGAAGCCGTTGACGATCGTGCCGCAGGTGGACGAGTCGCCGGAGGCGTTTTGCAGGTCGAAGGCGACGCGGTCGCCCAGCGCCTCGGTCAGGGCGTCCTCAAAGCCCTGCGTGGCGGCGTCGAGCGCCGGATGCTGCACAAGCTGGCAGATGCCGACCACAAAGGTCTCTTCGGCGGTGTCTACGGCGGAGGTCTCGGGCTCGCCGGCCACGGAGGTGGATTCCGGCTCTTCGGCCGGAGGGGTCTCGCCGCACGCGGCGAAGGACAGCGCCATTACCAGCGCCATCGCGATGCAGAGTAACTTTTTCATGTTCCTTTTCTCCTTTTATTGTGTGATTTTTGAAAATTCCTATACAAAAGCGGCCCCGTCTAAACTGACGGGGCCGCTCAGTATCACAGCAGTTGAGCGCCGGTCGATTCAGACGTCTTTTGGCCGCGTGAACGCATAATAATAGTAATAATAGCGATGCGAAGCCAGCCCCGCAAAAAAGCGAGCCCGCTTCGCAAAGGAATCGGCGCGGGAGCAGGCCGCGCCCGCGGATATCGCGTGGTTTCTTGGATCGGTTCTCATGGCGGCGGCTCCTTTCGTGCAAATTCTTTTACGCTTTGTTGTGTTATAGTTTAAACCGGTAAAGCCAAAAAGTCAAGCGCTTTTCGCGTACAAATCGCATAACTCTTTTGCCCGGAATTTGTCGGATCCTACAAAATCGGGGCAAATGAGCCCGGATTTGGCGCCGACGGTGGGCCGGAAGCCGCCGCGCTCGGCCTGACCGCGGCCCGGACAACGAAAAAATGGGCGGGTATCCGCCCCGCCTGAAGGCGCAAAAAGCGCCGCGGGATTGGCCGCGGCACGGGGAACCGCGGCCCGGACAGCGAAAAAGCGGCCGCGGACACATCCCTCCCGCAAACAAAAAAACGGCAAAAAATTGACCGGCGGCGGCCGGAGACGCATCCCTCCCGCAAGCGAAAAGGCGCGGTCATGGAATCCGCCATGGCCGCGCCTGATTTTATTTTTTTCGGGGGGTCTGCCTGCCCAATCCGGTCCCCGCGCCATCCGAAGCGGAGAAAGCGCCGTCGGTTTTTAAGCGGCGCATGGGCCGCGTTTCAGGGCCGGGTTCACTCCACGGTGACGGATTTCGCGAGGTTGCGGGGCTTGTCGATGTCGCAGCCGTTCTCCTTCGCCACATAGTAGGCGAAGAGCTGCAGCGGCACGATCTCCGCGGCGGCGACGAAGAGCGGCTCGGCCCGCGGGACGAAGAGCGCCTCGTCCGCCGCGGAGAAGATGCGCCCGCTGCCCTCCATGGCGACGCCGAGCACCGTCGCGCCGCGCGCCTTGACCTCCTCGATGTTCGACATCATCTTGTCGAACAGGCGCTCCTGACAGCACAGCGCGACGACCAGCCGCCCGCTGTCGACGAGCGCGATCGTGCCGTGCTTGAGCTCCCCGGCGGGATAGGCCTCCGAATGGAGGTACGAAATTTCTTTGAGTTTCAGCGAACCCTCGAGGCAGGCCGCGTAGTCGATGTTGCGCCCGATGAAGAAAAGCGAGTCGTTCGCGTGGTAGCGAACCGCAAGCTCCGACACATGGGCGTTGAGGTCGATCGCGCGCTGGATCTGCGAGGGGATCTCGCGGACGGCCTCCACGAGCGCGGCGTACCGCTCCGGGCCGACCCTGCCGAGCTTCTCCGCCGCCCAGACCGCGATCAGGCAGAGCGCGGCGAGCTGGGTGGTGTAGCCCTTTGTGGTGGCGACGGCGATCTCCGGCCCGGCGTGGGTATAGAGCACATGGTCGGCGAGCTTCGCGATCGTGCTGCCGACCACGTTGACGACGGCGAGCACATAGGCGCCCATCGCTTTGCACCGGCGCAGCGCGGCGATGGTGTCGGCCGTCTCGCCGGACTGGGAGATCACGAGGAGGAGCGTGTGCGCGTCCACGATGGGCTCGCGGTAGCGCAGCTCGCTCGCGACGTCGATCTCCACCGGCAGGCGGCACAGGGACTCTATCATGTATTTCCCGACGACGCCGGCGTGATAGGCGGAGCCGCAGCCGGTAATCAGGATTTTATGGAACTTCCCGAAATCCTCCGTCGTCATGTCGAAGCCGTCGAGCACGATTCTGCCGTCCCGGATGCGCGGCTCTACGGTGGATTTCACCGCGTTGGGCTGCTCCATGATCTCTTTGAGCATGTAATGCTCAAAGCCGCCCTTCTCCGCGGCCTCGATGTTCCACACCACGCGGGTGACGGATTTCTTGACCGGCGCGCCGGTGCGGTCGAAGACCGTGACCGCCTCGGGCGTGAGCTCGGCGAACTCGCCCTCCTCGAGATAGATCATATTTTTTGTGTGGGAGACGAGCGCCGTCACGTCCGAGGCGAAGTAATTCTCCCCGACGCCGAGGCCGAGGATCAGCGGGCAGCCCTCCTTGACCGCGTAGAGCTTGCCCGGCTCGTCGGCGCAGAGAAAGCCCAGCGCGTAGGAACCCTGCAGCCGCGCGGCGGCTTTCATCACGGCGGCCTTGAAGTCGCCGGTATAATACAAATCTAATAAGTACGGGATGACCTCGGTGTCCGTGTCGCTGAGGAAGTCGTACCCCCGCTCCCGAAGCTCCTCGCGCAGGGCGGCGAAATTCTCGATGATGCCGTTCTGGATCACCGCAAACCGGCCGTCCTTTGAGAGATGGGGGTGCGCGTTCACGTCCGTGGGGGCGCCGTGGGTCGCCCAGCGCGTGTGCGCGATGCCGCTCACGCCGTGCAGGTCCGCCCCGTCGCGTGTCTTCTCGCAGAGATTTTTGATGACGCCCGAAATTTTCACCATATCGATCCGGCCGTCCGCCTGCACCGCGATCCCCGCGGAGTCATACCCGCGGTATTCGAGCCGTTTGAGGCCCTCCAGCAGGACCGGCGCGGCCTCTCTCGCGCCCGTAAAGCCGATAATTCCACACATGAACGATATCTCCCTTCCCCAGTTCGGTACGGCCGCTTCCAAACAGGTCTGCCGGCTCTGTAAATCTCTTCCGGACCCCGTTACGAAAACAAAATAAGTTCGATCACAGCGCAAGGAAAACGGATTTCCCGCCGGGCCGAAACGCTCCCCGTTACAGACCCGCCTTCAGATCCAGCTCCATCCATTCTCCCGTCTCTTGGAATCCATATTTTAAGTACACGGGCCTCCCCATTTTGGACGCGGAAAGCAAGAGCTTTTTTACGTCCCGGCTCCCGGCCTCCCTCGCCAGCCGATCCAGCAAAGAACCCGCGATCCCGCGCCCCCGGAAGTCCGGAGCCGTGTACATATTGGTGATGTAGCCCTTGACGCCTTTTTTGTTCGTATAAGAAGGCGGAAACGCATAGAAAACGACGGCGGCCGTCGCGACGATTTTTTCATCCTCCTCCGCCACCCATTCCACGAGACTTTCGTCTTTCATCTTATCCGTAAAAAAAGAGAATAATTCCCCGTCGATGTCCTGATCCGGGGAAATACCCTCGTCGATCAGCTGCTTTTTTCTCAATTCCATCAGGGCCGGGATATCGCCAAGCTCCGCTTTTCTGTAATTCATCCGATCGTCATTCCTTTCCGGATGTCGCCTTTCCTTCCGCTCCCCCCGAGCGTTTTCCAATGCGGGTTGATTTGAAAAATACGGCCCGCGGGGGCCCGATCGTGTCCGGTCAGCAGATCTTTGGGGCGGCGGCTTCTCATCGGGACGGCTTACCCGGCGGTCATCCGTTCCTCAATTCTTTGGGGCCGCCCGATGGGCGCCGGCTCAACTAAAAAGAACTGCGGGGCGTCCAACCCCGCGTTTCTTCGGATTCTTAAAGCGGTTTCAGTTTAAATCAATGAGCTTTGCGGTGATCCCGTCGAGGCGGTTCAGTTCCCTGACCAGCCGCTCGACCTCCTCTTTTTCGCCGCAGGGCTGCAGGATGATAAGCCCGTCCCGCGCGCATACGTCTTCGCTCGCCTCATGCAGGCCTATCCGCGCCTTGATTTTACATCCGTTCCTTGTAAGCGCCTGCTGAAAACTTAAAGAATTGCCGACCCTGTTGTCCATTCTGACGCCGATCACATAATACGAATTCATTCGTTTTCCTCTCCTTCTTTTCTTGCCGATGCGTTATTCTTTATTATTCCCACTCGATGGTTGCCGGGGGTTTGCTGGTGATGTCGTAGACCACGCGGTTGACGCCCTTGATCTCGTTGGTGATGCGGCGGGATGCGCAAAGGAGCGTCTCCATCGGGATCGGCGCGACCTCGGCGGTCATAAAATCCCTCGTCATGA
>CAZAAR010000013.1:0-34588 GCA_964483415.1 uncultured Oscillospiraceae bacterium
GTAGGCCTTGAGGCGGAACGCCTTGCCCAGCGTCGTGAAGAACATCAGCGTGTCGTGGCTTGAGCAGATGAAGAGGTCCTCGGCGAAGTCCTCCTCGCGCCGCGTCATGCCCGAGATGCCGCGCCCGCCGCGCCGCTGGAGCTTATAGGTGTCCACCGGCTGGCGCTTGATATAGTTGAAATGCGTCAGCGTGACGACGCAGTCCTCCACCGGGATCAGGTCCTCGATGTCCATCTCGCCGCTGACGGCCTGGATCTCGGTGCGGCGCTCGTCGCCGAATTTGTCGCTGATCTCGCGCAGCTCGGTCTTGACGATCTCGTCGACCCGGTGCATGTCGGCGAGGATCTCCTCGTATTCCTTCTCGCGCAGGCGGATGTCGGCAAGCTCGTTTTCGATCTTCTCGCGGTCGAGGCTCGAGAGCCGTCCTAAGCGCATCGCGAGGATCGCGCTCGCCTGGATCTCGGAGAGGCCGAACCGCTCCATCAGGCGCGGGCGGTTCTCGTTGTCGTCGCGGCCGCCGCGGATGATGCGGATCACCTCGTCGATGTGGTCCTCGCAGATTTTGAGGCCCTCGAGGATGTGCTCGCGCTCCTTGGCCTTCTTGAGATCGAATCTCGTGCGGCGGATGACGATCTCGCGCTGGAAATCGAGGTAGCAGCGCATCATCTCCTTGAGCGTGAGCACCTTGGGCTGGCCCCGGTCGAGCGCGAGCAGGATAACGCCGTAGGTGATCTGCATCTGGCTGTAACTGTAAAGCTGGTTCAGGATGAGCTGCGCGTTCGCGTCGCGCTTGAGCTCGACGACGATCCGCATGCCCCGCCGGTCGGATTCGTCGCGCAGGTCGCTGATGCCCTCGATGCGCTTATCCTTGACAAGGTTCGCGATATCCTCGATCAGGCGGGCCTTGTTGACCATATAGGGCAGCTCGGTCACGATGATGCGGGAGCGGTCGTTCTTCCAATCCTGGATCTCGGCCCGCGAGCGCAGCGTGAGCTTGGCGCGCCCGGTCGCGTAGGCCGCGCGGATCGGGCTGCGGCCCATCAGGATGCCGCCGGTCGGGAAATCCGGGCCCTTGATATACTCCATCAGGTCGTCGAGGTCGGCGTCGGGGTTGTCGATCAGGCAGCAGATGCCGTCGGTGATCTCGCGCAGGTTGTGCGGCGGGATGTTCGTCGCCATGCCCACGGCGATGCCGGTGGAGCCGTTGACCAAAAGGTTCGGGAAGCGCGAGGGCAGCACGACCGGCTCCTGCAGGCGGTCGTCGTAGTTCGACATGAAATCGACGGTCTCGCGGTCGATGTCCTGAAGCATCCTGGTGGCCATCTTCGCCAATCGGGATTCCGTGTAGCGGTAGGCGGCGGGCGGGTCCCCGTCGACCGAGCCAAAGTTGCCGTGCCCGTCCACGAGCGGGTAGCGCAGCGAGAAATTCTGCGCGAGGCGCACCATCGCGTCATAGACCGAGGCGTCGCCGTGCGGGTGGTATTTGCCGAGCACGGAGCCCACGGTGTCCGCGCACTTGCGGTAGGCCTTCGAGGGGTCGAGCCCGTTCTCGTACATGGTATAAAGAATCCTGCGGTGGACGGGCTTGAGCCCGTCGCGCACGTCCGGCAGCGCCCGCGAGACGATCACCGACATCGAGTAATCCAAAAAGGATTTTCGCATCTCGTTCTCGAGCATCACCGTGACGAGCTTGGGCTGGGGCAGATCCTCCGCGGACCCGTCCCCGGCCGGATCGCCGGTCTGCTCCTCAATCCGGTCGCCGGCCTGATCTTCGGTTTGCCGGTTCAGTTCCTCGTCAATTCCGTTTTCGCGGATCTCGTCATCCAAAATTCCAATCCTCCAATTTTACAGACTTTGCAGCGCCTGACGCTCAAAGTTCACTTCTCGGTTTCAGGGCAAGGAGTCCGGGCGCTTTAGGTCTCTTCGCCCTCGTCCTTTGGCGCCGGGGCTTCCTCCGGTTCCTCGCCGGGGGCGGGGCCGTCCCCGGTCAATCGCGTTTGCTCCGAAAGCAGCGTTTCCTCCGCGATCCCGTCGTCCGGAAGCTCCCCGTCCCCGTCCTCGTCCTCGGGCTCGAGCTTCGCGGCTTCGATATGCGCGTTCGCGTAGGCCATGAAGTCCTCGACCGGGTAGCCCGCCGCCGCAATCGACTCCTTCGCGACGAAGAGCTGGTTCGCGAGGTTGAATTCGAGATAGACGACGTTCTCGGTCGCCCAGCAGCGCTGGAACTTCCTCCACGGGAAAAATTCGTCGCGCGGGGCGGCCTTTTCGAGCACGCCGGTCTCGTAGAGCGCGAGCGTCAGGTCGCCGCTGAGGTATTTGCTGGTGCGGTAATACTCGGCGGTCGCCTTCTCGAGTTTCCGGTTAAAAAACAGTTTGTAAAAGAAAAACGAATAAAATCCGAGGCCGAAAAACAGCGCCGTCGCGCCGATGTAGGTCATCAGGCTCGAATACCAGATCAAACGCCAGAAGTCGCCCCGCACGAAGTCGAGGTTAAAAAAGCACAGCACGAAGAAGAACAGCGCAACCGCGAAGGAGAGAAGCCCCCACATCTTTTTGAGCTTCCGGTCCCGCTTGATCGCCGGGGCGGAGACCGTGAGATTCATCTCGCGGAAATTCTCAAGCGTCAGCCTGTGCGCGACGAGGTAGGCCGGCTCGCCGTGCTCGAAGGGGTCGATCCGGGCGATGTGCTTGATGCGCTTCCGATTTGCCTTCTCATAAAATTTGTCAATGAACATGCGTTTTTTTCCTCCGTTTTTTCAGAAATGGTTGAAAGTCCATAACGGACAGACGCCCGTTTTTCATAAAATCTCACGCGGCCCCGCCCGATGGGAAATCCGTGACGGGGGCCTTTCGCGGGGGGCGCTTGGGGCAAAGGCGGCTCCGGCGGTTTGCCGGGCGGCCCGGCCGGGCTTAAATATCGAGGTTCTTGACGAAGCGCGCGTTTTTCTCGATGAATTCGCGGCGCGGCTCGACCTTGTCGCCCATCAGGATCGTGAAGACCTCGTCCGCGGCGGCCGCGTCCTCGGTCTCGACCCTGAGCATGATGCGGCGCGCGGGGTCCATGGTCGTCTCCCAGAGCTGCTCGGGGTTCATCTCGCCGAGGCCCTTGTACCGCTGGACCTCGCTCTTCGCGGAGCCCTCGGGGAACATCTCGGCGAGCAGGCGGTCGCGCTCCTCGTCGGAGTAGGCGTAGCGGACCTTTTTGCCCTTCGCGACACGGTAGAGCGGCGGCTGCGCGATATAGACGTGCCCCTCCTCGACCAGCGGGCGCATGAAGCGGTAGAAGAAGGTCAGCATCAGCGTGCGGATGTGGGAGCCGTCGACGTCGGCGTCGGCCATGATGATGACCTTGCCGTAGCGCAGCTTCGTCAGGTCGATCTCGTCGCCGAGCCCGCAGCCCAAGGCGAGGATCACCGGGGTCAGCTTGTCGTTGCCGTAGACCTTGTCGAGCCGGGCCTTCTCGACGTTGAGCATCTTGCCCCAGAGCGGCAGGATCGCCTGAAACGCGCGGTCGCGCCCCTGCTTGGCCGAGCCGCCCGCGGAGTCTCCCTCCACGATATAGATCTCGGTGTTGACGTTGTCGCGGTCGGAGCAGTCGGCAAGCTTGCCGGGCAGGGAGGAGCTCTCGAGCACGGATTTGCGCCGGGCGGTCTCCCTTGCTTTCCTCGCGGCCTCGCGCGCCCTCGCCGCGCCGAGGGCCTTGTCGAAGATGGCCCGCGCGACCGCGGGGTTCTCCTCAAAATAGGTCATCAGCTTCTCGTAGACGAGGGAATCCACCATCGCGCGCATCTCGGTGTTGCCCAGCTTCGTCTTGGTCTGCCCCTCGAACTCGGCGTCCGTGAGCTTGACCGAGATGATCGCCGTCAGGCCCTCGCGCACGTCGTCGCCCGAGAGGTTTTTATCGCTCTCCTTGAGGATCTTCTTCTCGCGGCCGTAGTCATTAAAGACCCTTGTCAGCGCGTTTTTAAAGCCGAACTCGTGCATGCCGCCGTCCACCGTGTGGATGTTGTTGGCGAAGCTCATCACAAGCTCGTTGTAGCTGTCGTTGTACTGCATGGCGATCTCCGCCATGGTCTCCCCGTTTTGGGAGCAGAGATAGATGACCTCCGGGTGGACGACCTCGAGGCCCTTTTTCTTGTGGATATGCTCCACAAAGCTGCGAATGCCGCCCTCGTAGCAGAGAATCTCGCGGCGCAGGTTCTCCTCGTCGCGGCTGTCGGTCAGAATGAACCGCACGCCGGCGTTTAGGAAGGCCTGCTCCCGGAGCCTCGCGAGCAGCGTCTCGTAATCGAATTCGAGCGTCTCGAAGATCTCGGAATCGGGCTTAAAAACGATGACCGTGCCGGTCATGTCGGTGTCGCCTACCACGGTGAGGTCCGAGTCCGGCGCGCCGCGCTTAAATGTCTGGCGGTAGGTGTGATGGCCGTCGTTGACCTCGACCTCGAGCCACTCCGAGAGCGCGTTGACGACCGACGCGCCCACGCCGTGCAGCCCGCCCGAGACTTTGTAGCCGGTGCCGCCGAACTTCCCGCCGGCGTGCAGCACCGTGAGCACCACGGTGACGGCCGGGATGCCGAGCTTGGGCTGGATGCCCACCGGGATGCCGCGGCCGTTGTCGGTGACGCGGATGATGTCTCCCTTAAGGATCTCCGCCTCGATGTCCGTGCAGTAGCCGGCCAAGGCCTCGTCGATCGAGTTGTCCACGATCTCATAGACGAGATGGTGCAGCCCCTTGGGGCCGGTGGAGCCGATATACATGCCCGGGCGCTTGCGCACCGCCTCGAGCCCCTCGAGGACCTGAATCTGGTTTTCGTCGTAAAGTTCCTCTGTCTTATCAATGCCGAAAGGGGTTTTTTCCACGGTTTACCTCCTGAAAATCGCGGGCGCGGATTTTACGCCGCCCCGCGCTGATTCGAAATAGAAATGCCGCCCGGCCGATGGCCGATGCCGATGCCGGGAGCCGCCGGCCGTCTCTCCGGCCCCTCCGCCGCCATGATCTCATGGCGAAACGCGCCATGCTGATGACCGGTTCAGAGGACGCCCGCCCGCTTTTTGATGGTCGCGGGGTTCACGGAGAGGAGCCAGACCCGCTCGCCGCGTTCGTCCCCGGTGACGCAGAAGCTCCTGGGCAGGTCCTCGGCCACCGTGACGACCCGCTTTTCCCGCTCGGCACGCGCGAGGAACTCCCGCGTGCTTTTGGCGACGGTCGTGTTGTCGAGGTCGAAGACGCCGATCACGCTTTGCTCCGGCACCGCGGTGTCGCTCCCGAGAAACAGATACATAAAGGCCCTCCCTCAAAAAATCTCCGCGCGCCGGACGGAAAACCGTTCCGCCAAACCGGGACCGTTTCCGGCCGGGCCGAAACTTCTCCGCCGGGCCGGGGCCCGCGCAAAGCGAAACCCGGCGTCCCGCAGGTGGTTTCTCCTTAAAATTTTATAAACGGACGGCGGGGAACCGCGTTTTTTCCGGGACGGCCGCCCCGCGCCGGGTTTTTCTCAGCGCTCCTCTTTCAGCGCGCCCTCCCGCATAGAGAAGGCCCGGCCGCCCGCGAGCCCCGCGAAGAGGCCCGGGTCGCAGCAGGTGAGGAAGATCTGGCTGCCGCCGATGCTGTTGAGGATATATTCCCTCCGCGAGGAATCAAGCTCGCTCATCACGTCGTCCAGCAGGATCAGCGGCGGCTCGCCCATCTTTTCGCCGAGGAGTCTTGCCTCCGCGAGCTTGAGCGAGAGGATGCAGCTTCTCTGCTGCCCCTGCGAGCCGAAGGCCGCGGCGGGTTTTCCGTCGAGCGCGACCAGAAGGTCGTCCCGGTGCGGCCCGCGCGAGGTCGCCCCGTGCTCAAGATCGAAGGCCCGGTCCGCCCGGAGCCGCTCCCGCAAAAGATCGGCCCACGTGTCCGTGCCCGTCTCGGGATCGGCGGCCCCGCCCTCCGGCAGGATCGTGCTCATATAGCGGGCGGAGAAGGCCTCGCGCCCGCCCGAGATGCCCTCGTAGACCGCGCGGGCCTTTTCGCCGAGGCTCTTGGCGTAGCGCACGCGCGTGCGCGTCAGGACGGCGCCGAGCCGCGCGAGCTGCTCGTCGTAGACTTCGAGAAGCTCCAGAAGCTGGGCGTGGAGCCGCGCGTCTTTTAAAAGGCTGTTGCGCTGCTCGATGACTTTTTTGTAGTCCGCGAGCGTCGCGAGGTATTTGGGCGAGATCTGGCACAGCGAGGTGTCGATCAGCCGGCGGCGCTCCTTGGGCCCGTCGCGGAAGAAATTCATCTGCTCGGGCGAGAAGACCACGCCGCCGCAGGTCCCCGCGTAATCGGCGGGGCTGCGGATCTCGATGCCGTTTTTTTTCATGCTCCGGGCGGGGGAGAAAGCGATCTCGGCGCTCTGGTCCCGCCCCTCGCTGAAGAACGAGGCCCTGAGCATGGCGCGCTCCGTCCCAAAGCGCAGCAGCTCCTGCTCCCTGGGCCGCCGGAAGCTCTTGGCGCCGGTGAAGAGCCAGAGCGCCTCGACGAGGTTCGTCTTGCCCTGGGCGTTGTCGCCCCAGACCACGTTGACCCCCTCGCCCGGCGAAAAGGAGAGGGCTTCGATGTTTCTGAAATTTTCAAGCAAGAGCGTGCGGAAGATCATGGCCCGTCCGTCTCCGCGGCGACCCGGTAACGCTTCCCGGCGCAGGAGACTTCGTCCCCGGCGCGCAGCTTCTTGCCGCGCATCGTGCAGGTTTCGCCGTTGACCGCGACCTTGCCGCCCTGTACGAGCTCCTTGGCCTCGCCGCCCGAGAGCGCCGCGCCCGCGAATTTCAAAAAGGAGTCGAGCTTGATATAGTCCTCCCGGATCGCGACCTCCTTCGGGGCGCTTTCACTTTTTATAGAACCCGGAACTTTCGCGCCGCCCGCGCCCTTATCGGCGCCCGGCATTTTCGAGAAATCCGGGGTCCTCTTTACGACAAACGTCTTTTTTTCCATTTTAAATATCACTCTTCATTCTGACCGGGAGGACGAGGAACAGGAAGCTGTCGCCCTCCATCGGGAGGATCTTGACCGGCGAGAGCGGGCTGTTGATGACGACCCTCACCTTGTCGCAGCCGGTCGCGCGCAGGGCCTCGAGCAGATAGCGGTTATTGAATCCCATCTCGACCTCCTCGCCCTCCGTCTCGCAGGGGACGGCGTCGTTGACCCGCCCGAGCGCCGTCGCGCAGGAGAGGCGGATCTCCTCTTTGAGCACGGAGAGGCGGATCGGGCTTTTGAGCCGCTCGCTGATGAGCAGCGAGGTGCGCTCGATGCTTTCGAGCATCTCGCGCACGCCGACCGTTACGACCGTGGCCGAGGCCTGCGGGATCGAGGAGCGGAAGTCGATGAAATCGCCCTCCAGCAGGCGCGAGATCACGCTGTACCCGCCGATGCGGAAGATGATATGTCTGCCGGAGAGCTCAAGCGTCGCGCTGCCCTCGCCGCCGAGGAGCTTTGAGACCTCGCCGAGCGTCTTGCCCGGCACGATGAACGAGAGCTCGTCGGGAAAGTCGGTAGGCTCCCTGCGGATCGCGAGGCGGAAGCCGTCCACCGAGACGAGCGTCGCCTCCCCGTTCGCGAAGATGAACTTGGAGCCGGTGTGCACCGGCTTAAAATCGTTGACCGCGACCGCGAAGAGGGTCTGGTCGATCATGCTTTTTAGAGTATCCTCTTTGAAATAGATCGAGGCGCTGCCGTCGACCTCGGGGAGCTGCGGGAACTCGTCGGAGTCGATGCCGACGATCCGGTACTCCGCCGCGCCGCCGCGCACCTCGGTCTGGCATCTCTCGTCGCAGGCGATCTCGATCGTCTCGGAAGAGAGGCGGCGCACGATATCGAAGAAGAGCCTCGCGTTGAGGACGACCGCGCCCTCCTCCGCGACCCGCGCCTCCATAGAGGTCAGGATGCCCATCTCCATGTTGTAGCAGACGAGGGAGAGCGTGCCTTCCTCGGCCCTCAGCAGGACCCCCTCCATCGCGGGATGGGTGGATTTGGCGGCGACGGCGCGGGTCACGTTGGAGAGCGCCTCGGAGAGATCGTTCCGGTTGCAGATGATCTTCATGGATGAGTTCCTCCTGTCAGATAAAAGGATCTATTTAGTAGTAGTAGTAGGGGGCGCGGAAAAGTGGAAAGACCTAAAAATCCGCGTGGACAGGCCCTTTTGGGCACCCGGGCTTTTACGAGGGAAATCGTGAAGCATTCTTGAAAAGTGGAAAGGGCTCGCGCCCGAAAAACGCGGTGGAAAAGAAAAAGTTAAACTGTGAACGGGCGGTTAAACTAACCGTTTTTCAACGCCTTTTCATGTGGAAAGCGTGGAGATCTCCGTTTCAGGGCTTCGGAAGGGGCTTTTCAGGGGGAGTATCTCGTCAAAAGCCGTCTCGGGATACCGACGAGCGAACCTTGAGCGTCAGATGCTTTGCGGCCCCGAGTGATCGATGCGCGCACCCGCAAAAAAAGCCGCCCCGAGATACCGGTAATCGATATTTGAACCTAAGGTGCGCGCAGCCTCAGGCTGCCTTCAGGTATCGCGGATATTTTTGGTGATGTCCTCGACGGTCTCGCGGTAGCGGGCGTCGCGGGTCATATTCTGGCCCACCTGGCTGATCGCGTAGACGATCGTCGAGTGGTCGCGCCCGCCGAATTCCTCGCCGATCGCCGCCATAGACATCTGGGTGATCTCGCGCACGATGTAGATCGCGATCTGGCGCGCCTTGCTGATGTTGGCGGCGCGCTTGTTGCTCTTGATGTCCTGCGGCGAGACGCTGTAGGTGCGGCCCACCTCGGAGATGATGCGGTCGATCGTGACCGGCACCGGGCGGTTGTCGTTGAGGATGTCGCGGATCGCGTTTTGCGCGGAGAGGATGGTCGGCGGCGCGTCGGAGATCAGGCCGTTGGCCTGAAGGTTCCGCACCGCGCCCTCGAGCTGGCGGATGTTGCTCTTGAGCCGGCCCGCGATGTACTCGACCACGTCGCTTGGGATCTCGATGCCGAGGCGCTCGGCCTTGCGCTGGATGATCGCGATGCGCGTCTCGAAGTCCGGGGCGTGGGTGTCCGCGATGAGCCCCATCTCGAAGCGGGTGCGCAGGCGCTCCTCGAGCGTCTTGATCTCCTTGGGCGGGCGGTCGCTCGCGAGCACGATCTGCTTGCCGGATTCGTATAAGGTGTTGAAGGTATGGAAAAACTCCTCTTGCGTGGAGTCCTTGCCGGCGATGAACTGGATGTCGTCCACGAGCAGGTAGTCCGCCTTGCGGTACTTGTTGTGGAACTCGGCGGTGTTCTGGCGGCGCAGGGCCTCGATCAGCTCGTTTGTGAACTCCTCGCCCTTGACGTAGATGACCACGGCGTCGAGCCGGCGCTTCTGCACCTCGTTGCGGATCGCGAAGAGCAGGTGCGTCTTGCCAAGGCCGCTCTCGCCGTAGATGAAGAGCGGGTTATAATTGCTGGCCTCGTGCGTCGCGACCGCCATCGCCGCCGCGTGGGCGAATTTGTTGGAGGAGCCCACGATGAAGGTGTCGAACGTGTAATCGTAGTCCCCGGCGTCGGGGAAGGGCTTCTGCGCGGCGGGCTTCGGCGCCTCGGCGGGGCTCACGCACTCGATCCGGATCGAGACCGGGAATCCCAGCGCGTCCTCGAAACCGCGCCGCAAAAGGTCGCTGTATTTCTCGCTGACGAGGTTTTGCTTGAACTCGGAATTGACGCCGAGCCGCGCGACGTCGTTTTCCAGCCCGAGGGGGACGATGTCCCGGATCCAGAGGTTGTGGGCCACCTCGGTCATCTGGGTGCGGCAATAATTGCTGACGGAACCGAAAATCTCCTCAAAAGAATCCATAACTTCCTCCGGAAAAAACAGAATGAGAATGCCCGGGCCGATCAACCGGGATCCGCCCGGGCAATTCAGGAAATTTCATATGGATTATACCACAAAACCGGGGAGTTGAAAAGGTTTTCCACAATAATTTGCCAATATATTTATAAATTGATATTATATATCTAAGGCGCGGTCGCCTCGGGCGACCGTGAGAGCGCGGAACGCGGATTTCGGGCCTTTGACGCGCGCGGCGTCAGGCCGCCGCCCCCGTTGATTAAAATAGATGTGGTAAGAGAAATTGTTGACAATTCCCCTTTAGAATGATATATTGTTAACTTGCAAGGCTCATGGGAAAGGAGGGAACGGAATGAAAAGAACGTATCAGCCCAAAAAGCTCCAGCGCCAGAGGGTGCACGGCTTTATGAAAAGAATGTCCACCAGAAGCGGACGCAAGGTTCTCGCCGCCAGAAGAGCGAAAGGAAGAAAGCAGCTGAGCTATTGACGACCGCCGCTGTGTGGCCGTTTTTTTACGGCTTTCACCCGCTCGCGGTCCCGGTCTCGCAGCCGCTTTTTTGTTTCGCAAAGGAATGAAGCGATGAAAACTCCCCCCATCACCCGCAACACGGACTATTTGCGGGCGTATCGCCGCGCGAAATCCGCCGGTCACCCCTACGTGATTTGTTATGCGCTGCCGAACCGCCTCGCCTACACGAGGCTCGGTCTTACGACCAGCAAGAAGATCGGCAACGCCGTGATCCGCAACCGCGCGCGCAGAGTCCTTCGGGCCGCCTTCGCCGAAGTCGCGCCCATGCTCAGGCCGGGGTTCGACATTGTGCTCGTCGCCCGGACCAAAACAGCCTCCGTCAAGTCGACCGCTCTGCCCTCCATCCTGACCGCCCAGCTCGAAAAACTGGGCGCCCTGCAGAGCAAAGAGCACTTATGAAAAAGCTGTTTCTGTTTTTGATTCGATTTTATCAGAGAGCGATCTCCGCATACAGGCCGGCCTGCTGCCGGTACTATCCCACCTGTTCCGCATATGCCGTCACCGCGATCGAGCGTTTTGGTGCATTGAGGGGCGGGCTGCTTGCGGTGATGCGGGTGCTGCGCTGCCATCCCTACCACGCCGGCGGGTTCGACCCCGTGCCGGAGGAATGGGATCTCCATTATTACAAAAAACAGAGACGCCGAAAACGGGAGGATCACCAGACATGCAATTCTTAATGAAGATTTTCGGCTGGCCCTTCGGCTGGGTCATGCTGCTATGCTACATGGTCAGCGGAAATTACGCGCTCGCGCTCTTCCTCTTCACGCTCGTCACGCGCGTCGCGCTGTTTCCGCTTTCCCTCAAACAGCACAAAGAACAGGCCAAAATGGCCGTTTTCAAGCCGAAGCTGGACAGTCTCCAGCAAAAATACGGCAACAATAAGCAAAAATATAACGAAGAGGTCCAGAAACTCTATCAGGAGGAGGGGTACAGCCCGCTCTCCGGATGCCTGCCGTCGATCATTCAGTTCCCGGTCCTCTTTGGCGTCATCGACGTCGTCTATAAACCGCTTTACCACATCCTGCGCCTGGACTCCGGCCTGATCGAACAGCTCGAGGCCGCCGCCGAGGCCGCCGGCTACAGCTTCGGCCAGAGCTACGCCTCCCAGATCGAGCTGATGAATATCGTCAAGACGAACCCCGGGATCTTTTCGGGCTTCGACGCCGGCGTCCTTCAAAAGATCAGCGAGTTCCAGATGACCGTGTTCGGGCTCGATCTCTCCACGATCCCGCAGTTTAAATTCATGCTGGACGGCTCCTTCAACTGGCTGCTGATGATCCCGCTGCTCTGCGGGCTCACGAGCCTTGCCTCCTCGCTCTACACCTTCAAGCGCGGCATGGGCGGGCAGGCCGGCGGAACCGCCGCGGGCACCTCCTTCGGCATGATGATCTTCATGATCGGTTTTTCCGTCTACATCGCCTTCATCGTGCCGGCGGGCGTCGGCATCTACTGGGTGTTTTCCAACCTGCTGATGTTCCTCCAGACGCTCTATCTCTACCGGAAATACGACCCCAAGAAGCTCGCCGATAATCTCGCCGCCGAGCAGGAGGCCGCCAAAGAGCAGAGACGCCGCGAGCGGGCCGAGGCGCGCCGGAGCTACGGCGCCGAAAAGACCGCGGGCGCCGCGGGAACCCCCGGGGAAAAATCCCCGAGTCAGAAAGAGGCAAACCGCCGCAAACTCGCGGAAGCCAGAAGGCGCGACGCGGAGAAATACGGCGAGGAATATATTGAGGTCACGGACGAGGACCTTAAATGAGAAAGAAGGACACTCCTTGGAAAAAGAAATGATCGCCACCGGCAGCACCTACGAGGAAGCCCTCGAGAAGGCCTGCCAGCAGCTGAAAGTGGAGCGTTCCGACGTTGAGTATGAAGTACTTGAGCGCCCGAAAACCTCATTCTTCGGCTTAAAAAAGACCCCGGCCAAGATCCGGGTCATCCTGACGGACGAATACCTCTTTAAATTTGCTCCGAAAGAGGAGCGGCGCAAACCCGAGCAGAAACCTCAGCAGAGACAGGAGCCCCGCCAGCCCGCCCCGGCCCAGACCGCCGCGCCCGAGCGGAGGAAGGACCCCCGCCCCGAGCAGAAGCAGGACCGGCAGGCCCCGCAGCAGGGCAGGGAGCGCCCCGAGCAGAGGCCCCAGCAGAGACAGGAGCCCCGCCAGCCCGCCCCGTCACAGACGGTCGGGACGCCCGAGCAGAGGCCCCAGCAGAGACAGGAGCCCCGCCAGCCCGCCCCGATGGAAACCACCGGGACGCCCGAGCAGAGGCCTCAGCAGAGACAGGAGCGGCCGCAGCGCCCGCAGCAGGGCGGCGGCCGGGATCATTTCCCCAAAAAGGCTCCCCCGAGGGCGGACGCCGCGCCGGACACGGAATTTGATCCGGACGCCATGCAAAGACGCGAGGAGCCCAGGGAACTCAGCCCGGAGGTTCTGGAGCAGAAAGGCTCCGCCTCCGCCGCCTACCTCAAGGAGATCCTCGGCGCGCTGGGCTATCCCGGTACGGAGATCACCTACGCGCAGAAGGACGGCACGGTCGTTTTGCAGCTCCTCGGCGGCGAGAGCCTCGGCTCGGTCGTGGGCAGGAGAGGGGACAACCTCGACGCCATGCAGTACCTCGCGAGCCTCGTCGCCAACCGCAGCGAGGGCGCGTATGTGCGCGTGGTGCTCGACGTGGACGACTACCGCAGCAAACGCGAGGCGAGCCTGCAGGCCTACGCCAGAAAGACCGCGAATCAGGCGATCCGCGGCGGCAGGGCCATCACGCTCGAGGCGATGAATCCCTACGAGCGCCGGATCGTGCATTCCGCGGTGCAGACCGTGGAGGGCGCCACCAGCAAATCTGTCGGCAGCGAGCCGAACCGCCGCGTCGTCATCAGCCCGGTCGAGGGGGCGAGGCCCCAGCCCGACCATGGCGGCGAGCACAGAGGCGGCCGTCCCGGCACAGATCGGGGCGGCGACCGCAGGGGCGGCAGAGGCGGCCGCAGGGACGGCGGCCGGGAGCGCCGCGAGAGCCAAAAAGTCATCGTGCCGCCGAACGACGAGCCGAAGAAGGACGATACCAGCTCCATCTCGCTCTACGGGAGGATCGACCTCGGGTGATCCCACGGGCGGCGAGCCGAAGAAGGACGATAGGCGCGTCTCGCTCTATGGCAGGATCGGCCTCGGGTGATTTTTGCAAACCAAGGCGGGCGCTGAAACAGACGGCGTCCGCCTTTTGTTTTACGTTTTGCGGGCGGCGAGCGGGCGCGGCCCCGGCCCTCCGTTTCGCCGAGGCCGGGTCCGGGCTTTCGGCCCGTTTTACACTTCTGATTTTCATTTTTACGGAGGAGGGGTCCGCATGAGCACGATTGCCGCCGTGAGCACGCCGCTCGCCGCGTCCGGGCTCGGCGTGGTGCGCGTCTCCGGGGAGGAGGCGCTCCGGGTCGGCGAGGCCATGTTCCGCCCGGTGGAAAAGGGGCGGAGCCTCTCCGGGATGCGGGGCTACGCCTGCGCCTTCGGGCGCGTCTTCGACGCCGAGGGCGAGATCGACGAGGCCGTCGCGACGGTGTTTCGTGCGCCGAAAAGCTACACCGGCGAGGACACGGTCGAGTTCTCCTGCCACGGGAGCCCGGCCGTGCTCAAACGGGTGCTGCGCGCGGCGCTCGCGGCCGGCGCGTCTCCGGCCGGGCCCGGTGAGTTTACCAAGCGGGCCTTTTTGAACGGCAAGCTCTCCCTCGACGAGGCCGAGGCCGTCGCCGCCATGGTCTCCGCCCGCTCCGCCGAGGCCGGAAAGGCCGCCCTCGCCATGATGGACGGCAGCCTCTACCGGGAGATCGCTTCAGTGCGGGACGGGCTTTTGGCCTTGCAGGGGCATTTCGCCGCGTGGGCGGACTACCCCGAGGAGGATGTGCCCGCGCTCTCCGCCGAAAACATCCGCGCGGTGCTCGGGGGTTCGGACATCGCGCTCCAAAGGCTGATCGCGGGCTACGACACCGGCAGGATGGTCCGGGAGGGCGCGGCGGTCGTGATCGCCGGCAAGCCCAACGTCGGAAAATCCACGATCATGAACCTGCTCTCCGGCCACAGCCGCAGCATCGTCACGGAGGTCGCGGGCACCACGCGCGACGTCGTGGAGGAATCGGTGCTCATCGGCGCGATCCCGGTGCGCCTGCTCGACACGGCGGGCCTGCGGGAGACTGCGGACCCGGTCGAGCGCATCGGCGTGGACCTCGCGAACACCGAGATCGCGCGCTGCGACCTGTTGATCGCGGTGTTCGACTCGAGCCGGGCGCTCGACGCCGAGGATCTGCGCCTCCTGGACGAGCTCCGCCTGCGGCCCTCCCTTGCCGTCGTCAATAAATCCGACCTTGAGCAAAAGGCCGACGCCGCGCAAATCGAGGCCAAGGCCGCGCGCTGCGTGACGATCTCGGCGGAGTCCGGCGCGGGCATGGAACGGTTCCGCGCCGTGCTCGAGGACGTGCTCGGGGCCTGCGACTTCGACCCCGCCGCGCCCGCGATGGCAAACGAGCGCCAGCTCGACTGCGTGCGGCGCGCGGCCGCCGCGATCGCCGACGCCGAAGCCGCGCTCGGCTCCGGCATGACGCTCGACGCGGTCAGCGTCTGCGTGGAGGCGGCGCTCGACTGCCTTTTTGAGCTGACCGGCGAGCGGGCCTCCGACGCCGTGATCGACGAGGTATTCTCTACGTTTTGCGTCGGCAAATAATAAACAACGCAAAACAGGTTTTGCTGTTGGTAAGTGACAAACAACACAAAACTGGTTTTGATGTCGGCAAATAATAAACAACGCAAAACTGGTTTTGATGTCGGCAAATAATAAACAACGCAAAACGGGTTCGCCGTTTCAAACAATAAACGGAGGCAGACCGTCGGAAGACGGCGGAATAAAGACTCGGGCGCCCGGGACTGCCGGATGCCGGCTGCCTCCGGAGAAAAGGAAAGTCTTTTTGAAAAAATCCCCCGCCGGGTTTCGGCCGGAACCTTATTTTTCGCCGGAATTTCTCAATGGCGGCGGACGATTTTTATTTTATTTTTACTGATTTTTCATCGGATTCGAGGTGGAAGAACATGGAAACCTATTGTGCCGGAAGCTACGACGTCGCCGTGATCGGCGCGGGCCATGCGGGGATCGAGGCCGCGCTCGCGGCGGCGCGGCTCGGCGCGCGGACGGTGATCTTTACGCTGATGCTCGACCAGATCGCCAACATGCCCTGCAACCCCTCGATCGGCGGCACCGCGAAAGGCCATCTGGTGCGGGAGATCGACGCGCTCGGCGGCGAGATGGGCAGGGCGGCGGACCAAACGCTGATTCAGGGCCGTATGCTCAACCTCGGCAAGGGGCCGGCCGTCCACAGCCTGCGCGCCCAGGAGGACCGCGACGCCTACCACCTGCTGATGAAGGGCGCGCTCGAGCGTCAGTCCGGCTTGGACATCAAACAGGCGGAGGTCGTCGAGATCCGCGGCGACGGCAGGGGAGGCGTCTCCGGCGTGCTCACACACCTCGGCGCGTTCTATGAGGTGCCGAACGTCATCCTCTGTACCGGCACCTACCTTAAAGGGATCATCTATGTCGGCGACCGCAAATGGCAGAGCGGGCCCGACAACTGCCGCCCGGCGGACGAGCTCTCCGCGAGCCTGAGGGCGCTCGGCGTGCCGCTGCGCCGCTTCAAGACCGGGACGCCCGCGCGCGTGCTCAAATCGAGCATCGATTTTTCAAAGCTCGAGGAGCAGCCCGGCGACGAGGAGGTCGTGCCCTTTTCCTTCGAGACGACCGGGACGCTCGTCAATAAAGAGGTTTGCCATATCGCCTACACGAACGAAAAAACCCATCAGATCATCCGCGACAACATCGGCCGCTCGCCGCTCTATTCCGGAAAAATCGAGGGCATCGGCCCGCGCTACTGCCCGAGCATCGAGGATAAGATCATGCGCTTCCCGGACAAGGAGCGCCATCAGGTCTTTGTCGAGCCGATGGGCCTCTCCACCGAGGAGATGTACCTCCAGGGCATGAGCTCGTCGCTGCCGGAGGACGTGCAGCTCGCCATCTATCACTCGGTGCGGGGATTTGAGCACGTCAAGGTCATGCGCAACGCCTACGCCATCGAATACGACTGCTGCGACTCGCTCGACCTCAAGCCGTCGCTCGAATTTATCTCGGTGCGCGGGCTCTACGGGGCGGGGCAGTTCAACGGCACCTCCGGCTACGAGGAGGCCGCCGCGCAGGGGCTCGTGGCCGGGGTCAACGCGGCCCGCGCCGTCAGGGGGCTCGATCCCATCGTCCTTTCGCGCGCGAGCTCCTACATCGGTACGCTGATCGACGACCTCGTCACCAAGGGCGTCATGGACCCCTACCGCATGATGACCTCGCGCTCCGAGTACCGGCTGCTGCTCCGGCAGGACAACGCCGACATGCGCCTGACGCCGCTCGGCCACGAGATCGGTCTTATTAGTGAAGAACGCTACATGCGTTTTCTGGAAAAGAAGCGTCTGCGCGACGAGGAGCTTGCGCGCCTTGCCGAGCATTCGATTCCGCCGACGCCGGAGCTGAACGCGATGCTCGAGGCGAAAGGCACCTCCCCGATCGCCGCCGGTACGAGGCTCGGCGAGCTCTTGCGCCGGCCGCAGGTCTCCTACGCGGACCTTGCCCCGTTCGACCCGGGCCGCCCGGCGCTGCCGAGGGCCGTCGTCGAGCAGGCGGAGATCGAGATCAAGTACGAGGGCTACATGAAAAAGGAACTTTTGCAGGTTGAGCAGATGCGCCGGCTCGAGGAGCGCAGGCTCCCGGAGGGCATCGACTATAAAACGATCAGGGGCCTGCGCCTCGAGGCGCAGGAGAAGCTCGGCCGCGTCCGTCCGCTGAGCATCGGGCAGGCGTCGCGCATCTCCGGCGTCAACCCGGCGGACATCTCGGTGCTGCTGATCTGGCTCCAGAGATGATTTTGGATGAGGCCGTGCTCAAGAGCCGGGGGAAATCCCCGCCCAGCCGGTCTTGCCCCGAAAAACGCCCGGAGGGCAGAAGCTTCGATATGGCCACGGCGTCGCCGCGGACCGAAAACCGCTTTTTTCACCCTATTTTAAGACAACCGGCGCGAGCCGTGCTCAAGGCATGGGGGAAATCCCCGCCCAGCCGGTCTTGCCCCGAAAAACGTTCGGAGGGCAGCCGCCGCGCCGCCGCCTTACCGACTTTATTCCCCGAAAAACGCCCGGAGGAAAAGATGATTACAGAGATTTTGAGGCCCCTGCTGCCCGAATACGGCCTATCGCTCAGCGAGGAACAGCTCGCCTTGCTCGAGGCCTACGCCTCTATGCTCAAAGAGTGGAACGAAAAGATGAACCTCACCGCCATCACCGACGACGAGGGCATCGCCGTCAAGCATTTCCTCGATTCGCTCTTGGTGCTTCGCTACGCCGGCCCGCCGCGGGGCGCGAGGCTCGCGGATGTGGGCGCCGGGGCGGGCTTTCCGGGCGCGGTGCTGAAGATCGCGCGGCCGGATCTGCGCCTGACGCTGATCGACGGCCTGGGCAAACGCGTCACGTTTCTGGGGGCGCTGTCCGAGCGTCTCGGATTCGAGGCGGAATGCCTGCATCTGCGCGCCGAGGACGCCGGCAGGGACCCGCAGCTCCGGGAGCGGTTCGACCTTGTCACCGCGCGGGCGGTCGCGGGCATGAACGTGCTCGCCGAGTACTGCCTGCCGCTTGTGAAGCCGGGCGGGACGTTTGCCGCCATGAAGGGGCCGGAGCCGGATGCGGAGACCGCCGCCGCGGAGAAGGCGATCCGGCTGCTCGGCGGCGGGGAGCCGGAGCGGGCGGGCTACCGCCTGCCCAGCGGAGACGGCCGGACGCTCGTCGTAATCCGGAAGGCTGCCGCCACGCCGGACATGTACCCCCGCTGCTCGGCGAAAATCGCGAAACAGCCACTGTGACGGCGAACTTGCCCGCGCTGAAAAAACCTAACAGTATATGCGCGCGGGCTTTTCCGCGCAACAAAAAAGTTTCGCAAAGTGAGACTCTTTTCCTTATAAAAACGCCTTTTCCCGCCTCCGGGGACAGATTTTCTGCCGGAGAAGCCGGAAACGGCGGTTTTTTTGCGACGGATTCTTATGGAAATTTTTGGAAAGCCATGGTATGCTTCTCGGTGTAAGGGAGGCGATGCTTTGGGCATGTTGGACTTTCGGAAAAAACAGAACAGGGTTGTTTTCGTGCCTGTCGATCAAGTGCATCCGAATCCCGCCCAGCCGCGAAAAAGCTTTGACCCCGCGGAGATCGCCTCCCTTGCGGAGAGTATTCGGGAAAACGGGCTGATCCAGCCGATCGCGGTGCGGAAAACGGCCTCCGATTACGAGCTGATCGTCGGGGAGCGCCGACTGCGGGCCGCGGCCTCCATCGGGGAAAAACAGATCGCCGCGATCGTCTATGAGTTAAGCGACCGCGAGGCAGCGCTCTGGGCGCTGACGGAGAATCTGCAGCGCTCCGACCTTGACCTCTTTGAAGCGGCGGAGGGCATCTCCGAGCTGATCGGCATCTGGGGCGTCCGGCAGGAGGAGGCCGCCCGGAAGCTGGGCCTCGCCCCCTCGACCCTGTCCAACAAGCTGCGCCTGCTCCGCCTGCCGGAGGGCGTGAAAGCCAAGATCCGCTCCGGGGGGCTGACGGAGCGGCACGCGAGAGCCCTGCTCCGGCTCCCGGACGAGACGGGCCAGATGCGGGCGGCGGATCACATGGTCCGGGCCTCGCTGAGCGTACAGGAGGCGGAAAGCTATGTGGACGCGATCTTAAAGTGCCAAAAGGAGAGGCGCCCCTCCTCCCAGACCAGATATCTGATCCGGGACGTGCGCATCTTTCAGAACACGATTGAGCACGCCGTCGAAGTGATGAAATCCGTGGGCATCGAGGCCGTGAGCACGATGACGAAGGAGGACGGCTACCTCTGCTACACCATCCGGGTGCCGGAGGAGGGGGCCGTAAGCGCGCCCAAAAGCGCCGCGATCGCGGGGAACCGCACCGGCGTCTGAACATTTAAGACTGTGACGGCGTGTTTCCGCATACGCGCCTGCAGTGATATCAGACACATTCCCCTGAAACACAAAAGGGCCGCTTCTCCCGAGCGGCCCTTTTGTGTGGGCAAAAATCATCCGGCGACGATTTTTACATAGTAGGTCCGGTCGCGCGGACCGTCGAACTCGCAGAAATAGACGTCCTGCCAAGTGCCGAGCAGCAGCTTGCCGCCCGCGACGATCAGGACCTGAGAGGGACCGGAGAGCGTGGCTTTGATGTGCGCGTGGGAATTGCCCTCCGCGTGGCGGTAGTTCGGGTCCCGCGAAGGGAAGGCCTTTTCGAGGCCGTAAAGCAGATCGCGCGCCACGTCGGGATCGGCGTTTTCGTTGACGGTGACGCCGGCGGTCGTGTGCGGCGACCAGACGACGGCAATGCCCTCGCCGACGCCGCTCTCCCGGAGATCGGTGAGGATGGGCGCCGTAATCTTTGTCATGGACTGCGCCCCGGAGGTGCGCAGCTTGTGGGAAAACAGGTTCATAAAATTCTCCTTTCGCGGACGGCCGAGGCCCCGCGTCTTCCGATAGGGTCCAATCATTCATTGGAAATTATACCATATTTTATGCCCGGGGGCAAAAGTTTCGGGCGGGGGCGCGCCGCCGTGCTCAAAAAATCCCTTGGAAAGTTTCGCCGTGCTCGCGGGACGCCGCTGCTCCCCAAAACGTCGTCCTTGGCAGCGCGTTTATCCGCGCGGCTTTTACCGAACCCATTTCCGCGCGAAAACCCGCGGCGGGGCTCGAAAACGAGCGCCGTTTCCCATAAAAAGTAAGAAAATGACAGCCAATCAAAAATAAAAGAAAAACGGACTGGGAATCGTTGACGATCCCGGCATTTAGTAGTATACTATATAAGTAATTTACTGAATGTTAGGAGGAAACGATATGGAGATTCCGGTTGATTTGAAACACAAGCCGGTGTTTCTCTGCCCGGATTACGACGAGGTGGACGGCCGCGGCGCGGGGAACTCGGAGGCGAAGGGCCTGTCGCTCGGCCTCGCGCAGTGGAATGACCGGGGAACCGTCGATATTTCGGCAAAGGTCTGGCGCAAGAGCGGGGAACGCTGGTCGCGCCAATCGGAAGAACTGCCGATCCACCGCGTGCTCGACCTCGCGCTGCTCATCACGGAGGCAAAGACTTTCCTCGCCGAGGCCTACCGCTTCCCGAAGCTCTATGACGAAAAAAATCCGCGGATCGCGAGGATCGGCCTGCAGGGGAGCGCCATGACCGTGGAGGTCTGCGACCAAAACCCGATGCTCGACACGGATATCCGCCTGTTTGCGGACGCGCTCTCCCGGGACGATGAGCTGATCTCCGAGCGCATGAGCCGTTTGGCCGACCTGCTCAACGACGCCGGCTACGGCAAAAACGCCGGAAAATGAGCTAAGTTATGGCTCTGCCTTGCCAAAAATGCTTCGGCGGCTTTTTATAGGGGCCGCCGGGCGTTTTTTGATGCGCGGAAGGCTTGAGAATTTCAGCGCGGCGGTGCAGAGAGGCGAGCGGTCCGCCGCGAAGCAGACGGGGGCTTAACGCGGAGGCGACCCCTTGCGGCCGGCATGTGGCCGGCATGTGGCCGGGCGTTCGGTTCCCAAGCAACTTGCGACGGGGCAATCCGTTCTCGATCCCCTTGCGGCCGGGCGTCCGCCCCTGTTCCACGTGGAACATTTTCAAAACCAAGAGATCCGAAAAAGTCCGGCCGCGGGGTTCCACGTGGAACCTTCCACGGCCTTTTTTACAAAAGCGCGGCAAATTTCCCGTTTCAGATTGAAAAAAAGCGCGTATATGATATAATCTAACTATCATACGGAAATTTTCGGAGGATCAAATGGGAAAAACCATCGCTTTCGCCAACCAGAAGGGCGGAGTCGGGAAGACCACCACCGCGGTGAACCTCTCCGCGTCGCTGGCCTACCGCTGCCCGGGCAGGGTGCTGCTTGTGGATTCCGACCCGCAGGGCAACGCGACCTCCGGGGTCGGTATCAACAAGCGCGAAATGAAGCATACTATCTATGACCTCTTCACGGGCTCCTGCACGGCGGAACAGGCGGTCACCCGAACAAAATTCCAGAACCTCGATCTGATTCCCTCGAGCATCAACCTCGCGGGCGCCGAGATCGAGCTTGTCGAGATGGAAAACCGCGCGATGAAGCTGCGCGAGGCGCTCGCGCCCATCAAGGGGCGCTACGATTACGTCTGCATCGACTGCCCGCCCTCCCTCGGCCTCCTCACGATCAACGGGCTCGCCGCCTGCGACACGATCCTTGTGCCGATCCAGTGCGAATACTACGCGCTGGAAGGTCTCTCGCAACTGATGGCGACGGTCCGGCAGGTCAAACGGCTTTATAACGCCACAATCGACCTAGAGGGTGTGCTACTCACGATGTACGACGGCCGGCTCAACCTGACCGTGCAGGTCGTGGACGAGGTCAAAAAGTTTTTCCCTCAGAAGATCTTTCGCACGATCATTCCGCGAAACGTCCGGATCTCGGAGTCGCCGAGCTTCGGCGCGCCGGTGCTGTATTACGATCAGGCGTCGAAGGGCGCGCAGTCCTATCTCGCGCTGGCCGACGAGATTCTTGAGAAAAACAGAACGGAGGGGTAGACTTGGAAAAGCGAAAAGGCGGGCTCGGTAAAGGGCTTGACGCCCTGTTTACCGACACCGGCTCGGAGACGGGCAGCGTCGGCAGGATCCGGATCTCGGAGATTGAGCCGGATCTCTCCCAACCCAGAAAGGATTTTAACGAGGACTCGCTCGCGGAGCTTGCGCGATCCATCGAGGCCCACGGCGTTCTGCAGCCGCTCCTGATCCGGCCGACCGCGAGCGGCATGTACCGGATCGTCGCCGGCGAGCGCAGATGGCGGGCCGCAAGGATGGCCGGGCTCTCCGAGGTGCCCGCGGTCGTGCGGGAGCTCAGCGAGGCCGAGGCCGCGCAGGTGACGCTGGTCGAAAACTTACAGCGCGAGGACTTAAACGCGATCGAGGAGGCGAGGGGCTTCCAGCAGTTGACCGAAAAATACAACCTGACGCAGGAGCAGATCGCCGACGCCGTCGGGAAATCCCGGCCGGCCGTCACCAACGCCCTGCGCCTGCTCTCGCTGCCGGGGGAGATCGTAAAGCTCGTGGAGACGGGCGATCTCAGCGCCGGCCACGCCAAGGCGATCCTCTCGGCGGAGGAGAAAAACCGCTCCGCGCTCGCCAAACGGATCGTTTCGGAGGGGCTCTCGGTGCGGGAGGCGGAAAAACTGGCCTCCAAGAAGGAAAAACCCCCGAAACAGGCCCCCGCCGCGTTCCCCAAAAATAGCTGGTATAAGGAAATGGAGATCGCCCTGACGCAGGAGACGGGCCGCCCGGTCAAGATCACGGAGGGCAAAAAGGGCGGCGTGCTCGAGATCCCGTTTTATAATAAACAGGAGCTCGCGGAGATCTGCGAGCGTTTGGCCAACCGAAAAATCTTTCAATGACATAAGGAGAAAAGAAGCATGCTGGATATTCGTTTTATCAGAGAAAATCCGGACAAGGTAAAAAACGCCTGCAAGAGAAGAAACAAGGATATGGACGCCGACGTCGACGAGATCCTTGCGATCGACGCGGAACGCAGGAAGATCAACACGCAGGTCGACGAGATCAAGGCCGAACAAAACCGCGCGAGCAAGCAGATCCCGGTCTTAAAGCAGAGCGGGGAGGACGTCTCCGGCATCATGGCCGAGATGAAAACGCTTGCGGATGAGGCGAGGGAGCTGGGCAACCGGCTCTCCGGGCTTGAGGAGAAGCAGCGGGAGATCATCCTGCGCATCCCGAACATCCCGCACGAGAGCGTCCCCTACGGCCGCGACGACCGCGACAACGTGGAGGTGCGCCGCTGGGGGGAGCCGCGGCGGTTCGATTTCGAGCCGAAGGCGCATTGGGATCTCGGCTCCGCGCTCGACATCCTCGACCCGGAACGCGCGGCGAAGGTCACCGGCGCGCGTTTCCACTTTTACCGCGGCTTCGGCGCGAAGCTCGAGCGCGCGATCATGAATTATTATCTGGATTTCCACTCCGCGAACGGCTACACCGAGGTCTTCCCGCCCTATATGGCCAATACGGCCTCGATGACCGGCACCGGCCAGCTCCCGAAATTTGTTGAGGATATGTATAAGATCGAGGGCGAGGACCTCTACCTGATCCCGACCGCCGAAGTGCCGGTCACGAACCTGTACCGGGACGAGATCCTCGACCGCGGCCGCCTGCCGATCAAATACTGCGCCTATTCCGCCTGCTTCCGCGGGGAAGCCGGCAGCGCGGGCCGGGATACGAGGGGACTCATCCGCCAGCACCAGTTTAATAAAGTCGAGCTCGTCAAATTCGCCGACCCGGACAACTCCTATGAGGACCTCGAGGACCTGACCCGCGAGGCGGAGCTCGCTTTGCAGGGGCTCGGCCTGCCGTACCGGATCGTCCTCCTCAGCAGCGGCGACGTCACCTTCTCAAGCGCGAAGACCTACGACATCGAGGTCTGGATGCCCTCCTACGGCAAGTACGTCGAGATCTCGAGCTGCTCCAACTTTGAGGATTTTCAGGCGCGGCGCGCCTCGATCCGCTGCAAGGGCGGCCCGAACGACAAACCGGTCTTCGTGCACACGCTCAACGGCTCCGGCCTCGCCATCGGCAGGACCACCGCCGCCATTCTTGAAAATTACCAGAACGCCGACGGCACCGTCACGGTCCCCGAGGCGCTGCGCGGGTATATCGGCACGGATCTCATCAAATAAGCGGGAAAGACAGAGGTTTTTCGGGGCGGGCGTCGGACCCGCCCCGTTTTTTGTCCCGCCGCCGGGAAAACTTCGGCCGTCCGCGGAGAAAGCGCCGCCCGGCCTCTTTTGATAAGAACATATGTTCCTATTTTTGAAAAGGCAAAAGGCCGAAGGGACTCCCGCCGGGAGAGAAAAATTTCATCCTGCAAAACCGGAAACAAAAAGGACTTCCTTCTTGCAAAAAGAAAAACGAAATGTTAGAATAACATAAATATAGACCCGGGGGCCGCTTTTCCACAATTTCAGATAAAAAGGGGAATCTTATGCTGAACGTAAAAGATAAATTCGTAAAAGAGGGGCTGACGTTCGACGACGTGCTGCTGATCCCGGCCAAGTCCGACGTGCTGCCCAAAGAGGTCGATATCACGACGACGCTCGCCCGCGACATCAAGCTCAACGCGCCGGTCATGACCGCGGCGATGGACACGGTCACCGAGTCCGCGATGGCGATCGCCATTGCGAGAGAGGGCGGCGTCGGCATCATTCATAAAAACATGACGATCGAGCATCAGGCCGACGAGATCGACAAGGTCAAGCGCTCGGAAAACGGCGTGATCGTCAACCCGTTCTTTCTCTCCCCGGAGCATCTCGCCGCCGACGCCGACGAGCTGATGGCGAAATACCGCATCAGCGGCGTGCCGATCTGCGACGAAAAAGGGTATCTCGTCGGCATCATCACGAACCGCGACATGCGCTTCCTGACCGACTTCAACGTCAAAATCAGCGAGGTCATGACCAAGGACCACCTGATCACCGCCCCGGTCGGCACCACACTCAAACAGGCGCAGGAGATTCTGCGCACATATAAGATCGAAAAACTGCCGCTCATCAACAAAGAGGGCAAGCTCAAGGGCCTCATCACGATCAAGGACATCGAAAAAGCGGTCCGCTACCCGAATTCCTCCCGGGATAAGAGCGACAGGCTGCTCTGCGGCGCCGCGCTCGGCGTCACGGAGAACGTGCTCGAACGCGCGCAGGCGCTTGTGGACGCCGCGGTCGACGTGCTCGTGCTCGATTCCGCCCATGGCCACAGCGCGGGCATCATCCGCTGCGTCGAGATGGTCAAATCCGCGTTCCCCGAGGTCGCCCTGATCGCCGGAAACGTCGCGACCGCACAGGCCGCCGAGGACCTCATCAAGGCCGGGGCCGACGCGATCAAGGTCGGCATCGGGCCGGGCTCCATCTGCACGACCCGCGTGGTCGCGGGCATCGGCGTGCCGCAGATCACCGCGATCTACGACGCCGCCTGCGCCGCGCAGAGACACGGCATTCCGGTCATCGCCGACGGCGGCATCAAGTATTCCGGGGACATCGTCAAGGCGCTCGCGGCCGGCGGCAGCGCCGTCATGCTCGGCTCGATGCTGGCCGGCTGCGAGGAGGCGCCCGGCGAGATGGAGATCTATCAGGGCCGCAACTTCAAGGTCTACCGCGGGATGGGGAGCCTTGCCTCGATGGCGAAGGGCAGCAAGGACCGCTATTTCCAGGAGGACAGCAAGAAGCTGGTGCCGGAGGGCGTCGAGGGCCGCGTGCCGTATAAAGGCACGGTCTCCGAGGCGGTCTATCAGATGCTCGGGGGGCTGCGCGCCGGCATGGGCTACTGCGGCTGCCGCACGATCGCCGAGCTGCAGGAGAGGGCACAGTTCGTGCGCATCACCAACGCCGGCCTGCGCGAGAGCCACCCGCACGACATCTATATCACCAAAGAAGCGCCCAACTACTCCGTCCATGTCGAATAAACCCGATTTCCGGGGAAGCAGGTGGCTGGGCCACCTCTGCGCGGGCGCCGCGATGCTCTTCTGGAACACCTCCTACCTCTCGTCGAAGGTGCTGCTCGAGGATTTCACGCCGATGGAGCTCTCGTTTTACCGCTTCGTCTTCGCCTACCCGCTGCTTTTCCTGATCGCGCCGCGCGGAATCCCGTTTCGCGGCTGGAAGAAGGAGCTTCTGCCGATGGGCCTCGGCATCACCGGCGTCACCGCCTACTATTTCTTCCAGAATACCGCCCTCACGCTGACGACCGTCTCAAACGTCGGCGTGCTCATGAGCGTCTGCGGGCTCATCATCGCGGTGCTCAACCGGATCTTTTATAAGGAAAAGACCTTTACGCCGCCGTTCGTGGCGGGCTGCCTGATGGCGCTCGCCGGGACCGTGACGATCACGGTGGAGAGCAGCGGCGCGATGGCCTTTCACCCGGTCGGGGACCTTTTGGCGATCGGCTGCGCGTTTTCGTGGGCGTTTTACAGCCTGCTCAACCGCAAGATCGGCGCCGAGGGCTACCCCGGGATCGCGCTGATCCGCAGGACGTTCTTCTGGGGCATCGCGTTCATGCTTCCGCTGCTGCCGTTCACGGAGTTCCGGATCGGGGCGGAGCGCTTCCTGCGGCCGGACAACCTCTTATCCTTCGCGCACCTCTCGCTGTTATGCTCGATGCTCTGCTACATCCTCTGGAACGTCGCGGTGCGAAACCTCGGCATCCTGACCTCCGGCCTCTATCTCTACTCCGGGCCGGTGATGGCGGTGCTGATCTCCGTCGCCGTCATGCACGAGCCGGTGGGCGCCGCCTCCGCCGTCGGCATCCTGCTGATCCTCGCGGGTTCGCTGCTCGCCGGGAAGAAAAAGCGGGCGAAGGAACCCGCCTCCCCATAAAACGAAGCAATCAAAAATGAGCACCGCCGTCCGGCGGTGCTCATTTTTTAGTTGGGGGGGAAGAGGGGGGTCCTCGATGGAAGGTCTGTTTTTATACCCGCACCGCCCCGTTTTACCGGAGGCCCGGGCGGATCGGTTATGCCCGCGCCGGAGCCAAGCCGGCTCAGTACTGGTTGGGCGAGAAGCCCGGCAGCTCGTTAAAATCGGAGAAACCGAGGCCGTGGGCCCCGCACCGCCCCGTTCTGCCGGAGGCCCGGGTGAATCGGTTATGCCCGCGCCGGAGCCAAGCCGGCTCAGTACTGGTTGGGCGAGAAGCCCGGCAGCTCGTTAAAATCGGAGAAACCGAGGCCGTGGGCCTTCTCGCGCATCACCTCGTAGAGCTCGGCCCGCGAGGCCTCGAGATAGGGCATCAGGAAGTAGATGCCGAGGCCGCAGGTGAAAGCGCTCAGCAGATACCAGCCGATGAAGGAGAGCTCCATCACGAAGATCCTCCATTTTTCACCCTGCGTCATGCGGCGGGAGAGCTCAAACGCGCGGTCCATCGGGATATTCGGGTTTTCAGAGAGTATATAGGGGATCATATAATACTCATAGGATTTGACGATGCCCGGAATGATAAAGAGCAGCGACCAGAGAAAGAGCTTCAGCTCCATGATGAACGTGACCTTCACGATATGCAGGTAGCTGCCGTGGCCGAACGCCCAGAACAGGCGCCCGAACCCGGAGCGGAAGCCGCGGTTCTCCATAAAGTAGCGGCGCATCCCGACCTGCAGCGGCAGGACGACAAAGGCCGAATACGCGTAGGAGACGGCCATCGCGGCGACGATCCCCAGCGTGACCATCAGGATCACCGAGATGAGCACGGCCGGATGCTCAAAATACCGCTCGACGTTATCGCCGAACTGCTCCAAAAACGACCGGAAGGCGCCGATGCCGGCCCCCGCCGTTTCGGAGGAAAAGGCGGCGCCGTCGAAGAGGCCGTGGGCCGAGGCGCTGTTATAGGCCCCGGAGAAAAACCCGCCGCTCCCGCCGGCGATCAGGCCGAACACAAAGGTGACCAGAAGCGGCATCCAGTAATTCCGGCGGAGAACCCGCCTCGCCTCCTCCTTGAGTCTCGATCTTTGCCACATGATTGTTATCCCTCGCTTTCTGCAAGCATTATATCGCAGCGAGGAAAAAGTTTGATAAACAAAATGTGAATTCTGACGGGAATTTTTAAGGATTTTTTTACGCGAGGCGGGCGGAAACGGGCGGGCAAAAAAAGGCGTCCTGATTTTCAGGACGCCTTTTTTGCCTTGATTTGTTTGTAAAGATCAGCCGCGCTCATTGTTCCCGTCCGCAAGGCCCCCCGAGGGCGGCCCCGGCCCCTCCTCCGGTTGAGACGGCGCAGGTGGCATTGCCGGCTGCGGGGCGTAGGGATCCCCTCCCGCGGCCAGCCACCCCGCCCGAAAGGCGATCCGGATCATAGAAAAAAGAGCGCTTTCCGCCGCGTCATATTCTTTTCTGTTGATGAAGCGCTCAAAGGCGACTTCAAAATCCATTTTGCATCACCTCAACAAAAGTATATCAGCTCCTTTTGAATTATGCAATACGTTTGCAATGCACATATCGCGGGACGGATGTAATACAATAAATAGAGTAAGTCGCAATGCAGGAGTGATTTTGTGAGCAAATTCCAGATTCCCCGGATACCGGCCACCACCAACAAAACGATCCGTTTTCCCAACGACGTTATCGAGCGGGTGGAGGCCGCCATTTTGGGGCAAGAATGCACGTTTTCCGCCTTTGTCATCGAGGCGGTGCGCGCGGCGCTGCGGGACCTCGGCGGGGAAGACGGATAAAAGGTTTTTAGAGCGAAGCGGAAAACGTGCGCCGCTTTGTATCGGCGCGCCTCCCCTTCGGGAGTCGCAGGAAGTTTTTAGAGCCGAAGGCGGAGAAAAGCGACGTCAAGAGGGGGCGAAGCCCCTATGAAAAGAACGCGGTTAAGCATTGCTTAACCGCGTTCTTTGGTGACCCGTGCGGGAATCGAACCCACGTTACAGCCGTGAAAGGGCCGTGTCTTAACCGCTTGACCAACGGGCCTGGTAGCGGCAAATGGACTTGAACCATCGACACTTCGGGTATGAACCGAATGCTCTAGCCAACTGAGCTATGCCGCCATATGCCGTCCCATCACAGGGACGAGTAATATTATATTATATAGGGAAACGCTTTGTCAATACTTTTTTCAAGAGGCGCCCGAGGTTCCGCCGCACATCAGGGCCGCCGCGGCGGCGACCGCCGATTCCGCGTAGGAGCTCCGGATGACGAACCGCACGTTCCCGTTGACGCCCACATAGTTCTGGCGGGCCGGGCCCTCAAAAAACTCGACCGTGTCCTCGCCGTCCGCGTAGCGAAACGTCACCTTCAAAACGGACCGGAGCGCCGTGCCCGCGGGGACCTCGGCCCAGCCGTCGTGCTTGGCGCCGACCAGCGTCTCATAGAAGGAGGCGAAGGCCTCCGCGCCGGAGAGGGAGGCGGCGGAGGGCGCGCCCGGGTAGGAGGAGCGGGCGTTCGCCGCGAGGAAGGAGCCGGTCTCGCCGTGCTCGATGCCGAAGGTGAAATCCCCCCGCGGCGTCTCCAGCGAAAGCTCCTCCACGTCGGAGACCGAGGGCATCAGCAGATAGGGGCTGATGTAGTCCCGGTAATCGGCGCAGTACCACGAATCGCCGACCGGCTCCTCGATCGCGTAGATGACCGGGATCCCCTCGAGCATCACGCAGACGCGGCCGGCGGCGTCGGGCCCGGAGGCGAGGAGCTTAAAATGCACCGGTTTTTCCTCCTCCGCGCCGTCGCCGAGGTAGGTCGCGTTCACGTCGACGGTCGCCCACGGGTCGTCAAGCCCGTAGGCGGCGAGGTCCGCCTCGGTGGAGAAATAGGAGACGATGGCCGTCGCTTTGAGGCCAAAGGGCGAGTAGATCAGATCGAGGCAGCTCTCGGAGGCCATCGGGTAATCTTCCCCGCCGGAGGAGATCACGTCCGCGGTGAAAAGGGACGGGGAATCCGCGCCGGCGGCGCGGACGCTGAAGGGCGCGGCGGGCCGCCGGCCGCCCACGGTCATCGAGACGAGCTCATAGAGATAGCTTCCGGTTCCGGCGTCGTAGGCAGCGGGCGTGACGTCCGTATCGAGGTAATCCGCGGGCTTCATCAGGAAATATTTGAGGTGGGCGCTGTACATCGTGTAGACCTTCCCGCCAAAGAGCACGTAGCTGCTCGAGGGGGAGGCCGCCGGGACCGAATTGCCGACAAGCAGCTTGATTTCGGCGCCGTCGGCATATTTAACCGTGACGACCGGGCCGGAGCCCTCCGAAAGACCGAACTGGGCGAGCCCGGCCGAGGCGTCGATCTCCCGCCGGGCGGTCATATGGGTCGCGTACTTCGCGGCGGAGGCGAGGGACCCCGCGTTGACCGGGAGGCCCTCGAGCGCCGGAATCGAGACGCCGTCCCCATTGCCGACCGCGTAGAGCCCGCCCGCGCCCTCGACGGACACGGAGACAAGCTCGGAAAGTTCCCGCTCGACGAGCGGGATGGCTTCGGATTCCGGGCCGGATTCCAAAGGTTCCTCCGTATCCGCGCCGGGGCCCGTCAGCAGCAGGGCGGCGAGCGCCCCGCAGAGCAGGAGCAGCGCGCCGAAGACGGCAATTAACGTTTTCGTCTGTTTTTTCATCGGCGTCCCCCTCACATCCGGTGGCGGCGGATCAGGACCCACGCGCCGGCCCCGAGCACGCAAAGCGGGATCAGCGCGATGAAGACGGCCGAGCTTACGACGATGTCGGAGCCGGTCATCGTGTTGGCCTCGCCAGAGAGGTTCTTCGGCGCGATCGTCACGGCGTCCACGCGCTCCTCCAAAGTATTGAGCACGCCGACGATATACTCGGCGTTGGAGAGGACGCTCGTCGTGAGGAAATCGGCGTCGAACGAGTGCGTGGAGCCGAACAGGAAGACCTTGCCCCCGGTCGCCGCGTTTTCGCCCACGGCCGCGACCGTCACGTCGCCGACGACGTCGGCGTTTTGGACCGTGTAGTTGTTGATGAGGCTCGCGTCGTGGTAGCCCGAGGTGTTGGAGAGCGAGAGCAGCGCGTGAGCCGAGACGTCCCCCTTGCTCTCAAAGAGCACGGCGAGCGGCCGCGGCAGGTAGAAGGCGACGTAGGTGCCGGAGTTTTCAAGCCCGGAGGAATACGCCGAGTCGTCAAAATCGACGATCGGGAGGTACGGCGTGGTGCCGACCATCCTGGAGGAATCCGTCTCGAAGGCGAAGCCGTCGACCGCCGCGAGGCCCCATTCCGAGAGGAACGCGGAGAGGACGGGCTGCTTGGCGCTATCGCAGTAGGGGTCGGTGAAGAGCAGGAGTTTCCCGCCCGCGGCGAGAAACGCGTCGAGCTTGCGCAGCGTTGCCTCGTCCGGGTCGTTCTCCGGCCCGAACCAGACGGCGAGCCCGGCCCCCTCCGGGGCCTCCCCGGTCACGAGGTTCCACGGCACGGCCTCATAGTTGTTGCCCTTCAGGAGGGACTGGAGGCTCTCGGACGCGAGCTCGCCGAAGCCGCCGATGAAGGCGATCTTCGGCCGCACGCCGCTCACCACGTAGAGGATCTCGTTGAGCACGCTCTGCTCGACATGCGAGGAGGAGCCGAGGCTCTGGTTTTCGTCGTAGACGTAGTCGAACATCTCCGAGAGATTGAGCACGGCCACGTTCTTTCCGCCGGTATCGCCGCCGGCGCTCTCGAAGATCACGTCGTAGGCCTTTAAGGCATAGTCCGGGTAGTTCGCGGCGAAGGTCGGGTTGGCCGCGAGATCGATATAATCGACGGCGATCCGGCCCGAATTCTGCGCGAAGGCGTCGAGCGTCTTCCCGGCCTGCACGAGGTCCATGTAGTCGTAGGAGTAGGAGAGGCTCTCCCTGGTCGCGAGCACGTGGATCGCGACGTCCCGGTCGAGGCCCTTCAGATAGTCGGCCGTCTCGTCCGAGATCCCGTAAAGGGAGCCGGCGGTGAGGTCGACGCTCAGCGGATAGCGGCCCGCGAGCAGGCCGACAAGGATGTTGAGCACCACGGCGGCCGCGACGACCCCCACGGTGATCAGCGTCGCGATCAGGCCGAACCTGCGGCGGCGCTTCTGGGCGAGGCGCAGATCGAGCGCCGAGGCCACGGCCTCGTCCGAGGCCCTGTCCGCCTCGGTGCGCTCCTCGGCGCCGAGGACGACCTTTTTTTCGATCTCATCGAGGGCCTCGCCGACGGTGCGCTCCCCGGCGGACGTCTCTTCTGCGGAAGTCACCCCGGCGGAGGGTCCCTCTGCGGAAGTCACCCCGGCGGACGTTTCTTCTATGAAAGTCTCCCCGGCGGACGTCTCTTCTACGGAAGTCTCCCCGGCGGAGGGTCCCTCCGCGGGAATTTCTCCGGCGCGGATCTCCCGCCCGGCGGTCTTCGCCTCCGGGGATTCCTCCGCGGGGTTCTTTTTCTTTTCGTTCATGCGGCCTCCCCCTTTCAGCTCCATCTCTGCTTCTCAAGGACGCGGGCGGTCAAAAAGAGGAACACGCCCGTCACCGAGAGGAAGAAGAAGACGTCGGAAAAATCGATCACGCCGACCGTGAGGTTGAAGAATCGGGTGTAGAAGCTCAGACCCGTCAGCGCGTTTTTGACGGCCTCGGAGGAGAAGACCGAGGCGAACTGGTCAAGGATCGAGAGCAGCAGCATCGTCACAAAGCCGAGCGCGGCCGCGATGATCTGGTTTTCCGTCAGGGCGGAAAAGAGCATGCAGACCGCGATGCTCGCCGCGCCCAGCAGCAAAATCCCGATCAGGCTCGTGAAATAGACCGGCCAGTCGAAGTTTGAGAAGGCGGAGATCACCGCCGCCTCCGGGAGCGTGACGGCCATGCCGAGCGCGAAGATGAAAAACGCCGCGAGGAATTTGCCCCCGACAAGCTCCGAAAGGCGCAGCGGCGACGTAAGCAGGAGCTGGTCGGTGCGCAGCTTGCGGTCCTCGCTCAAGAGCCGCATCGTCAGGAGCGGCACCAGATACATGCTGACGTAGAACGAATGGGCGAAGAGATACATCGTCGAGGAGAGCCCGCTGTAAACGATGATGAAATAGATCACGCCGGTGAAGGCGTAGAACAGCGCGAGGTACACATAGCCGACCGCGCCGCGGAAATAGGCGCTCAGTTCGCGCCGCAAAATCGCGCCCATCAGGCATCCTCTCCTTCCGTGGAATCTTCCGTAAGCTGTAAGAAAATATCTTCGAGCGAGAGCTCCGAGCCGCGCATCCCGAGCAGCGCCCACCCGTGCTCAAAAATCGCGGAGGAAACCGCGCGCCGGATGTCGTATCCCGAGGCCGCCTCCACGTTGAAGTCATAGCAGCCGGGTTCGCGCTCGCCGAGGGAGACCGCCTTTTCGATGTGCCGCAGGCGGCTGAGCGCCGCGAGGATCCCGGCCTCCGGCCCCTCGGCGCGGACCGTCAGCTTGTGGTCGGTGGAGAGGGCGTGGGAGAGCTCCTCCGGCGTGCCGTCCGCGACGAGCCGGCCCCTGTTGATGACGATGACGCGGTCGCAGACGGCCTGCACCTCCGGCAGGATATGCGAGGAGAGGATCACGGTGTGGTGCTCGCCGAGCTCGCGGATCAGCGCGCGGATCTCGATGATCTGCTTGGGATCGAGGCCGGCGGTCGGCTCGTCCAGAATGAGCACGTCCGGGTTCCCGAGCAGCGCCTGCGCCATGCCGACCCGCTGGCGGTATCCCTTCGAGAGATGCCGGATCACCCGTCCCCGCACGTCGCCGATGCGCACAAGCCCGCAGATCTCCTCAAGGTGCTCCCGCTTCGGGAGCTTGACCTTCTTGAGGTCGAACGCGAAGCTCAGGTATTCCTCAACCGTCATGTCGACGTAGAGCGGGGGCATCTCGGGCAGGTAGCCGAGCTTGCGTTTCGCCTCGAGCGGCTCCTCGAGGATCTCGTGCCCGTCGACGGTCACGGTCCCGGAGGTCGCGGAGACGTACCCCGTGATGATGTTCATCGTCGTCGACTTGCCCGCGCCGTTGGGTCCCAGAAAGCCGAGGATCTCGCCGTCGCGGACCGTGAAGCTGATGTCGTCGAGCGCGCGCTTCGGGCCGTACCGCTTGACGAGATGCTGTACCTCGATCATTGCCATTCCTCCCGTTTCCTCTGTGTGAACATGGCTATCATAGCAGATTCCGGAGAAAAATTTGTGAATTTCCTTTTAATTCCCCGTGTTTTTCTTGTGATAGGAGCGCGTTCCCTTATACTATTTATTCCTTTATATTATATCAAGGCGGGGGAAAAAATGAAAGAAATTTGATTTTTGAGGGGGGATACGCTATAATAAATCCAACGCGAAAAGGAGGCGGTCGTTTTGAAAATTGATAAGAAGAAGCTCAAGGACAAGCTGATCAGCGCCCTGATTGCTCTGGGGTTTTTGGCGGCGTTTCTGTTTCTCTATGCGTTTTTCGCCATGAAGAGTACGCTGTTTTGAGCACGCCCGCTTTTTAAGCACGGTCAGCGGGAAAATTCCCCCCGGCGCCGGCGGTTTCTGTGCAAACTGACCGGAATATTTTTCGCTTTTTTGGAAAAATACATCTTGACATCAAATGATTACGATGCTATACTTGCAGAGCTGTCCCCAAAAAAGGGGGCGGCGGTTGTCCCTTAAAAGGGGCGGCGAGGGACCTTGAAAATTGAACAGCATAGGAAACCCTTGAATTCTCAAGAGTAAGAAA
>CAZAAR010000014.1:0-3979 GCA_964483415.1 uncultured Oscillospiraceae bacterium
CCGTCTCTCCGCCACCGGCTGCAAATATATGCTGGTCGGCAGCGGGCTCATCGGCCGGGTCAACTTCGCGATGCCGGGCGATTTTTCCGTCGTCAACTCCATGCTGGCCGCTTTGGCCGCGCTCAACGCCGGAATCCCTTTCGATCAGACGGTGGAGGCGCTCAACGGCAGCGGCGGCGTCAGCGGCCGCGCCGAGGTGATCCCGACCGGACGGGACTTCACCGTCCTGTGCGACTATGCGCACGATCCGGACGCGCTCGAGAAAATCCTCGAGTCCGTCCGCGCTTATAAAGGCGAGAGCCGTCTCGTCACCCTGTTCGGCTGCGCGGGCCAGAGGGACAAGACAAAACGGCCTAAGATGGCAAAGATCGTCGCCGAACATTCGGACTTCTTCATCCTGACCAGCGACAATCCGCGCAACGAAGAGCCGGAGGAGATCATCCGCGAGGCGCTCGAGGGCGTCGAGGGCGCCGGGACGCCATATTATGTGGAGCCGGACCGCTATAAGGCCATCAAATGGGCCTTGGAAAATTCGCGTCCGGGTGATATTCTGTTACTGGCCGGGAAGGGCCACGAGGATTATCAGGTGCTCGATTACGGCACCATCTATTTTGACGAGCGCGTGGTCGTGCGGGATCTTTTGGCAAAGATGGACGCCGATTCCGCGAAGCCCGCCGGCCCCGAACAGACGACAGACCCCGCGGCTTTGATAGAAGCGGCTCCTGAAGGAGCGGATTCCACAGAATAAAAAGGGGGGACCGCCATGCTTCCATTAAATCTCAGGGAGATCGCCGCCGCGACGGGGGCGGCCCCGGCGGCGGAGATTCCGGACATCGGGATCACCGACATCTGCACCGATTCCCGGGACGTGCGGCCGGGCGCGCTGTTCGTCGCGCTCTGCGGCAAAAAATTCGACGGCCACGCCTTCGTGAAAAAAGCCATGGAGAACGGGGCCGCCTTTGCCGTTGTGCAGCGGGCGGGCGATTACGGCACCGACAAGCTCCTGTTTGTGAAAACGACCCGGCAGGCGTTTTTAGACATCGCCGGGCTGCACCGGAGCCGGTTTCATCCAAAAGTGATCGCCGTGACCGGGAGCGTGGGCAAGACCACGACGCGCGAGATGGCCGCCGCGGTCGTCAAAAGTACCTATAAGACGCTCAAGACGGAAAATAATTTGAATAACGAGGTCGGCGTGCCCAAGACGCTCTTGGAGCTTGACGAGAGCTATGAGGCCATGATCCTCGAGTTCGGGATGGTCCGGCCCGGGGAGATCCGCGAGCTGACGCTCCCGGCGAAGCCGGACGTCGCCGTCGTCACCTGCATCGGCGCCAGCCATATCGAGAACCTCGGCTCGCGCGAGAATATCCTCAAGGCGAAGCTCGAGATCCTCGAGGGTCTGCGCCCCGGCGGCACGCTGCTCTTAAACCGCGACAGCGACCTTCTGCGGGGGCTCTCGTTCCCGCGGTTCCATACGCTTTTCTATTCCACGCAGGACCCCGCCGCCGACATCTTCGCGGAGGGAATCGCCTCCTCGGCGGACAGCGCCTCCTTCACCATCGTGACGGGGGAGGGACGCTTTCCCGCGGTGATCCCGGCGATCGGCGTCCATAACGTGAGCAACGCGCTCGCGGGCTGGGCGGCCGGGGTCGCCGTCGGCGTCGAGCCGGAGCGTGCGGCAAAGGCGCTCATGGAATTTCAGGCGACCGGGATGCGCCAGCAGATGCTCGATTGGCGCGGCGTGCGCATCGTTGAGGACTGCTACAACGCGAACCCGGAATCCGTCCGGGCCGCCATGCATACGCTCGCGGGGATGACGCGCGGCGGGCGGAAGATCGCGGTGCTCGGGGATATGCTCGAGCTCGGGGACATGGCCGAGAGTTGCCACCTCGAGGCCGGCAGGGAGGCCGCGGCCGCGGCGGACCTGCTGTTCTGCCAAGGGCCGCTCGCGGGGCTGATCGCGCGGGGCGCGCGGGAGGCGGGCATGGCGGAGGTCTATTACGAGGAGGAAAAAGAGGCCCTCGCCGCCCTGCTCAAAGAGAAGGTCCGCCCCGGCGACGTGATCTGGATGAAAGCCAGCCGCGGCATGAAATTTGAGGACATCACCGAGCTCCTCACCATGGAAGACTGAACAAAATGATCGGGGGAATCCGTCATGCAGACAGCGCTGATCGCATTTATCGCTTTCGCCGTTACGGCGATCTTCGGAAAATGGCTCATCCCGCTGCTCCACAAGCTGAGTTTCGGCCAGACGATCCTGGACATCGGCCCAAGCTGGCATAAAAATAAAGAGGGCACGCCCACGATGGGCGGCCTGATGTTCATCATGGGCACGGCGCTCGCCTGCGTCGCCAGCTTCTTTTTCATCAAAGAGGCCGGGCCCGCGGAGAAGATCCGCTTTTCCGCGGGACTGCTGATGGCGCTCGGCTTCGGCTTCCTCGGCTTCATGGACGATTACATCAAGGTGGTTAAAAAACGCAACCTCGGCCTCTCCGTCCGTCAGAAGATCACGGGGCAGATTTTGCTCGCCGCCTCGTATCTCGTCGGGGTCTATCTCACCGGCACGCTCTCGACCGTCGTGCCGATCCCATTCCTCGGCCAGATGGACCTCGGGCTCTTTTATTATCCGTTCGCGGTCTTCATCATCGTAGGCACGGCCAACGCGGTGAACCTGACCGACGGCATCGACGGCCTGTGCAGCGCCGTGACCTTTCTCAGCGCCTGCGGATTCATGGTGATGAGCGCGCTGCTCTCCTATGACGGCGTCAATTACATGGCGGCGGCCCTCGCGGGGGGGAGCCTTGGCTTCTTCTTTTGGAACCGCCACCCGGCAAAGGTCTTCATGGGCGACACGGGCTCCCTGTTCCTCGGGGGCATGGTCGCGGCGCTCGCCTTTGGCATCAACAACCCGGTGATTTTGGTCTTCGCGGGCATCGTCTACGTGCTCGAGACGCTCTCCGACATCCTTCAGATCGCCCACTACAAGCTGACGCGCCGGCGTATCTTCAAGATGGCGCCGATCCACCACCATTTTGAGATGTGCGGGTGGAGCGAATGGAAGATTGTCGCCGTGTTTTCCATTGTGCAGCTGCTCGGCGTGGCGCTCTCCGTCCTCGCGATCAAGGCGCTCTGATTTTGAAACGTGTGGAAAGGTGACTATGAAACCGATAACCATTGATCTGCGGAGTTTTATCCCTGTCGCGGCGGCGAAGGAACGGCTTTTTGTCCGAAAAGGAAAACGCGGCCCGATCGACGCAACTTTTTTGATTTTGGTCTTAATTTTGCTGACGTTCGGCCTTGTGATGCTCTTTTCGGCGAGCTACGCCTACGCCTATTATAACGACGGCGACAGTTTTTATTATATCAAGCGCCAGCTTTTCTTCGCGATTTTCGGCGTGGTGGCGATGTTGTTCATCGGCACCCGCGTCAATTTTAAAATTCTGCAAAAATATTCGCTGCTGCTTTTCGCCGTCACGATCTTCCTGCTCGTCGCGGTGCTGTTCGTCCGGGACCAGTCCGGGTTCTCCCGGTGGCTCTACATCGGCAGCTACAGCTTCCAGCCGTCCGAGGTCGCGAAATTCGCGATCATCGTCCTGTTCGCGCACTTTGCCGCGCAAAACGCCGACCGGATGAAGACCTTCCAGTACGGCGTCCTGCCGTTCGGCGTCTGCCTCGGGCTCGTCGCCGTGCTGATGATTTTGGAGCCGCACGTCTCCGGCACGATCCTGATCGGCATGCTGGGCATCATGATGATGTGGTTCGGCGGCACCAACTGGCGGTGGTTCGTGCTGATCGTGGGCGTGGGATTCGCCGCGGTCGCGGTCGTCGTCTTTACGCCGAACCTGCTGGAGTACGCCCAGACCCGCGTCGAGATGTGGCAGGACCCCTACCTCGACTACTCCGGCAGCGGCTACCAGACCATCCAGTCCTTGATCGCCATCGGCTCCGGCGGGCTGTGGGGGACGGGGCTGGGCAACTCCAA
>CAZAAR010000014.1:3989-34232 GCA_964483415.1 uncultured Oscillospiraceae bacterium
TACTTATATATTCCCGAGCCGCAGAACGATTTCATCTTCGCCGTCGTCTGCGAGGAGCTCGGCTTCATCGGCGCCGCCATCATCGTGATCCTGTTCGCGCTCCTGGTCTGGCGCGGGTTCATCATCGCCGTGCGCTCCACGGACCGCTTCGGCTCCCTCTTGGCGGCGGGCTGCACCTTTCACGTCGGCATTCAGGCGGCGCTCAACATCGCCGTCGTCACCAACACGATCCCGAACACCGGGATTTCATTGCCGTTTTTTTCCTCGGGCGGCACGGCGCTGCTGATGCTGCTCGGCGAGATGGGCGTGATCCTGTCCGTCTCGCGCACGTCCATGCTGGAGAAACAATGACGCAAAAACCCGCCTGAAAAACCGGCTTACCGCATTATCCGGAGCGAGACCCCCGGGGAAAGCGGCGAAGTACCGGTGAAAACAGATGGACCCCGCCGGGAGACGGGGACGACCCTCAGGAAAAACACGAGGCCGGAGAACACGGAGGGCCGCGGATTTTTTCTTTTTACAGAAGACGATCCGGGCGGCGCGTCGCCGCTGTTTCGGAAAAGGAGGATGCCATGAAGATCCTTTTTGCCTGCGGGGGCACCGCCGGACACGTCGTTCCGGCCGTCGCCGTCGCGAACCGTTTCAAAAAGCTCTACCCGGACGCGGAGATCCTGTTTGCCGGCAACCCAAACGGCATGGAGGCCGGCATCGTGCAGAAAGCCGGCTACCGTTTCGCGCCGATCAAGGTCCTCGGCATCCAGCGCAGACTCAGCCTGCGGAACCTCAGAAATAACGTCAAGGCCCTCTGGTATCTCGCGGGCAGCTCCGCCCGCGCGAAACAGATTCTGGATGAATTCCAACCGGATCTCGTGATGGGCATGGGCGGCTATGTCAGCGGCCCGGTGCTGCGCAAGGCTGCGCTGATGGGCTATAAGACCATCGCCATGGAGAGCAACGCCCTGCCCGGCGTGACGACCAAGCTGCTCGCGAAATACGTCGATAAAGTCCTCCTGAGCGTGGAGGAGAGCAAAAGCCGCCTGCCGGAGGGCGCGCAATATGTCGTCACCGGAAACCCGGTCCGGGAGGAGGTCTTCACGGCGGACCGGAAGGCCGCCCGCGCGCATTACGGCGTCGGGGACCGGGTCTGCATCCTCTCCTTCGGCGGGAGCCTCGGCGCGATGCGGCTCAACGAGGCGATCTCGGAGCTGATCGCGTGGCACCTCAAGGAGCGCGATTTCGTCCACATCCACGGTTCGGGCAAGCATTACGGCCCGGATTATTATAAGGAACTGCTCCGTGGAAAAGGCATCGAGCCCGACGAGCATCCCGGTCTTATCATCCGCGAATATATCGACGACATGCCCCGGTGCCTCGCCGCGGCGGATCTCGTGATCTCCCGCTGCGGAGCGATGACCTTGGCGGAGCTCGAGGCCGCGGGCCGCGCCTCGATCCTGATCCCCTCGCCGAACGTCGCGGAGAACCATCAGTACCACAACGCGATGGTGCTCCAGGACCACGGCGCGGCCGTCGTGATCGAGGAGAAGGACCTGACCGGCGACCGGCTGATCGAGACGGTCCGCATGCTCACGGACGACCCGGGCAGGCTCGCCGAGCTCGGCCATAGCGCCGGCAAGCTCGCCGCAGCCGACGCGAACGACCGCATCATCCGGGAGATGATGAGCACCATTCATTCTTAAAAGCGGCCCGAGCATCGGGATGAGCACATTACTTTGGAAGTACGGGGAGACGGAGCATGAAATACCGCGTCATTCAACTTGAAAAAACGAATCATGCGGCAGCGCCCGCCGCGCCGAAGGGGCCGTCCGGGGCCGCGGGGAACCCCTCCGCGGCGCGGGCGGCCGATCAAAAACGGACAAAACCGAAGGCGAAAACCGCCGTCAAGCGTCCCGCCGCCCCAAAGAGCCCGGCGCCCACGCCTAAAAAGAAGCCGCTCCGGCACAGGAACGGCGGGAGCCTGAAGGTGTTCTACGTCTTTCTTGCGCTGCTGATCGGCGGCGCAGTGGCTTATTACTGCGTGACGACGCTGTTTATCGTGCAGACGATCTCCGTCGAGGGGCTGACGCGCTACGACGCCGGGGAGGTGATCGCCACCAGCGGGATCAAAAAGGGGGAGACCCTGTTCAGCGTCGACGGGGCGGCCGCCGGGGACAAGATCGCCTCGGTTTACAATTATATTGAGCGCGCCGCGGTGAAAAAGAAATACCCCAATGAGATCGCGCTGGTCGTCACGGAGGCCGAGCCCTTCGCCTATTTGGAGGAGGCCGACGGCTACACGCTGATCAGCGCGACGGGCAAGGTGCTCGAGCGCAACCTCGAGAGCGCGGGCGGCAACCTCATGACCGTGCGCGGCGTCGGCACCGTGGCCCAGAGCGACGCGGATCTTCGGAAGCTCGCGCTGCTGCGGGAGATCGCCGCCGAAATGGACAGGCTCGACATGGAGGGCTACGGGTTTCTGGATCTCGGCGACACGCTGAGCATCGCAATGATTTATGACGGCCGCGTATATATCAAGCTCGGCAACGAGCTGGAGCTGGATTACAAACTGCAATTCGTCGACGAGGTGGTCCGGAACCGTCTGGAAAAAACGGGCTATTTCCTGCTCGACGCCTCGGAGGCGGGCGAGGTCATGACGAAGGCCATGACCGTCTCCCCGAAGGACATTCTGGAGAGCGCCTCCCCGCAGAGCGGCGCGGATGACGAAGAGGAATAAAAATACATAAAAACAGTGGGATTGCCTCTTGCAACCTCTCCCATAAAATGTTATCCTATTTCTATAAAAGGGAGAGTGTTCCCGCGCAAGTTAAAAACCGGACGGAGGTTATTAACAGGATGCTGAATAATTTTGATATGGACAACGACACCGGACGTGTTGTTTCAATAAAGGTGGTCGGAGTCGGCGGCGGCGGAGGCAACGCCATCAACCACATGGTGGACAGCGGGATCGAGAGCGTGGAGTTTGTTTCGGTCAATACGGACAAGCAGGCGCTCCAATCCTCAAAGGCGACGCAAAAGATCACCATCGGCGAAAAGCTGACCAGAGGCCGCGGCGCCGGCGGCGATCCCTCCATCGGCCAGAGGGCGGGGGAGGAGAGCAAAGACGAGATCGCCATGGCGCTCAAGGGCGCCCAGATGGTCTTCGTCACGGCCGGCATGGGCGGCGGCACCGGAACCGGGGCCGCGCCGATCATCGCCGAGACCGCCCGCGACCTGGGCGCGCTCACCATCGGCATCGTGACCAAACCCTTTACGTTCGAGGGCAAGCACCGCATGGAGCAGGCCGAGAGCGGCGTCGTCGCGTTCCGCGAACACGTGGATTCCCTGATCGTGATCCCGAACGAGAGGCTGAAAGCCGTCTCGGAGAATAAAATCACCCTGCTCAACGCCTTTGCCGCCGCGGACGACGTGCTGCGCCAGGGGGTCCAGAGCATCAGCGACCTGATCAACGTCACCGGCCTCATCAACCTCGATTTCTCCGACATCTGCTCGATCATGCGGGAGGCCGGCGTCGCGCATATGGGCCTTGGCCACGCCAAAGGGGAAGATAAAGCGGAAAAGGCCACCAAAGAGGCCATCTCCAGCCCGCTGCTCGAGACTTCGATTGAGGGCGCGCACCGCGTGATCGTCAACATCACCGCTTCGCCGGACATCGGCCTCGAGGAGATCGATACCGCCACCACGATGGTGCACGACGCCGCGAGCCCCGACGTCAACCTGATCTTCGGCGTCGCGCTGAGCCCGGTCATGAACGACGAGATGTCCATCACCGTGATCGCCACGGGTTTCGACGACGTGCCGGGCAGCCGAAAGGTTCCCGATTTCGTCAATTTTAACTTCGGCGAGGAGGACTCGCCCGCCAAAGAGGAGGAACCGAGCTTTCTCGACGACGACCTGATGCGGCTCTTCAGCGGCAACCGATAAACAAGACGACAGATCCCTCTCCGGGAAACCGGAGAGGGATATTTTTTTATGCCTGCTCATAAAATTCCGGGGAATGGAGGCGGTTTGATGGGGAAGAGATACGCGGATTTTCAAAGCATGATGGAGCGTTATAAAAAAGAGATGGAACAGTATTACACCAAACGGATGCCCGAGCCGGAGGCAAGCCCGGGGACGGGGACGGTGGGCAGATTGACGGAGACCTTCGCGGCGGAACGGCAGATTCTGATCGATATTCCGGGGGCGGCGAACGCTCTTCCGGAGATGGCCGCGGCGCCCGCGGCGGCGGCTCCCTGCCCGGCCGAGTGCCAGCCGTGTCCACCCGAGGGGTCCGGGCGTCAGGAGGGGGAAACGGCTGCCGGGACAACCATCCCCCCGCCGTGCAGGCCGGCGGACGAGGGATATGTCATCGTGAGAGCGTTTACCGGAAAAAAAGCGGCCCCGGTGGAGGGCGCGGACATCGCGGTCTATAAAGAGAGCTATGGAAAAAAGGAGCTGATGAGCATTCAGGAGACGGGCGAGGAGGGGATTACGCCTCAGATCGCCGTCAAGACGGTCAAGAGGGAATCCACCGAACTGCCGGGCCAGATGATGCCCTCCGCCACTTATTATATCAACGCGTGGGCGCCCCGCTACTATCCGATCGTGAATCGGGCGGTGGATGTGTTCGGAGGCGAGGTTTCGCTTGTGGAAATCGAGATGAAGCCGCTTGCCGAAGAAAAGCCCGGAACGCCGGCGGAGGTGAGCGCAAGTGGATGAGGCGCGTGTCTGTATCCCGGAATTCATCACCGTCCACCTCGGCGCGCCGGATGAAAACGCCGCGAATGTCACGGTCTCCTTTCAGGATTATATCAAAAACGTCGCGAGCTGCGGGCTCTATCCCACATGGCCGGAAAACTCCCTGCGCGCCAACATCTGCGCGCAGATCACATTCGCCCTGAGCCGGGTCCGCATGGGGTGGTACCGGAATCAGGGCTACGGGTTCGACATCACCTCCTCCGCGGAACATGACCAGAAATTTGTCCGGAACCGGAATTATTATATCCGCATCAGCCGGATTGTCGACGGGGCTTTTAACGAATATCTTGTGAGGGGCGGCGGCCCGGAGCCCTGCGACGCCGTCTGCGGCGGCGGCGAATTCGCCTGCGGCGGGATGTCGCAATGGGGGACGGTGACGCTGGCCAACCAGGGCTACCAGCCCCGCCAGATTTTGCAGTACTATTACGGGGAGGACGTCGCCCTTGCAAAAGCGGCGACGCCGCCGTCGTGCGGGGAGGCCTATCCGGGCGCCCCGCTCGGGCAGGGGCGCGACGACCGCGATGTGGAATATCTCCAGCGTCTGCTCAACCGCGTCGGCCAAAACTATCCGACCATCCCGCTGATCGACCCGGCCGACGGCTTTTTTGATCAAACGACGGAGCAGGCGGTGCGGCGGTTCCAACAGATCTTCGGACTCGCGCCGGACGGGATCGTCGGGCCGGCGACCTGGTATCAGCTCTGCTGCGTCCACGCCTCCGTCAAACGCCTGTCCGATCTTTACAGCGAGGGGATCCTGCTCTCGGAGATCCCAAAACAGTGCTCCGGGCCGATCTTCCTCGGCCGGAAGGGGGAGAGCGTGATCCTCCTGCGGTTTTATATCAACATGATCGCGGCGTTCTATCAGGAGATCGGGCCCGTGGAACCCGACGGCGGATATGACAAGGCCCTCAAGGATCAGGTGGTCGGCCTTCAGAGGCTCGCCGGCCTCGCCCCGAACGGCATCGTCGACGAGAGAACGTGGGATCTGATTTATTCGGTCTACGCCGGCATCATGGAAAACGTGCCGCAGCGATATTTTCAGGGAGCAAGCGGCGAGAAACCGGCCGGCCGATACCCCGGCTACGATCTGAAAGAAAGGGAGGGAGTCGGGGATGAATAAATACGATCCCAACGTGGCGGAGATCCAAAGTTACCTCCGCGCGTTGTTGCAGGAGGAAAACGAGGATGCCCCCGCGATCATCGCCGACGGCATTTATGGCGCGGAGACGGCGAGGACGGTGCTCCGTTACCAGCATCACAACGGCCTCAACCCCACCGGCGAGGTGGATTACGAGACGTGGGCCAGCATCATCCAGAAATACGGCATGCGGGCCTCGTGCGGCGGTCCGGCGAAGACGATCATCGGCTTTCGCACCGACGAGCTGGATATGGCCCCGCCCGGGAACCGGGGCGTCAGCGTCTGGTTCGCGCAGGTCATGCTGCTGAGCATCGGCAAAAAATTTGAGGATTTCACCGGCATCATGCCAAACGGGGTCAATTCCGGCCTCACGACCGACGCGCTGATTTACATCCAGTCGCGCGCGAAGACGCTGTATAAAGACGGAACCCTTGATAAAAGCACGTGGAACGCCGTCGTCAATCTCTACAATCTGACATTATAAAAAGGACGCCCGATTTTCATCGCGGCGTCCTGAAAAGGCAGGCGGAAGGATCGTTAGGGATCGGGTTTCCCGGCGACGCCGAGGATCAAGGAGAGGATGTCGCCGGCGGGCGCGGGGCCCTCTTTGAGCAGGCTCTCCAGAAAGCCGTCCCGCACGCCGGCGTCAAAGACCGCGACCGTCCCGCAGCCGAGATAATCCGCCGCGCCGATCAGCGTCGCCATGCCCGGGGCGAGGGTCCTTTCCCGCCCCGGCGCGAACTCCGCGAGCAGCTCGAGGCTCTCCTCCGGCTCGGCGCAGAGCGCGCGGAGCATCCCCTCCATCTCCCGAAGCGGGATCACGTCACCCTCTTTCCGCAGGGCCCGGTGATAGAGCTTCAGGGCGGCCTTCGCCGTTCCGCCCATCGCGAAAAGCGGGCCCCCGGCCCGCGGGTATCCCTCTTTTTTCAGCGCCGCCGTGATCTCGTCCCGGATCACGGCGATTTCTTCTGCGGTCGGAAGATCCCCCGCCACGCGCACCTTCGCCGTCCGGCTGCTGCCGAGCGGGAAAGAGGCGCTCTTGACCGGGCCGTTTTTATCAAAAAGGAAGACTTGGACGCTCCCGCCGCCGAGGTCGCAGCCGACGCCGGATTCGGCCCCGGACGCCCGCCGGAGCGCGAGATAGTCGTAATTTGCCTCCTCGTCGCCGGAGACGCGCCGGACGGTGATCCCGGTGCGGAAGGCGATCTGCTCGGCCACGTCGTCGGCGTTTTCGAGACCGCGCAGCGAGGCGGTGGAGAAGCAGGCCACCCGGTCGCAGCGGTAATGGCGGCAGACGTTCGCGTGCTCCTCGATGCCCTCGACGACGCGCTCGATGCCGTCCTGCGACAGCTTGCCGCCGACGGTATTTTCAACGACGCGGGAATAGACGACGCCGTCGTAAACGATAGGGCGCTCGTCGCCGTCCGCCTCAAAGATGTTGAGCCGCAGCGTGTTCGTCCCGAAGTCGATGATCCCGATCCTCAAATCCGGTCCCCTCCTTCGCCTTTTTTAGAAATTCCACTCTATTTTACCACAAAAATTGTATTGAAGCCAGTTCGGTGATATAATAATGCCATCAAACAGAAAGGAATTCTGGATATGTATGACATTTTAATTATTGGGGCGGGCACTGCGGGGCTTACGGCGGCCATTTACGCGAGACGCGCGGGTCTCTCCTGCGCGATATTCGAGTCCGCGGCTCCGGGCGGACAGATCGTCTCCTCCCCGGAGGTGGAAAATTACCCGGGTATGCCCGGCATGGCCGGCGCGGATTACGCGATGGCGATTTTCCGTCAGGCGCAGGATCTCGGGGCGGAATTCTTCTTCTCCGAAGTGACGGGGATCTCGGCCCTCGGCACGACCAAGACGGTCTCCACGGCGAAGGGGGACTATCAGGGCAAGACGGTCGTCATCGCGAACGGCGCGCAGAGGCGCAAGCTCGACGTCCCCGGCGAGAAGGAATTCACGGGCCGCGGGGTGTCCTACTGCGCGACCTGCGACGGGAACTTCTTCCGGGGGAAGGACGTCGCGATCGTCGGAGCCGGGAATACGGCCTTTGAGGACGCGGCCTACCTCGCCGGGATCTGCCGCACCGTGTATCTGATCAGCCGCCGGGGCTCCTTCCGCGCCTCGGAGATCCTCGTAAACGCGTTCCGGAAAAAAGAGAACGCCAAGATCCTCACGAATAAAAAGACGGTTGAGGTAAAGGGTGACAAATCGGTGAACACCCTGACCCTCGTCGACGCGCAGAGCGGGGCGGAGGAGGAGCTTCCGGTGTCGGCCGTGTTCGTCGCGGTCGGGATGGAGCCGAAGAACGGCATCTTCCGGGGGCTGAAGCTGGACGAGTCCGGCTATATCGTCTCCGGCGAAGACTGCAAGACCAACCTGTCCGGCGTCTTCGCGGCGGGGGATACGCGGACCAAGCGCCTGCGCCAGCTCGTGACGGCGGCCTCCGACGGCGCGATCGCCGCCACCGCGGCGGCACAGTATTTAGGCGAAATCCAAGAATAAACCGGCCGCCGCTACGAATTCCGCGTTCCGCGGAATTCCGGAGACGAGATCGTACGGTGCGGAGGCCCAGTATTTAGGCGAGCTCCAAGAATAAACCGGCCGCCGCAATGAATTCTGCGTTCCGCGGAATTCCGGAGACGAGATCGGGCGGTACAAAGGCACAATATCTGGGCGAAATCCAAGAATAAACCGGCCGCCGCCGCGAATTCCGCGTTCCGCGGAATTTCGAAAACGAGATCGGGCGGTACAAAGGCCCAGTATTTAGGCGAGCTCCAGGAATAATTCGGCCGCCGCCGTGAATTCCGCGTTCCGCGGAATTCCGGAGACGGGATCGGGCGGTACAAAGGCACAGTATTTGGGCGAGCTCCAAGAATAGTTCGGCCGCCGCCGCGAATTCCGCGTTTTCATTTAGATTGAATATAATAATCTCCGGCGAGGGAGGGTCTGCGACGAGCGTTGCGGACCGGCGCCGGAACGGAAAGGCCGAGATTTCGGGGGAACCATGAGGGATTATCAAAAAGAGACGGAAGACCGGGCGGCGTTCATCCGGCGGAAGCTCGCGGAGGCGGGCGCGTCCGGCGTCGTGTTTGGAAACAGCGGCGGCAAGGACAGCGCCCTTGTCGGCATCCTGTGCAAAAAGGCCTGCGAAAAGGTTATCTCCGTCGCCATGCCCTGCGCCTCGGCGCGGAATTACGGCGAGGATCTGCGGGACGCCGCCGCGCTGGCGGAGCAATATGGGATCAAGCTGCGGACGGTCGACCTGAGCGCGGCCCGGGCGGCGCTGATGGCGGCGGTCGGCTCGGAGCTGGCGCCCGCGGCCGTCGCGAACCTCGCGCCGCGGCTCCGAATGACGACGCTTTACGGCATCGCCCAGACGGAAGGCTGCCTCGTCGCCGGCACCGGGAACCGCAGCGAGCGGTATATGGGCTATTTTACGAAATGGGGCGACGGCGCCTGTGATTTTAACCCGATCGCCGATCTGACGGTGACCGAGGTCTACGAGTATCTGCGCTTTTTGGGCGCGCCGCCGCACATCGTCGAAAAGGCGCCCTCCGCCGGGCTCTACGAGGGCCAGACGGACGAGGCGGAGCTGGGCGTCAGCTATGCCGACCTTGACGGTTATCTTGACGGGCTGCCGGTCGGCGCGCGCGCGCGGGCCGTCATCGAGCGCGCCCACCATCTCACCGAACACAAACGGCGTCTGCCCGAGGAATATCGGCCGGACTGAAACGGAGGAGAGCATGAGCATCAAACAGGAGTTTCTGGATATCTATAAAACGTCCATCGACCGGCCCGGCGCGGACGGACTTTTGGAGTGGCTTTTGAGCACGGATTTTTTTATCGCGCCGGCCTCCACGCGCTACCACTGCGCCTGTGACGCGGGGCTTGTCACCCACAGCCTGAACGTCTACCGCCTGCTGCAAAAGCATGCCGTGGAGCTCGGCGGATATTCGGAGGAGACCGTGGCGGTCTGCGGCCTGCTGCATGACATCTGCAAGGCGAATTTCTATTCCATCGGCCTGCGCAACGTCAAAAACGAGCACGGCCAGTGGGAACAGAAACCGTATTACACGATCGAGGATCAGTTCCCGATGGGCCACGGCGAGAAATCCGTCTACCTGATCAACAAATACATGACGCTCTCCGACGAGGAGGCCGTGGCGATCCGCTGGCACATGGGCGGCTTCGACGAGTCCGCCAAGTCCGGCGGCTACACGATCAGCCACGCCTATGAGAAGTACCCGCTGGCGGTCCTGCTGCACATCTCCGACCTCGAGGCCACCTATCTTACGGAAAAGGGCACGTCGGAAGTCAGAACCTGATGGCAAGGGGGGATTCCAAAATGAAACCGGAGCTGCTTTGGGAGCGCTTTTGCAGGCATAACGCCGAGCTGATGCCGGAAACTTTATATCATAGCTGCTGGGCGTTCGGCGGCGGAGGCAAGAGGGCGGATAAGCTCGCCGCGCTCGTGATGGCGGGAATCAAGACCGCCACAAGCTCGGCCTACCCCTGTTACGCGGTCTGGGAGGAGAAGGTCCCGGAGGCCGGCGATTACAACGTGATCGCCGACGCCGAGGGCGAGGCCGTCTGCGTCCTGCGCACCGTGAAGGCCGACGTCGTGCCTTTTAAAGACGTCGGCGAGGAGTTTGCGGCAAAGGAGGGCGAGGGCGACCAGAGCCTCGATTTCTGGCGCAAAGCGCACGCCGAGGCCTTCGGGGCCGACTGCCGCGACTGCGGGATCGAGTTTAACGACGAGACGCCCGTCGTCTGCGAGGAGTTTGAGATCGTGTTCCAATGAGCGCCGGAGCGCATAGGGCCGGGCGGAGGCTTTTAAGACCCGGGGCTCCTTCCCGGGATCCGGGAACTTTTCCGATAAAACAGAGATGCGCGCGGGGCGCGGCCGCAGCTTTTTTGCGGCCGTGCCTGTTTTCTTTTCCATGATCCTATAATTGACATGGAATCGAATCTGTGATACAATAAAAAGAAGCGATACGAACAAATGTTCACTCATTTTTTGCGAAAGAAAAGGGGCAAAAACGTGGATTTTGAGCTGCACGCGCCCTTTGGGGCGACAGGGGACCAGCCGCAGGCCATAGACAAGCTCGTCGAGGGGATTCTCCGCGGCGACCGGGAGCAGACGCTGCTCGGCATCACCGGAAGCGGCAAGACGTTCACGATGGCCAAGGTCGTCGAGGCCGTCAACCGGCCCGCGCTCGTCCTCTCCCATAATAAGACGCTGGCCGCGCAGCTCTGCTCGGAATTCAAGCAGTTCTTCCCGAAGAACGCCGTCGAATATTTTGTCTCCTATTACGATTATTATCAGCCGGAGGCCTACATCCCCAGCACGGACACCTATATCGAGAAGGACAGCGCGATCAACGACGAGATCGAGAAGCTGCGCCACTCCGCGACGGCGGCGCTCTCCGAGCGGCGGGACGTGCTGATCGTGTCCTCGGTCTCGAGCATCTACTCGCTCGGCGACCCGATCGACTACCGCACGATGGTGGTCTCGCTGCGCCCGGGCATGACGAAAAACCGGGACGAGGTCATCAGGCAGCTCGTCGGCATGCAGTACGAGCGCAACGATATGAACCTGATCCGCAACAAATTCCGCGTGCACGGCGACGTGCTCGAGGTCTTCCCGTCCTACTCCACCGACACGGTCGTGCGCGTCGAGTGGTTCGGCGAGGAGGTGGAGCGCATCTCCGAGATCAACGCCGTGACCGGCGAGCTCAAGGACGTCATCAGCCACGTCGCGATCTACCCGGCCTCCCATTACATCGTGCCGAAGGAGAAGATGGAGACCGCGCTCGCCGAGATCGAGCGCGAGTGCGAGGAGCGGGTGAATTATTTTAAAGAGAAGGGCAAGCTGATCGAGGCCCAGCGCATCGAGGAGCGCACCCGGTACGACGTCGAGATGCTGACCGAGGTCGGCTTCTGCAAGGGCATCGAAAACTACTCGCGCATCCTCTCCGGCAGGGCGCCGGGCTCCTGCCCGACCACGCTGATCGACTATTTCCCGAAGGATTTTTTGCTTTTCATCGATGAGTGCCACGTCACCCTGCCGCAGGTCCGCGGCATGAGCGGCGGCGACTATTCGAGGAAGAAGTGCCTCGTGGATTTCGGTTTCCGCCTGCCCTCCGCGATCGACAACCGGCCGCTCTATTTTGACGAATTTCAGGGCAAGCTCAACCAGATCGTCTATGTCAGCGCGACGCCGAGCGCCTACGAGCGGGAGCACAGCACCCAGCTCGTCGAGCAGGTCATCCGCCCGACCGGGCTTCTGGACCCGGAGATCAGCGTGCGCCCGGTCGCCGGGCAGATCGACGATCTGATCTCCGAGATCAACCTGCGCGTAGAAAAGAAAGAGCGCGTGCTGATCACGACGCTCACGAAGAAGATGGCCGAGAACCTGACCGAGTACCTCGGCACGATGGGCGTCCGCGTGCGATATATGCACCACGACATCGACACGATCGAGCGCATGGAGATCATCCGCGACTTGCGCCTCGGCGAGTTCGACGTGCTCTGCGGCATCAACCTGCTGCGCGAGGGGCTCGATATCCCCGAGGTCTCGCTGGTCGCGATCCTCGACGCGGACAAGGAGGGCTTCCTGCGCAGCGCCACCTCGCTGATCCAGACCATCGGCCGCGCGGCGCGAAACGCGGGCGGCAAAGTCATCATGTACGCCGACACGGTCACGCCGAGCATGGAGGCCGCCCTCACCGAGACCGAGCGCCGCCGCCACATCCAGCAGCAGTATAACGAGGAGCACGGCATCACGCCGCAGACGATCAAAAAGGACATCCGCGACATCCTTGAGATCTCCTCGCATAAAGACGACGAGGCCGTCGGCAAAAAGAGGCAGACCTACAAGGAGATGGAGGCGGAGGCGCAGAAGCTCACGACCGAGATGCGCAACGCCGCCAAGATCCTCGAATTCGAGCACGCCGCCTACCTGCGCGACCGTATCAAAAAGCTCCACGAGGAGATGGAGAAGCGCAGAAGGAAACTATAAAGAATTTTACGGAAACGGAGCGGACTTATGGGAAGCAACGTCATCACGATAAAGGGCGCCAGAGAGCACAATTTGAAGAACATCGACCTCGAACTGCCGCGTGACAAGCTGATTGTCTTTACAGGGCTGTCCGGCTCGGGGAAGAGCTCTCTGGCGTTCGACACGATCTTCGCCGACGGGCAGCGCCGGTATATCGAGAGCCTTTCCTCCTACGCCCGGATGTTTCTCGGCCAGATGGACAAGCCCGATGTGGACAGCATCGAAGGGCTCTCCCCGGCCATCGCCATCGACCAGAAAAACACGAGCCGGAACCCGCGTTCGACCGTCGGCACCGTCACCGAGATCTACGACTACCTGCGGTTATTGTACGCGCGCATCGGCATCCCGCACTGCCCGATCTGCGGGCGCGAGATCAGGCAGCAGACCGTCGATCAGGTGGTCGATCAGGTCATGGCGCTCGCGGTCGGCACCAAAATTCAGGTCATGGCCCCGGTCGTCCGCGGGAAGAAGGGCGAGCACGTCAAGGAGCTCGGCGCCGCCCGCAGGAGCGGATACGTCCGCGCGCGCATCGACGGCAGCATCTACGACCTGAGCGAGGACATCGCGCTCGATAAAAACCAGAAACACAGCATCGAGGTCATCGTCGACCGTTTGGTCATCAAGCCGGAGATCCGCTCCCGCCTGACCGATTCTTTGGAGATCGCGTTCGGGCTCGGGGAGGGACTCGCCATGGTCGGCGTCGTCGACGGCGAGGACCTGCTGTTTTCGCAGAATTACGCCTGCCCCGAGCACGGCGTCTCCGTCGAGGAGCTGACGCCGCGCGTGTTTTCATTCAACAGCCCGTTCGGGGCCTGCGAGAAGTGCACCGGGCTCGGCGTCTTCATGCGCGTCGACCCGGATCTGATCCTGCCCAACAAGCGCCTCTCGGTCCGGGAGGGGGCCATCCGCGCGTCCGGCTGGTATTACGCCGAGGGCGGCATGGCGGAGATGTATTATAAGGCGCTCGCGAAGGAATATCACTTTTCGCTGGACGTCCCGGTCGGGGAATTGCCCAAAGAGGTCGTCGACGTGCTGCTCTACGGCACCAAAGGGCGGAAGATGACCGTTCAGCGCGAGAACGACGCCATATACGGCGTCTATCACACGGAGTTTGAGGGCGTCGCCAACAACCTCGACCGCCGCTTCCGCGAGACGAGCAGCGAGTGGATGCGCGAGGAGATCGCCACGCTGATGCGCGCGGTCCCGTGCCCGGAATGCCACGGCGACCGGCTCAAAAAGGTGTCGCTCGCGGTCACGGTCGGCGGCCTCAACATCAGCGATTTCACGAAGATGTCGGTCGCCGCGGCGCTCGATTTCATTGGGAACCTCAATCTGACGCCAAGGCAGGAGTTGATCGCGCACCAGATTTTAAAGGAGATCAAGGCCCGACTCGGCTTCTTGCAGAGCGTCGGGCTCGAATATCTGACGCTCGCGCGCCCGGCGCAGACGCTTTCGGGCGGCGAGAGCCAGCGCATCCGGCTCGCCACGCAGATCGGCTCCTCGCTGATGGGCGTGCTCTACATCCTCGACGAGCCGAGCATCGGCCTGCACCAGCGCGACAACTACAGGCTGATCGCCACCTTGCGGCGCCTGCGCGACCTCGGCAACACCGTGATCGTCGTCGAGCACGACACGGACACGATGCTCTCCGCGGACTACATCGTCGACATCGGCCCCGGAGCGGGCGTGCACGGCGGGCATGTCGTCTGCGCGGGCACGCCGCGGGAGGTCATGGCCTGCGAGGAGTCCGTCACCGGCCAGTATCTCTCCGGCAAAAAGCGGATCGAGATCCCGGAGACGCGGCGGCAGGGCAACGGCAAATTCCTCAAGGTCCTCGGCGCGCATGAAAACAACCTGCGGCATATCGACGTCACGTTCCCGCTCGGCGTGATGACGGCGGTGACCGGCGTCTCCGGCTCCGGAAAGAGCTCGCTCGTCAACGAGGTGCTCTATAAGACGCTGGTGCGCGACCTCAACGGCGCGAAGGGCGTCCCCGGCAAGTGCGTAGGCATACAGGGCATCGAAAACCTCGATAAAGTCATCTGCATCGACCAGTCGCCGATCGGGCGCACCCCGCGCTCCAACCCCGCGACCTACACCGGCCTCTTCACCGACATCCGCGACCTCTTCGCGAGCACCGCGGATTCCAAGGCGCGCGGGTACGGCACCGGCCGGTTCAGCTTCAACATCCGGGGCGGGCGGTGCGAGGCCTGCGAGGGCAACGGCATCATCGAGATCGAGATGAACTTTTTGCCCAACGTCTACGTGCCCTGCGAGGTCTGCAAAGGCAGGCGCTACAACCGCGAGACGCTGGAAGTTAAATACAAAGGCAAAAATATCGCCGACGTGCTGGACATGACGGTGGAGGAGGCCATGCAGTTCTTTGAAAACCTGCCGAAGCTCAAGCGGCGTTTACAGGTGCTCAACGACGTGGGCCTCGGCTACGTGCGGCTCGGTCAGTCCGCGACCACGCTCTCGGGCGGCGAGGCCCAGCGGGTCAAGCTCGCGACAGAGCTCTCGCGCCGCCAGACCGGCAGGACCGTCTACATCCTCGACGAGCCGACCACCGGCCTGCACACCGACGACGTGCGCCAGCTCATCGACGTCCTGCAGCGGCTCGTCGACATCGGCAACACGGTCATCCTGATCGAGCACAACCTCGACGTCGTCAAGGTCGCGGACTACGTGGTCGACCTTGGCCCGGAGGGCGGGGACGGCGGCGGAGCCGTGGTCGCCTGCGGCACGCCGGAGGAGATCGCCGCGTGCCCGGCCTCCTACACCGGCGAGTTTCTCCAAAAGATCCTCAAAAAGCGGATTTGACACAAATTTTCCAAAATGCGCTGTTCCAATGCGTCATTTTATGCTATAATAACCGCAAGAACGGCAGGGCGGCTATTATATAAATTATAATGGCCCGCCTACGGCGATGGCCAATTTTGGCATAACCCTGTCGTGTTATGCCAAAATAACCAAGATAATAGGAGTATATCATAATTTCTCGGCGCAACATCATCCATGCGGAAGGGGAGACCTCCATGTCGGAACAGGTTATTTTCTCAAAATCCACATTCGGCGGCTTCAATAAAGAAGAGGTGCTGAACTACATCGACCGCCTCAATGCGGAGCATACGGCCGCCCAGGAAAAGGCCGACGGCGAGATCTGGAAGCTGGACGCCCGGCTCAAGGAGAAAACGGACGCGCTCTCCGAGAATGAAAAGACGTTTGGAGAGCTTTCCGCCGCGTACGAAGAGCTTCGGGAGCATTACATGTCCCTGAAAGAGCACTGCGGGAACCTCGAGGGGCAGCTCGACGATTTGAAGAGAAAGAACGGCGACACGGAGAAGGAGCTCACCATCGCGAAGGAGCTCAACCGCCAGCTCGAGGATAAGATCGACGCCTGTCAGGCGGAGAGCCGTGAGCACGGCGAGCAGCGGCAGCGGTGGCTCGACGGTTTCGGCGGCATGGAAGTTTCCGCGAAATCCATGCTCACGAGCGCGAAAAACGGTGCTCAAAATATGATCGCCGACGCGCAGGGGTCCGTGGAGAGCGTCAACGCCGACCTTGAGCGCTTCCGCGAGGAGCTGGGCAAGACACGGCAGTTCTTGCAGGACTCGACGGCGGTGCTCGGCCAGAGGCTCGATTATATCGACAAAGCCGCCGAGCGCGCGAAGATCCCCGCCGCGAAGCAGGCCGCGAAATATGACGAGGTCGAGCGGCGCTGCGAGGAGATCGGGCAGGAGGTATCCGCCCGGATCGCGGACATCAAGGCGAAGATCGCCGGTTCCGCCGAATACGGCTCGGTTGAGCACGGCTCGCTTGAGCACGGCTCGGTTGAGCCGGACTGATCCGCGCAGAGGAAGACGATTCCGTGACGGGCCGGTGTTTCGCCGGTCTGTCGCTTTTTATCAGAAAGGATTTGTGAATATGCTGGATTATCTGATCCGTCCGGTCCGCCCGGAGGACGCCGACGACATCAACATCATCCGCCGCCAGCCCGAGACGGCGCGTTTCCTGCTCGCGATACCCTCGGAGCGCGTCGAGCAGTCGCAGAATTTCATCGCCAACCTGCGGCCCAACAACCATGAGTTCGTCGCGGTCGTGCCGGAGGCCTGCGGCGGCGAAAAAATCGTCGGCATGGCCGGCCTCGAGCAGGGGAACCGCCCCCGCGTCGCGCATACCGCGACGTTCGGCATCTGCATCCATCAGGATTACCAGAACCGGGGCATCGGCGCGGCGCTGATGAGGCAGATCACCGACCTCGCGGACAACTGGCTCGGGCTCACGCGCATCGAGCTCGAGGTGGACGTGGACAACGGCCGCGCGATCCACCTGTACAAAAAATTCGGCTTCGAGACCGAGGGCCGGAAGCGCATGGCGGTGCTCCGGGATGGGCAATATGTCGATACGTACCTGATGTCCCGCGTCAAGGAGCCGCCACGGCCCGCGCCCGGCGCAAATGAGTTGGAAGGGAACTGACCCATGGACGAGCTAACCATATCCTGCCCCTGCCTGTTCGGGCTGGAGAGCGTGCTCTCCGGCGAGATGAAGCGCATGGGCGCCGAAAACATCGCCTCCGAGGACGGCCGCGTCTCCTTCACGGGCGGCTTTGCGGACGTCGCGCGGGCGAACCTGCGCCTCCGCACGGCCGAGCGCGTGCAGATCGTCCTCGCCACATTTGAGGCGAGGAGCTACGAGGAGCTGTTTCAGGGCACGCTCGCGGTCCCGTGGGAGCGGTTTCTCTCGCGGAAGGACGCCTTCCCGGTCAAGGGGCGCACCGTCAAGAGCGGGCTTTACAGCATGTCCGACTGTCAGGCCATCATCAAGCGCGCGATCGTCAAGCGGCTCGAGGGCGTCTACCACGAGAGTTGGTTTGAGGAGACCGGGCCGGCGCTTCAAGTACAATTTATGATTTTAAAAGACCGCGTGATGCTGATGCTCGACACCAGCGGCCCCGGCCTGCATAAGCGCGGCTACCGGGTCAACTCGGTCGAGGCGCCGATCAAGGAGACCATCGCCGCCGGCATCGCGGACCTCGCGCACGTCTATCCGGACAGCGTCGTCTGCGACCCGATGTGCGGCTCGGGCACCTTGCTGATCGAGTCGGCGCTAAAGGCGCTCAACATCGCGCCGGGCATCCGGCGGCAATTCGCCGCCGAGCAGTGGGGATGCTTCCCGCCGGAAGTCTGGGCCGGGCAGCGCGAACTCTGTCTCGCGGAGGCGCGGCCGGACGCGCCGTTTATGGGTTACGGCTGGGACATCGACCCCGCGGCCGTCGCGCTCACGCTGGAGAATGCACAGAACGCGGGCGTTGCCGGGAAGATCCGGGCGCGGCGGGGCGACATCCATGAGTTCCGCCAGCCGGAGCCGCCCGAGCAAGGCCGCCTGATCGTGCTGTGCAACCCGCCCTACGGCGAGCGCCTGTTGGACGTTCAGGCCGCCGAGGAGCTTTACCGGGCGCTCGGGACCGTGCTCCACGCCGGGGACGGCGCGAGCGTCGCGGTCATCTCGCCGGACGAGGAGTTCGAGCGGCTCTTCGGCCGGAAGGCCGACCGCCGCCGCAAGCTCTACAACGGCATGATTAAATGCCAGCTCTACATGTATTTCAAGTGAGGGCCGCGCGGCCGCGGCCGGACCTTCCAAAACCGTCTTTAGGGGAGATCGGCCCGGTGAAATCTCCGTTATTGGCAAGCCGGCGGGGGATTCCGGATCCCCGAAAAAGAATTCGTGGCCGTGTCGAAGTCGATCTCCGGTATCTCAAAGCCGAATCCGGAGGGCGCCGCTCCCGGCGGCCTGACGCGCATAGGCAAACAAAAGCGGCCTGCGAAGATTTTCTTCGCAGGCCGTATCTTTTTGCTTATTTTTCGCGCCGGGCGTCCGCGGGGGATTTTAAACGGGCCCCGGGGTTATTCCAGCAGTTCCTTCACCGCGCGCACAATGGCCCAGGCGGTCCGCTCGATCATCATCGGGTCGGTCAGGCTTTCGAGCTCCGCGGGGTTCGAGACATAGCCCGCCTCGATCATCACGGAGGGGCAATAGGTCATCCGGGTGACGGTGTAGTAATCCTGACGCGCGTGCTCGTTGTCGCGGCCGGTGGCGGCGCTGATATACGCGGCGAGCAGCTCGGCGAACCTGCGGGAGGTCTCCTCATGATAGTAGACCTCGGTGCCGCAGTAAAGGTTGGCGTCCGCGCTTTCGACAATGGAGTTGGCGTGGATGCAGATATGAAAATCGGCCATGATGTCGTGCGCGGGCTTCATCCGGTTTTCGGCGTCGAGCTTCTCGTCGCCCGTATAAATAAACGTCACGTCGGCGCCGAGGCTTCTTAACCGCTCCGAAAGGACCGCGCAGTTCGCGTAGTTGATCTCGGCCTCGGTGACGCCCTTCTCGCCCATGACGCTCAGCGCGCCCGGGTCGGGGCCGCCGTGCCCGGAGGCGACCGCGATCGTCACGCCCTCGAGCGGCTTCGAGAGGCCGCCGGAGAGCTTCGGATAGGGCTTCAGCGCGATGCGCAGGGTGTGCGCTTCCTCGTCCGTGCAGACGTCGTATCCCCAGACAGCCTCCTTGGAATAAAAGTAAAGCGAGACGCCGCCGTCCTCCTCCTCGGGCCCCACGCGGAAGCGGTAGAACATCGAGCCGGAATCGTCGAGCGCCGAGAGGTCGCAGTCCAGCGACGTGTGATAGAGCTTTATCCTGAGGCAGCGGCCGTACTGCTTCGCCTCGTAGGCCGGCAGCACCGAGCACGAGAGCGTGACCGCCTCGTAGTCGCCGCCCTCATAGGCGGCGTCCTCTCTGGCGGCGGCGCTGTCGCTGTAAGCGGCCGCGGAGACGGAATTCCCGAGTTCCGCCGCGCCGGTGAGTACCTCGACGTGCGCCTTTTTAACATATCCGCCGCAGGAGAGCAGATACCAGCCCTCGGTGGAATCCGCGACCGTGTCGGTGCAGCCCTTCCGCAGCGTCGTGAGGTAGAGGCCGGAGTCCTTCGCCTCCGGCTCGACGCCGGCGTTGTTGTTGACGGCGCGCACGAGCACCGGGGTTTTGCCGTCGCCGACATAGACTTTCCCGGCGCTCGCCTTTGTGGAGGATTCGCCGTCATAGCTGAGCGTGAAGACCACCGTGCCCGCGGAGGTGATCTCTCCGGCCGGGTAATCGCCGCGGCCGGTGAAGACGAAGGTCTTTTTAAACGTGGCCGGGACGCCGTTATAGGCGGTCGCGGCGGTCTGTTTTAACTGAACAGTCTGGCCGTCAACGGTTGCGCGGACCGAGCCGCCGCTCGGCGCGATGCAGGAGAGCGTGATCTCCTCGCCGTAGGTTGCGATCAGGTCGGCGCCCGGCTGGCAGGAGGTGATCCGGCTGATGACGGAGACCGCGCCGGAGGGCTTCCGGATCGTCACGGAGATGCTCTTCCCGCCCTGTTTGAAGACGAAGACGTTCGTTTTGTAGTCGAGCGGCACGTTGACCGTAAAAAGCCCGGTGGCGCTGATCCGCTCGATCTCCTTGCCGTCCATATAAAGCGGCTCGCTTGGGTCGGAGGTGCCCATGATGGTGTATTTTGAGCCGCCGAACGTCAGATCATATCTTGCCGGGCGGGTGATGTCGAATTTGGAGGAGATCGCGAGGCGTTCGCTGACGTCGAAAAGCGTCTCGGCGCCGAATTCCGCGAGCAGGGCGGAGGCGCTGCCGTAGGCGTTCCGCCGCAGGGCGGCGTAGCCGTCGGCGGCGAAGCCCCACGCGCCGAGCGCCCGGTCGGCGGTGTACTGATGGCAGAGCTCGGCCTTGTCCCCATAGAAGTCGCCGGAGACGGTCGGGCGCAGCACGCGGCCAAGGTCGTTCACCGTGACGAGCGGCGTCTCCCCGGCGGCCGAAAGCCACGCCGCGAGCTCGTCCGTATAGCCGTTCTCGGAATAGACCGAGCGGTTGATCTCCGCGAAGATCCAGCCGCAGATCCCGCTCTGCCGCCACTGTTCCACCGAGGCGGCGAGGTCCTCCGGGAGCCCGGAGACCGGCTCGCCGAACCAGACCCCGGCCGCGCCGTATTCTCCGGCGGCCGCGGAGAGCGCGGTCATCGTCTCAAAAGCGTCCCCGCTCCAGCCGACCAGCGCGCCCGAAAAGGCCGGGGATTCCACGGTGCTCTTTTTGATCCCGGCATCGTCCCCGAGGCGGACAAAGACGCCCACGCCGATCTGAGCGGCGGCGTCGCAGAAATCCCCGGCCGCCCCGGCCGGGAAATCTTCTAAGATCACATAGGAAAAACCGTTTTCCGCCGCGTATGTAAGCGCCTCCTTCGCGGAGACGGATGGGTCGTACCGCAGCAGGAACATGTTCTCCACGTCGTTTGTCTCCGCGAAAGCGGGCACGGCGAAGGCGGCCAGCAGCAGCATCGCCGCGACAAAAAGAATCAGATACCGTTTCATGACGATCCTCCGGGATTTTTAATAAAAAGGAGGCCCTTTCCTCAAAGAAGAAAATCCTCCGGTTGATAGGTCTCCGGAATCGGCGCCGGGACTTTCGGCACGCGCAAGAGCGGGTCGTATCGGAACCCGGAGCAGAAATATCCCGGGGTGACCACGCCCTTCTTTTTGCAGAGCACGTTTTTGCCGTCGGCGGAGATCCACCCCTCCGTGCAGTATTCGCACCGGTGCTCGATATTTTTATCAAAAAAAGTCCTCATCGTCTCGCCATCCTTTCCGGGAAAAGCGTTTCCCGCGAATCAACGGCTTCTATTATACCAGAGAACGGCCGGGATTTCTATGCCGTTTTTTCGAATATTTCGCCAAAAAAGAGAAGAAAACAGGCTTTCCCGGCTCCCTCTCTGGGACGGCCGCCACGAGAAACAGCGCCGTCATGCACAACAGGCTTACCGCGGCGGGGGCGGAGGCCGAGACCGCGGCCTCGGTGACGCCGTCGAAAGAGACGGCGCTCTGTGCCGCCTCGGGGAACGCCTCCAGCAGCGCCCAGCAAAACGCCGCGGACAGCGCCCCGTGGAGCGGACGGGAGAGCAGGAATTTTTGGAGCCGAATGCCACTGCCCTCGAGGAGGCCCGCCACCTGCAAGATGACGGAGACGCCGGAGAAGGAGGCGATCCCGGCCCCCGCGAGGATGCCCGCCCTGCCGCCGAGCTTTCCGGCCTCCGCGCAGCCGGAGGCGACCTCAAACAGGCCGTCGAACAGTGCGCGGGAGAGCGGGGATCTCTCAAACAGGCCGGAGAGGACCCCCGCGTCGAAGAGCTCGGTCAGCGCGCAGGCGGCCGTGATGAACGCGCACATCGTGAAGCACGCGTCCGCGGCGGCGATCACGGCGTGCGTCGCGGCGGACGCGGCGCTCTTCCCGGAAAACAGGCCGACGCCGGGGGACGCCCCGGGCTTTTTCGTGAAGAGCGCGCCGAGGAGTCCGATCACGGCGGAGGACGCGAGCTGGGAGACCCAGAGCAGCGCGCCGGTGCGGACGCTGCCGAACGCCGCCTTTCCGACGGCGAACAGCAGAAAGGGCGGCCCCGCGTTGACGCAGAAGGTCAGCAGGCGTTCGGCGGTGGCCCGGTCGATCAGGCCGGACCGATAATAGTCGCCGGCGCACTTCGCGGCGGAGGGGTAGCCGCCGATCAGCGAGGCGAGCAGGATGCCGCCGCAATTTTCGGGCAGGCGGAGGAGCCTCGCCGGAAAGGAGAGAAGTCTCGAAAAAAACGAGGCCGCGGGGCTTTCACAGGCGAATACAGATAGCGCCATAAACGGGAACACGGCCGGGATGACGGTGCCCGCGCAGAGGGCAAGGCCGTATCTCGCCCCCGCCGCGGCCTCCGAGGAACGCAGGATGAGCACGGCCGCCGCCGCGACGGTGAGCACGGCGCAGAAGATGCTCCGGAACCAGCCTTTTTCTTTCATGATGGGCCTCCTTTTTATCGCAACGCGTTTTGCGGGGCCGCCCCTTCGCCCAAAGGGTCGGTGGAGCGGGGAAAAGCGGGTCTCCGCAGGAAAAGGGTATGAAAAAGATCCCGGCTTTCATGCTTCGTTTTTGTCCGCGCCGCCGGGCTTTAATTCCCGCCGCCGGGCCGCGCCGGATTTCCGGCGGGGCGGCGCTTGCCAAAAAATGTTCCCTCAGCCGTAAATCTTTTTTTGCCGCCCCTTTCGGCCGGGGCGCTCCGGGTTTCAAATCCGCATAAAAAAAGCGGCCTCCGTCACAAAACGAAGACCGCGGTTTTAGATCCAATTTTATTTGCGCTTTTCTCGCTTTTTAAAGACGGGTTTGCCGTTCCGAAATTCGGTCGGGAAAGCGTTCTTTTCTTCCCCCCGCGCTTTCGCGGGGTTCCGCGCTTTCGCGGGCTTCTTCGGACGCCCGGCGGCGCCTCGCGCTTTCGCGGGGCCCTGCGGTTTTGCGAAGTCCTTCGCTTTTGCCGGTTCCCGCGTCTTTGCGCTGTCCGGGGCAATTTCGGTTTCCTGTGCGCCCGCGGCGCTCTGCGGCCGCTCGGAGGGGCCCTGCCTGGAGTTTTTCGGGCGCTTTTTGCGCACGGAGAAACCCATCTGGCCGAGCTTTTTGCCTTGAGCGAAGTATTCGCCGTGGGAGTAAAAAGCGATGCCGCTCTGGCGCAGGTTGAGTTTTCCGTCGGCGTCGACATAGGCGTCGTCCACGTCCACGGCGACGATCTCCGCGAGAAACAGGTCGTGGGAACCCAAGTGCTTCACCTCGACGACCCTGCATTCGAGGGAGACGGGGCTCTGCGCGATCAGCGGCGGCGCGACCCGCGAGGCGGGGACCGGCGTCAGGCCGGTCTCGGCGAATTTATCCGTATCCGCGCCGGAGCGGCAGCCGCAGAAATCCGCGGCGCGCACAAGCTCGGCGGTGGTGACGTTGATGACAAACTCGCCGGATTCCTCGATCAGGCGGTGGGAGAAGCGATCCGGCCGGACCGAGACGTAGGTCATGGCCGGCGTGGAGCAGACGATGCCCGTCCACGCGACCGTGAGCACGTTCGGGCGCTCCATGGTGCCGCAGGTGACAAGGGCGGCGGGCGCCGGCGTCAGCAGGGTGGCGGGTTTCCAGACTTGTTTCGGCATAAAATATCCTCTTTATCAGTCGGTGATGCCGGCGATGGCGCCCACGTCCGGCAAAATATATTTGGGGCGGTAGGCAAACTGGCCGATCGTCTCCATCGTGCTGACCCCGGAGAGGACGAGCACGGTGTCCATCTCGCTCTCGATTCCGGCGATGACGTCCGTATCCATGCGGTCGCCGATGATGACGGCGTCCTCCTCGTCCTTGTGGCCGAGTTTGTTGAGCGCGTGCCGCATGATCAGCGGGTTCGGTTTGCCGATAAAGTAGGCCTGTTTCTGCGTGGTCAGCTCGATCGGCGCGATCAGGGCGCGGCAGGCGGGGACGATGCCGTTTTCGGTCGGCGTGGTCAGGTCGCTGTTGGTGCCGATCAGCTTCGCACCGTTTTGCACAAGCCTGACGGCGCGCTCGATCTTCTCGTAGTTGATGGACTGCGTCTCGCCAAAGACGACGTAATCCGGGTTGACGTCGTTCATGCTGAAGCCCGCCTCATAGAGCGCGAAGGTCAGGGCGGGCTCGCCGATGACGTAGGCGGAGCCGTGGTCGCACTGGCTCTTGAGGAAAGAGGCCGTCGCGAGGGCGCTGGTGTAAAAGTGCTTTTCGTCGACGGAGAGGCCCATCCGGTCCAGTTTCTGGGAGAGCTCCCTCGGGGAGCGCTCCGGGCTGTTGGTCAAAAATAAAAAATCCTTTTTGTTCGTCTGCAGCCACTCCACGAATTCCGTCACGTGCGGAATGATGCGGTTGCCGTGATAGATGACGCCGTCCATGTCGCAAATAAAAACTTTCTTTGCCTGCAGCGCCGTGATATCCATTTCCATGATATCATCTCCTTATTATCTCAATTCTTCTATTATAGTAGAAAAAGGAAAAAACCGCAATGTCCTTTCTGTGAATTCTTTGTAAAACGGGGATAAAAAGAATCCGGCCGCCGCTGATAACCGGCCCCGGCACGGGAAAACTAAGTCGGGTGTTGCGGATGAAAAAAATCAAAAAGCAGTCCGTTCTTTTTTGCGCGGGCGCGGCCGGGTACTGCCTGCTCGAGCTGCTCTGGCGCGGCAGGACGCATTGGAGCATGGCCGCCGCGGGCGGCGTGTCGCTCGTGCTGTTAAGCGGCCTGTTCAAAAAGCTCAAAGGCTTCCCGCTGCTCGCGCGCTGTGCGGCGGGCGGCGGCGTCATCACCGGCGTGGAGCTCGTGTTCGGCCTCGTTTTCAACCGGGCGCTGCGCCTGCGCGTTTGGGATTATTCCGCGCTGCCCGGGAATCTATTCGGCCAGATCTGCCCGCTGTATTCCTTTTTTTGGTGCCTGCTCTGCGTCCCGATCGCTTTTTTGACGGATCATGCCGGAAACCGGAAAACGCTTCCGGGCGCATAATTATTTCATCCCGGCAAAAACTATTGCCGAGGTGAAGAGAGATGAGCGAAGATAAAAGGGCGGAAGGCGTACCGCTCGGCCCCGGCATGGCTTTGGCAGAGAATCAGAAGGCGCTCAAGCATTTCGCCTCCCTTTCCGACGCGGAACGGGAACGCATGATCACGATGGTCCACAGCATCGGCTCCCGAAAGGAAATGCAGGACTACGGTTCTTCGATGCGGGATTCCGAGACCGGCAGGAAGGAAACCTTCTGACCAAAGCAAAAAAGGGCTTTCCCGTCCGGGAAGGCCCTTTTCCTACTTATTTCGTCATCCGATCAGCAGCAGCACCCAGTACTGCGAGCCGCCGGCGCTCCCGGAGATCAGGAAATATCCGGTGAAATCCGCGCGCACCATGTTCGCGTAATGCGAAGGGGAGCTCATCCACGCGTCGAAGACGTCCCGCGCCGTGGAATAATTGAACGCGAGGTTCTCCCCGAACGCCTGATAGGGGACGCCGTAGTCGTCGAGGACCGTGTAGCTGTTCCGGCCGTCCGGCCTCGTGTGGCTGAAGGACCGCTCGACCTCGGCCAGCCGCTCGAAAGCGGGGTCCCCAAGGTCCGTCACATAGCCGAGCTTTGAGAGACCGCCGTTCGCGCGCAGGTCGTTGATCAGCGCGCCGAATTCCTGCGCGTAGCCGGTGGCTTCGGCCGTCTCCCAGCCGGAAGCGGCGGAGGCGTCCGCGGCGGAGTTCCCGGCGGCCGGCGCTCCCGAATCGGCGCTCTCCGCGGGGGCGGACGTCTGCGGCCCGCCGGACTCCGGCGAAGAGGACTCCGGCCCGGCGGCCTCGGACAGGGACGATTCGGCGGGCTGCGCCGAGGATGGATCCGGGTCTTCGGCGGACTGCGCCGAGGACGCCTCCGGAGAGCCCGAATCCGGCGTGACCGTGATGCCCGCGGGATCGTCTTTTTCGAGGGCGCCAAGCCCCTGCACGGTGGCTTTTTTGCCGAAACAGCCGGAAAACAGGACCGCGATCGCGAGGATCAGCGCGGCATATTTTTTCATCTTTCTCCCCCTCGGCAAATCGATAAAATGGACAGGATTATTGTACCATGGTTTCCTCCTTTTGTCATCATAGAAGTGACGCCGGAAGCGGTTTTCGCATAAGCTGAACTGACGGAAGGAGGAATTCCTGTGACAGAAACGGAAAAACTACCGCGCTTCTTCCTCGGAGCCAACACGCCCCGGGGATTTGTTTCCCGATTCGATCAGGTCCCGGATTATGAGAACGACCGGGCCTGTTATTTATTAAAAGGTGGGCCGGGTTCCGGCAAGTCTACATTTATGAAAACGTTCGCCGCCGAACTGACGCGGAGGGGAGCGAGACCCGAACTGATCTACTGCGCCTCGGATCTGCGTTCCTTAGACGGAGTGATCGCGCCGGAGCTGGGCGTCTCGATGCTCGACGCCACGCCGCCGCATGGGATGGAGCCGCAGTATCCCGGCGCCTGCGAGACGCTGATCCCGCTGGGCAGCTGCTGGGATGAGCGCGCGCTCAAGGAATCCAAAGCGGAGATCATCGCCGCGTTCCGGTCGTACCGCGCGCTGCAGGCGCGGGCGGTCAGATATCTGGCGGCCGCCGGGGATCTGATGGGCGAGGTTCTGGCCATCGCGAACACCTGCATTTCGCAGGAAAAGATCCTTGCCTGCGCGGCGAGGATCTGCGCCGCGGAATTTTCGCATAAAAAACGCCCCGGCCCCGGCAGGGAGCGGCAGCGCTTCCTCAGCGCGGTGACGGCGGACGGCGTCTGGCTCTGGAGCAGCACCGTGCGCCTGCTGTGCCGAAAAATTTATGTCATCGAAGACGACTGCGGCGCCGTGTCGAAGCTGTTTATGGCGGCGGTGCGCAAGCTCGCCCTGGACGCCGGCCTCGGCATCGTCTCCTGCCGCTGCTCGCTCTTCCCGGACAGCAAATACGAGCATATCCTGATCCCGGAACTGAGCCTCGCCTTTTTGACCTCCAACAAACGCCACCAGCCGGAGGTCACGCCCTACCGCGTGATCCACGCCCGCCGCTTTACCAACAAAGAGCGCCTTGCCATGCACAAATTCCGCATCCGTTTCACCCTGCGCGCCGCGACGGAGCTGGTCCGGGAGGCCTCCGTGTGCATGAAAGAGGCGCGGGATGAGCACGACCGCCTTGAGCAGTATTATATTCCGAATATGGATTTCGAGAAGGTCGGGCGGATGCTCAAAAAAGCTCTGTCAAACCTGCCGGAGTGAGCCGGTCCCGACGGTCACGCTTCCCAAAACCCGCGGCGGACGCCGCTTAATAGAAAGGTGACGGCGACGCTTTTTCGGAAAGGCGGCGGGCGCTGCCTTTTTTGATGTTCCCCGTCATTTCCAAAAAGTAGGAACGGTTCCGCCGCATAATGAACGGTGCCGGACCAATATTAACTACGAAAACAGGAAGACGCACGCGGAGGATTTGATGTTTAAATTTACCGGATTCACCCAGAAAGCCAACAACGCCGTCAACGCGGCCATCGCGCAGGCCTCCTCGCTGGGGCACACCTATGTGGGCAGCGAGCACCTGCTCTGCGGCCTGCTGCGGGAGGGCAGCGTCATGGCCTACGCGCAGATGCGCAAAAGCGGGGCGAGCTGCGAGGCGGTCACCGCAAAGCTGCTCGAGACGGTCGGGCGTGGCTCCCGGACGGAGCTCTCCCCGGAAAATTTCACGCCGAAAGCGCGCCGCATCCTTGAGAACGCGCTGATGGAATCCAAGCTCTCCGGCCTGCCGCAGGCGGATACGGAGCAGATCCTGCTCTGCATCCTCAAGGAGCAGGAGAGTTACGCCTTTCGCTTTTTGAAGCAGGCCGACTGCGATCTGGAAAGCCTCTTGCGGGAGCTCAGCGGCATTACGGCGGAGATCACGGAATACCAGACCCGCAAGCAGCAGAAGCAGACCCGCACGCCGAATCTCGATAAATACGGCCGGGACCTCACGAGGCTCGCGAAGGAGCGCCGGCTCGACCCGGTGATCGGCCGGGAGAAGGAGCTCGCCCGCGTGACCCAGATCCTCGCCCGGCGGATGAAAAACAACCCCTGCCTGATCGGGGACGCCGGGGTCGGAAAGACCGCGATCGCCGAGGGCCTCGCCCAGAAGATCGCCGCCGGCGACGTGCCGGAGATCCTGCGCCAGAAGCGGGTGATCGCGCTGGACCTGCCGCTGATGGTCGCCGGCGCGAAGTACCGCGGCGATTTTGAGGAGCGCATGAAGTCCGTGATGGAGGAGGTCGCCCACTCCGGAAACGTCGTCATTTTCATCGACGAGATCCACACCCTGATCGGCACGGGCGCCGCGGAGGGGGCGGTGGACGCCTCCAACCTCCTGAAGCCGCAGCTCGCCCGCGGGGAATTTCAGATGATCGGCGCCACCACCACGGAGGAATACCGCCGGTATATTGAAAAGGATCAGGCCCTCGAGCGGCGCTTTCAAAGCGTGCTGGTCCCGGAGCCGGACGAGGCGGCGGCGGTCTCGATCCTTGAGGGGCTCAAGGACCGCTATGAAAATTTCCATCATGTCTTTGTGACGCGAGGCGCGATCGAGGCGGCGGTGCGGCTCTCGATCCGATATCTGCCGGAGCACCGGCTGCCGGACAAGGCCATCGACCTGATGGACGAGGCCTGTTCCCGCGCGGGGATGAAGCCCTGCCGCAAGGAATGCGGCAGCCTCCCGGAGGTGACCGCGGAGGACATCGCGGCGGTGCTCTCGCTGAGCACGGGGATCGACGCCGGGCGCTTCAGCGAGGACGAGAGCGCGATGCTCATGAAATTGGAGGAGACGCTGCACCGCCGCGTCGCCGGTCAGGAGAGGGCGGTCTCGGCCGTGGCCAAGGCCATCCGCAGAAACCGCGCGGGCCTGCGCGAACCCAAGCGGCCCATCGGGTCCTTCCTGTTTGTCGGGCCGACCGGGGTCGGCAAAACGGAACTCGCGAAGGCGCTCGCGGAGGCGCTCTTCGGCACGGAAGAATCCCTGACCTCGATCGACATGACGGAATACGCGGAGCCGGGCTCGGTGGCGAAGCTGATCGGCTCGCCGCCGGGGTATGTCGGCTACGACGACGCCGGGGGCCTGACAGAAAAGATCCGCCGGCGGCCCTACTCGGTCATCCTGTTCGACGAGATCGAAAAGGCGCACCCCGACGTGCTCAACCTGCTGCTGCAACTGCTCGACGAGGGCCGCCTCACCGACTCCCACGGGCGGAAGGTGGACTTCCGCAACTGCGTGATCATCCTGACCTCCAACGTTGGCGCGAAGGCGATCCTGAGCGTCGGCGGCATGGGGTTCTCCGTCACGAACAAGGCCGGCACGGTCCCGGATCTCACAAAGCCGGCCGTGATGGCCGAGCTGCGTGCCGCGTTCCGGCCGGAATTCCTCAACCGCCTCGACGAGGTCGTGCCGTTCGATAAACTCGGCTACCGCGTCGCGGAGCAGATCGCGCATAAGATGCTCGCCGGACTCCGGGAGCGGCTGTCCGCCTCCGGCATCGAGGCGGACTTCTCGTCGGATCTCATCGGGGCGATGGCAAAGCTCTGCTCCGAAAAGGAGAACGGCGCGCGCCCGATGAAGAAATTTTTGCGCGACAATGTGGAGGACCCGCTCTCGGAGCAGATCCTTTCCGGAGGGCTTTCCCACGGCGACCGGGTCTGCTGCGGCTGGGACGGCGCGCTCTCCTTCCGCAAAGCAAACGAAGATTTTGCCGGCGTCCAAGCTTGACATTTCCTATGTATGTGTGCATAATATATGGGAAACCGCGGATATAGTTCATTGGTAGAACACCGGCTTCCCAAGCCGGATAGGCGGGTTCGATTCCCGTTATCCGCTCCA
>CAZAAR010000015.1:0-34086 GCA_964483415.1 uncultured Oscillospiraceae bacterium
GCGGACGAGCGGAAGGTCACGGTCTGCACCGACACCGGCTATCTCACGGAGGAGGCGCTCGAGCATCTGCCGAAAAGCGACCTCGTGCTCATGGAGTCCAACTACGACCTGATGATGCTGCAAAACGGGCGGTACCCCTATCCCCTCAAGCGGCGCATCGAGGGCCCGCAGGGGCATCTCTCGAACGCGGACTGCGCCTCGGCGCTCCCGGATCTTGTGCATAGCGGCACAACGCGGATCATCCTCGCCCACCTGAGCAAGGACAACAACTACCCGGAGCTTGCGCTCGAAACCTCAATCGCCGAGCTCTCGCTCGCGGGCATCATGCGGGAGCGGGACTACACGATCTTCACGGCGCCCCGGAGCGTCGCCTCCGAGACGGTGCTGCTGTAAGGCCGCCGGAGCCGGACAGTCGGGAAACCGCCGGGAAACCTTATCGCCAAAGGCCCCTTTGCCGGAAATCGGCGGGGGCCGCGCATCCAAAGACCGCCCGATCGGTCGCCGCGGGGCCGCCCCGCCGGAACATCCGGCGCGTCAGTAAGGGAAAAAACGATGAGAACCATTACGATCCTCTGCGTGGGAAATTTAAAAGAAACTTACCTGCGGGAGGCCGCCGCCGAATACGCGAAGCGCCTCTCCGCGTTTTGCAACCTAAAAATCGTCGAGATGTCCGAGGAGCGCCTGCCGGAGAACCCCTCCCCCGCCGAGATCGCGCGTACGGTCGAGGCCGAGGGCGCGCGCCTCATGGCGAAGCTCCCGAAGAACGCCATGGTCGCCGCCTTGTGCATCGAGGGGGAGACCTTCTCCTCCGAGGCGTTTTCCGAGAAGCTCGCCTCTATGATGGCGAGTGAAACCGGGAGCGAGCTCTGCTTCGTGATCGGGGGCTCCTACGGCCTCTCCGAGGCGGTAAAAAGCCGGGCGGCGCTCAAGCTTTCGCTCTCCCGCATGACCTTTCCCCACCAACTTTCGAGAATCCTGCTGCTGGAGCAGATCTACCGGGCGTTTCAGATCGCCTCCGGCGGCAAATATCATAAATAAGCGAATCGTCAAGGAGAACTATGGCTACCAGAAAGAAAAAAGACCCGGAAGTCCCGAAAAAATCCATAAAAGCCGCGCCCTTTGAGAACGCCGGCGTTGTGCGGGATCAGCCGATCGTCGACGCGCTGGAAGTCAACTATATGCCCTACGCGATGAGCGTCATCGTCAGCCGCGCGATCCCGGAGATCGACGGCTTCAAGCCCAGCCACCGCAAACTGCTCTATACGATGTACAAAATGGGGCTCCTCGGCGGCGATCGGACGAAATCGGCCAACATCGTCGGCCAGACCATGAAGCTCAACCCGCACGGCGACATGGCGATCTACGACACCATGGTCCGCATGTCGAAGGGCTACGCGGCGCTGCTCCACCCGTGGGTGGATTCCAAGGGCAACTTCGGCAAGGCCTACTCGAGAAACATGGTCTGCGCGGCCTCCCGCTACACGGAGGCAAGGCTGGACAGGATCTCCGCCGAGCTCTTCCGCGACATCGACAAGGACACGGTCGATTTTGTCAACAACTACGACAACACGCAGAAGGAGCCCTCGCTGCTGCCGGTCACGTTCCCGTCGGTGCTCGTCAACTTCAACGTCGGCATCGCGGTCGGCATGGCCTCCCAGATCTGCCCGTTCCGCCTCTCCGAGGTCTGCGAGACCGCGATCCACCTGATTAAAGATCCGAAGCACGACCTCTTTTCCACGCTCCCGGCCCCGGATTTCGCGGGCGGCGGCACCATCCTCTTCGACCGGGGCGAGCTTGAAAAGATCTATGAGACCGGGCGCGGCTCGATCCGGGTGCGCTCCAAGTACCGCTACGACGAAAAGAACCATACGATAGAAGTCACCGAGATCCCGGCCACCACGACCGTTGAGTCGATCATGGATAAGATCGTCGAGCTCGTCAAGGCGCGCAGGATCACCGAGGTCTCCGACCTGCGGGACGAGACCGATCTCTCCGGCCTGAAGCTCGCCATCGACATCAAGCGCGGCGCCGACCCGGACGCGCTGATGCAGAAGCTCTACCGGATGACGCCGCTCGAGGACCCCTTCGCGGCCAACTTCAACGTGCTGATCGCCGGCGCGCCGAGGGTGCTCGGCGTGCGGGAGCTGCTGCTCGAGTGGGTGGCCTTCCGGGAGGAGTGCGTCAAGCGCAGGGCCTATTTCGACCTCAATGTGAAAAAAGAGAAACTGCACCTGCTGCGCGGCCTCGAAAAGATCCTGCTCAACATCGACAAGGCCATCCGGATCATCCGCGAGACGGACAGCGAGAGCGAGGTCGTCCCGAACCTGATGATCGGCTTCGGCATCGACCAGATTCAGGCGGACTATGTGGCGGAGATCAAGCTGCGCCACCTGAACCGGGAGTATCTCCTGAAGCGCACCGCCGACATCGCCGACCTGACGGGCGGGATTGCCGGGCTTGAGGGCATCCTCGCCGATCCCAAAAAGATCGACCAGATCATCGTCGACGAGCTCAAAGAGGTCGGCAAAAAATACGGCCAGCCGCGCCGCAGCGAAATTTCTTACGGTTCCGAGGGGCCGGAGGAGCCGGAAGAGGAATCGGTCCTCGATTATCCGGTCACACTATTTTTTACAAGCGGAGGCTATTTCAAAAAGATCACGCCGCAGTCGCTGCGCATGTCCGGCGAGCAGAAGCTCAAGGAGGGCGACGGGATCCTCTCGGTCACGGAAAGCCATAACGCGGTGAACCTCCTGTTTTTCAGCGACCGGGCGCAGGTATATAAGGCCTGCGCCGCCGATTTCGACGACACAAAGGCGAGCGTGATGGGCGACTATATCCCGGCGAAACTCGGCTTCGACGACGGCGAAACCGCCCTTCGCATGGCGGTACTTGACGAACAGGCCGCTTATATGTTATTTTTCTATCAGAACGGCAAGGCCGCGAAGGTTCCGCTCTCCTCCTACGAGACAAAGACGAAGCGAAAACGTCTGGTCGGCGCCTACTGCGACCGTTCTCCGCTCGCCGCCTGCTTCTGCATCGGGGAGGACCGGGAGTTCCTGCTGCGCTCGAGCGCGGGCAGGCTCCTGCTCGTCCACTCCGGCGCCATCCCCTCAAAAGCGGCGAGGGATACGCAGGGCGTGGCCGTCATGACGCTCAAAAAGAACGCCGTCGTGGAGAGCGTCCATGTCTTTTCCGATTCCATGCTCGAGAACGCGCACCGCTTCCGCACCAGAACGCTCCCCGCCGCGGGCACGCTCCCCAAAGAGGGCGACACGTTTCAGCAGATCCGTCTTATCAACGAACCCATTTCCGATCAATGAAAGGAGCTGTTTTCATGCATACCTTTTTCCAACTCTGGTTTGACCGCGCCTCCGACCTCGCCGCCGACTTCGACCTGACGGATATTTTCTTTCTGAAGGTCGCGAGCCTTGCCGTCGGCTTTCTGTTCGGCATCTCCTGCAAAAAGATCGCGAAATTTATCTGGCCGTTCGTCCTCGGCGTCGCGCTGTTTTCCACCTTTAAACTTCTCTATCCCCGCAGAGGCATGATCCGGGATATGATGACCGGCAACTATGAGGACAGCTTCCGCGAATTCGACATCGAGGATGTCCCGGATTTCGTATAAAAAAAACGGATGCACAAGAGCACCCGTCTTTTATCGGCCGCTGTGAAACTGTTCCAAAGGCAAACGCAGTTTTTGTTCTTTGGCCGACAGAATCAGTTTGCGCAGGGGCATACCGGCTATGCGAGGAAGTTTTCGCCATTTTTCTCCTATTATAAAAGGATTTCCCTTGCAAACCGAAAGCGTCTGTGATATTATAGTAAAGCTATCTTTCTGTTCGGAGGTCAAAACATGTCTACGTTTGAAATAATCGGAAGTGTTCTTCTTATTCTTACCTGCATCCTGCTTACGATCGCCGTCCTGCTTCAGGGCAGCAAAAAAAGCGGCATCTCCGCGCTGGGCGGTCAGGATACCTATTTTAGCAAGGACGGCAGCCGCTCGACCGAGGCGAAGCTCGTGCTCTACACGAAGATCCTCGCCGGGGTTTTCTTTGCTCTGACCATCGCCACCTACGCCTTCTCCCTCTACGCTTGATTTTGAGACAAAAAGACGCCCGGGCTCTCTGAGCCCGGGCTTTTGCTTTTTGAGACGGAACCGGCCTCCGCGCCCCGCGCGGGACCGGAACTTTTTTTATTTTTTCAGCTTCGAGGCGCCGCGGCCCGGCGTCCCGGATCTCCCGGCCGGATGGACGGACGGATCCGAATGACCGCGCTTTCCGGCGCCCTCCATCTCCTTTTGACGGGAGGCCGCCTCGCCCTTCTTGGCGATCGCGCGAAGGCCGATCAGCTCCTCCTTCGTCAGCTCCCGCCACTTCCCGATCGGGAGCATGCCGAGCTTCACCGCGCCGATCTCGGTGCGCTTCAGGCGGATGACCGTGAGCCCGACCGCCTCGCACATCTTGCGGATCTCCCGGTTTTTCCCCTCCCGGATGACAAACTGTAAAACAGAGCGCTCGGGCGTCTTCTCAAGCACCGTGATCTGTGCCGGGAGGGTCTTGCCCGTGTCGATCTCCACGCCCTCGGCGAGCTCGATCAGGCTCTCTTCCCCCACCTTGCCCCGCACGGTCACGCGGTAGGTCTTTGTCACCTGGCTGCGCGGGTGCATGATCTCGTTGGCGAAACTTCCGTCGTTCGTAAAGAGCAGCAGGCCTTCGCTGACGCGGTCGAGGCGTCCGATCGGATAGACCCGCGCCGGAATGTCCTGCACGAGCTCCGTGACGCATTTTCTGCCCAGATCGTCCGACGTTGTCGTGACAAAGCCTCTGGGCTTGTTGAGCGCGATATACCAGAGCTTATCCCCCTGCGCGAGCGGGACGGCCTGCCCCTCCACCGCGATCAGGTCGGCCCTGACGTCCACCTTCATGCCGATCTCGGCGGGCCGGCCGTTGACCGTCACCTTGCCGGCGGCGATCAGCTCCTCCGCCTTCCGGCGGGAGACGTATCCCGCGTCGGAAAGGGCTTTTTGTATCCTCGTATCTTTCATTCTTTATCCTCAAGCAATCGCTTTCATCCGATTTTTCGGCCCGTCCGGCGAAACCGGCAATGGCCGCAGCTCCAAATTAAAACATGGAGACGATCCGGTTCCGGACCCATTCCGGGAAACTCGGCTTCCCTGTTGGATCCCACTTTGGGAAACCCGGCTTCCCTGTTAGATCCCACTTCGGGAAGCTCGGCTTCCCTGTTAAATCCCACTTCGGGAAGCCGGCGGGCTTCCCGACGATGGCGGCGGCACCCTCCGCGGCATGGATCTCCGCGGAGGCGATCTCCTCCCCATCCAGCGAAAACACCGTCCGGCCGACCCTCTCGCCGGCCTTCACCGGCGCGAACAGGAACGGCTCGAGGTAGACGGCCGCCCCAACCCTTCGGAGCTCCCCCTCCATCAGGGCCGCGCTCACCGGCCCGACGGCGCACCGCACCGTCGGGACCCCCGACCCGGCGACGGGGACCTGTATCCTCCCGACGAGGCCGGAGAGCTCCTCCGCCCGCAGCAGGCCGAAGTATTTTTCATAGATCTCTTTGTGATAATTCCAGTCGTTGGAGCAGCGCAGCGTCACGCAGATCAGAGAGACGCCGTTTCTCTCCGCGGAGGAGACGAGGCAGCGGCCCGATTTCTTCGTGAAGCCCGTCTTGACGCCGGTCGCGCCCTCCACCATTTTTAACAGGCGGTTGTGGTTCGTGAGCCAGCGGTCGTAGGGCGGGTTTCCGTAACGCGCCCGCATCGAGCTCTGCGAGCAGATCGCCGCGAAATCCGGGTTTTTGAGCGCCTCCCGCGCGAGCAGCGCCATGTCGTAGGCGGTGGAATAATGCGCCTCGTCGTCGAGGCCGGAGGGCGTGACGAAATGGGTATTCGTCATGCCGATCTCAGCCGCGCGCAGGTTCATGCGCATGGAAAAGGCCCCCGCCGAGCCCGCGATCCGGACCGCGGCCGCGTTCGCCGCGTCGTTGCCCGAGGCGAGCAGCATCCCGGCCGCCAGGACGCGCAAGGTCACCCGGTCGCCCGCCTCCAGCCCCATCGAGGAGCCCTCCACGCGGATCGCCCGGCTGTTGACCGTGAAATATTGATCGAGATCCTCCTCTTCGAGCGCGAGGAGCGCCGTCATAATTTTCGTGGTGCTGGCCATGGGCAGGATCGCGTCCTTATCCTGCTCAAAAAAGACCCGGCCGGTCGCCCCGTCGATGAGCACGGCGGCGCCGCAGTCGGCAAAGGACACCGTGCACAGTCCGAGCACGGTCAGCAAAAACAGGAACCCCGCGGCCAGCTTTTTCAAACACACATCACCTTGGGAAAATTATGCGCCCGCGCGCCGTTTCATTCCGCGGTTTCCGCAGGACGGACTGCGCGGGCCTCGCCGGGCGGGTATGCGGACGCCTGTGATGTCGGCTTTTCCCGGCCCCTGTCTGTGAGTCTTTCGGCCTCGCCAGGCGCCGGGTATGACAACGCTTGCGGTATTGACGTTTCCATCTTCCGTTTGCGAATTTCCCTCCGTGGATTTCGCACCGCGACATCCGGGGCGGATGTGCCGGCGCTATAGGCGTCGGCATTCCGCGGTTTCCGTCTGCGGATCTCCCGGCGCCGCCGGGCGCCGGCATACCCGCTTTTATTTTACGGGTTTCGCGGGTTTTACGGGCTCTGTCGGCGCGGGCTCTGCCGGCGTTTCCCCGGCGGGCGTCCCGGCGGCCTTGCCGTCCTTGCCGTCCTTGTCTTTCTTCATTACTAAAGAAGAGACCGTGTCGATCATATCCGGCACGATGTTGGCGATCCGCTCCGGGATGTTGTTTTTATCCGCGATCTGGATCAGGCGGACGCTCTTGTCCCGGATCACCAGAAACGCGATCGGGCTGATGCTCACGCCGCCGCCGCTGCCGCCGCCGAACATATCCTTCGGGCTGCTGGTCGGGAAATCGGAGCCGCCGGAGGCGAATCCAAAGCTGACTTTGGAGACCGGGATGATGGTCGTGCCGTCCGGCGTGCAGATCGGGCTGCCGATGACGGAGTTGGAATCCACCAGCCCCTTGAGGTTGTCGAGGGATACGTTGAGAAGGCCTTCCACGTTCTTTTCGCTCATGTCTGTCTCTCCTTTATTGAAGTTTGTTCGTCCCGCCCCGGCGGGCCTTGCCTTTTCGCCTGCCGGATCCTCCGGAGCCGCTCGCGTTCTTTTTTTCTGTCCGCAAGCCATTTCATCAGCAGGCCGAGCCCGATGCCCCCGCCGCCCAGAAGGGCCGCGAGCGGCGTCAGACGGGCCTCCGCTTCGATATGAAAGGTCTCCGCCGCCGCCAGAAAGTCCGGCCGCACCCGGAGCTCCGCCTTTTGGATCCGGATGAAATTCCGGGCCGTCGCAAGCGCGGCGCCGAGATACGCGCAGGCCCTGCCGTAACGGATCGCGCAGGCCGCGGCGTCCTCCCCGACGATCGTCCAATCGACGCGCAGTCGGCGGATGCGCAGGCTGCGGAAAATCAGCCGCAGGCCGCCCCTGCTCCGCGCGATGTAGTCGATCGCGCCGTCGATGACCTCCTCCGCGCGGAGCTTCCGCCGTTTCTTTTTCGGTTTCGGCTCCCGCGGCTTCTCTTTCTCAGGTTTCTTCTTCTGTTCCTCGGGCGGCGGGTAGAGCGTCACCGTCCAAAACAGCCATTTCCCGGAGATGCTCAGATCCTCCTCGTACCTCGCCTTGAGCTTGGCCGGGACCAAAAGCAGCGCGACGATCAGCGCCAGCAGGCCGCCCGCAATATACCAGCCCATCCCGTCACCTCCGGCAGGCCCTTGTTTTCCTCATGTTTTTCTATCAACAAAGATCGCTTCCGCCGGCAAGCCGTCGGCGGGCCTTTTTCGCGGGGGCCGGGGCCCGGACGGTCCGCGGATCCGGCTCCCCCGGGGTTTCTTTAATGTGCGCGAGCGGCGGCTTATCGTTCGCCCGCCGTCCACGGATTTTTTCGGCGTATCAGAAATCCTCCGCGACGCCCGGCGGATCCTCTTTCTCCTGAGGCCCGTCCGTAAACAGGGACTGCTGATCCTCCGGCACGCCGTCGGCGGGCTTCTCTTCCTCCCCGCTCCCTCCGCCGACCGGAGGCAGATCTTCCAGCGACGCGAGCCCGAACGAGCGCAGGAACACGGGCGTCGTCCGGTAGGCGATCGGCCGGCCCGGAAGCTCCAGTCTGTCCCCCTCCTCGATCAGCCCTTTGTCGCAGAGGGTCGCGACGACGCCGGAACAGTCCACGCCGCGCACCTGCTCGACGAACGCCCTCGTCACCGGCTGGTTGTAGGCGACGACCGCCAGCACCTCCAGCGCGGCCTGAGAGAGCGGCACGCTGCGCTTGAGCTCCAGCGCGCCGCGGATGTCCGGCGCGTATTCTCTGCGGGAGCAGAGCTGCCAGCAGTCCTCCATGCGCAGCAGCTCGACGGCGCCGCCGTCTTTCTCGTATTTCGCGGCGAGGCTCTCTAAAACAGAGATTGCCGCGTCCTCCTCGATCGCTAAGGCCGCCGCGAGACGTCTCTGCGGAAGAGGCTCCCCGCTTGCAAAAAGGATGGCCTCCGTACGGTTCTCATACTGTTCCAGCCGCAAGTTTCTCCTCCTCTTTCCTCTTGTTTCTGCCGCCCATCGCCACGGTGGAGCAGTCGTCGCTGATGACCACCCGGCCGTTTTTGGAGAGCTCCAGCACCGCCAGAAACATCGCGATGCGCTCGGATCTGTCGCCTTTAAATAACAGCTCGCTCAGCTTCATGATGCTGTTGCGATAAAGGCGGTGCAACAGGATGATCGCGCGGGAGGCGATCGAGACTGCCCGTTTTTTGACGATCGGGCTGAAGAGCTCCGGCGGCGGCGGCAGCTTCCGCAGCCGCCTGCCCAGCGCCGAGAGATAGGCCCGCGCGAGATCCTCCTTCGGGTGGAGCCGCGTATAGGTCATGTCGATCTCAAACGGCTCCGGGCCCCGGCAAAAGATCTCGCCGCCGTGATACATGCCCTTAAAGACCAGCGCCGCCTCTTTGCAGGCCGCGTATTCGATCAGCTCGCCCTGAAGCTCCTGTCTGAGCTTCTCGCCCTCGTCCTCATATTTCGGCAGCAGCATGGCGGTCTTGATGTAGACGAGCCGCGCCGCCGTCTCGAGGAACTCGGAGGCGTCCTCCAAATTGCTCAGCCCCTCGACGCCGCCGATGCTCTCGAGATACTGCCCGAGCAGCTCGGAGATGTTGATGTCGCAGATATTGAGCTTATGCTTGGAGATCAAAAAAAGCAGGAGGTCCAGCGGGCCTTCAAACGCCTCCAGCTTATATTGGAGCTTTTCGGGCAAAATGGTCCCTCCCGTTTCAAAAAATCGGGGACGCGGGGTCCGGCGCTTTATGCGCCGCGCGAGATCGCGGTGAGCAGCCAGTTGACCGGCGTGGTCAAAAAGTCGAGCCCGCTGAAGACGGCGCCCTGCACATAGCTCAGCGGCCTGTTGAGCATGCCGCTCCAGAGCAGCGCCAGCAGCGCGAAAAAGATGATGTTCTCATACCGCATGATTTTAAAATAGACGTCCCGCGGCAGAAAATAGGTCGCCACGCGGGAGCCGTCGAGCGGCGGAACCGGCAGGAGGTTAAAGACCGCGAGGCCCACGTTGATCAGGATCATGTAATATAAAATCATTTGCAGCGTATCCATGACGGGGACGGAGCCCCTGAAAATCGTCGGGATATACAGCAGCTTGTAAATAATCATCAGGAGAAAGGCCATGGCGACGTTCGAGAGCGGCCCGGCCAGCGCGGAGAGCATCATGCCCCTTTTGGGGTTTTTAAAATAAAAGGGGTTGATCGGGACCGGTTTCGCCCACCCGAAGCCGAAGAGCAGGAGCGCCGTGGTGCCGATCGGGTCAAAATGGGCGAGCGGGTTCAGCGTGAGCCGGCCTTCCCGCTCGGCGGTGTGGTCCCCCAGCAGGAGCGCCACATAGCCGTGGGCGTACTCGTGCACCGGCAGCGCGGTAAAGACCACGATGGCGCGGATCAGCAGGAGCCAGAGCGCGGCGTGAAGCCCGGAAGAAAAAAGCGACATTTAAACTCTCCTTATGCGCAGAATTACTTATTATTTATTATAGAAGAAATTTCCGCACTTTACAAGACGAATTCCTCCCGCAATCAGAATCTTGACCAATTTTTCCGTTTTTGCAGCTTTCTTTGAAAAATATCTATTTATAAAGGCAAATCCGCAATTTTTTTTTGGCAACCACTTGCATTTATATTCTATATTTGATAAAATAACTCCGTTGACTGTCCCTAAGTATAAGGAGGTGCCACTATGGCAAAATGTGATTTCTGCGGAAAAGGCGTTACGTTCGGCATCAAGGTTTCCCATTCGCACAGATGCTCCAACCGTCAATGGAAGCCCAATGTCCGCCGCGTCAAAGCCATCGTCAACGGGGTTCCCTGCCACGTCCACGCCTGCACGCGCTGCATGCGCTCCGGCAAAGTCGTCCGCGCAGCCCAATAACGGACCCTGCAAAACAGAATGCCTGCCTCCGTCTCAACCGGAGGCTTTTTCTTTTGCCGGGGTCAAAAGGGGCGGCGCGGGCCCCATGCGGAAAAAGAGCACGCGCGGCGGTTCTTCGGGGGAACGTTTAAAAAAAGAGGCATGGCCCGCGCGGGCCATGCCTCTTTTTTTATGATCTTTTTATTTCCCGGAATAGGAGTCCCGCTCCCGCTTCGCGAGCTCCTCCGGCGTAAGTTCGACCTCCCTCAGGATCTCCCGGACCCGGCGGTAACCGAACACAACGACCAGCAGCGGGAAGATGCCGTAAAGCAAAAACGTGGGCATCAGCCCGCCGCGATCCGCCTCGGGCACGGAGCGGTACATCCCCGCGCCGAGCCAGACGAAAAACAGGCAGACCGCCAGCATCAGGGCGAGCGTCGCCAAAAGCTGTTTGGTTTTATGAGTCAGCTTCATGTCTCTTGCTCTTTCTTAGTGTTTTTAGGCGGCACCGGGAAATAATTCTCTTTGCCGACGCGGAAGCGGGCGATATTCTCCCGGTGGGCGTAGAAAGTCAGCAGCGTAATGATGAGGGCGCTCAACGTATCCGGCAGGACGGCGGTCAACAGGTCCGCCTTCTGCAGCATGAGCACCAGAAAGGTCAGCACCGGGTAGATGGCCGATCCGGTCAGGGAGACCGCCGATACGATGCGCACGATGAAGACGATCGGGACAAGCCCGACGAGCAGCGTCCCGAATACCATCCAGTTGAGGAACAGCATGGCGCCGAACGCGGTCGCCACGCCCTTCCCGCCGTGAAAGCCGAAAAAGATCGGGAAGATATGCCCCAGCACGACGAAGATCCCGGCCACATACCCGAGATCCACGGCGAAGCCCGCCTCCGCGAAGATGACCCGCGCAAGGAATACCGCGAGGGACCCCTTGAGGAAGTCGCCGACAAAGGTGATCGCCGCGAGCTTTTTCCCATAGGTGCGGAGCATGTTGGTCATGCCGGCGCTTCCGCTGCCGAATTCGCGGATATCCGGCACCCTGGAGAGTTTGGAAACGATGATGGCCATGTTGCAGCTGCCCAGCAGGTAGGAGAGCGCCGCCGTGCAGAAGGCGGCCAGCAAAAAGGAAGTCCAATCGTCCATAACATATCCCGGCAAAGGCTCAGCCTTTGTCCTTACCCCTTTCCCGAACCAGAATGCGGATCGGCGTTCCGGTCAGGCCGAACGTCTCGCGGATCTGGTTCTCAATATAGCGCTGATACGAAAAATGAAACAGGTCGGCGCGGTTGCAGAAAATCACAAAAGTCGGCGGTCTGACGGAAACCTCCGTCATATAATATAACTTCAGGCGCTTGCCTTTGTCGGACGGCGGCTGCACCTTCGCGGTCGCGTAGGCGAGCATGTCGTTGAGCATGCCGGTCGTGATGCGGCGGCCGTTTTGCTCGTAGGTGTTGAGGACCGCCTCGAACAGCTTGTCGAGGCGCTGGCCGGTCAGCGCCGAGATGTAGACGATCGGCGCGTAGGTCATAAAACTGAGGCCGATTTGCAGGTCCTTTGTGAATTCGTTCATGGTGCTGCCGGTCTTCTCGATCGCGTCCCATTTGTTGACGGCGACGACGCAGGCCTTGCCCTGCTCATGGCAGTAGCCGGCCACCTTGGAGTCCTGCTCGGTGAAGCCCTCGGTCGCGTCGATCACGATCACGCAGACGTCCGACCGGTCCACGGCCATATAGGCGCGCAGCACGCTGTATTTTTCAATGCTGTCCTCCACCTTGCTCTTGCGGCGGATGCCCGCCGTGTCGATCAGGAGAAATTTGCCGTAGTCGTTTTCGACCGGCGTGTCGGCGGCGTCCCGCGTCGTGCCGGCCTCGTCGGCGACGATCATGCGCTCCTCGCCGGCGATCCGGTTCACAAGGCTGCTCTTGCCGACGTTCGGCTTGCCGAGGATCGCGACCTTAATGACGTCCGCCTCTTCCTCTTCCTCGCGGTCGAAGTCGATATACTGGAAACAGGCGTCCAGCAGATCGCCGGTGCCGTGGCCGTGCACCGAGGACACCGCGATCGGGTCGCCAAGGCCAAGGTTATAGAATTCGTAGAACTCGGCGGGCGGCGCGCCGATGCTGTCACATTTATTGACGCAGCAGACCACGGGTTTGCCGCTCTTGCGCAGCATCGAGGCGATCTCCTCGTCGCTCGCGGTGACGCCGGTCGGGAGCTCGGTCACTAAGATAATGACGTCGGCGCTCTCGATGGCGACGCCGGCCTGATCGCGCATTTTAGAGAGCATATCGTCGCCGGTGTTCGGCTCGATGCCGCCGGTGTCCACCAGCATGACCGTGTGGCCGAGCCATTCGCACTCGGCATAGATGCGGTCCCGCGTCACGCCGGGGGTGTCCTCGACGATCGCGAGGCGGCGGCCGGTCAGCTTGTTAAATAGCGTGGATTTGCCGACGTTCGGCCGCCCCACGATGGCGATGATCGGTTTCGACATATTGTCCTCCGGTTTTGTTTAATGAGTTTCCTCGTAAAAGACTTCGCAGCGGCTCTTCTCTTCCTTGCCGAGCATCGCGCAGAGCAGCGAGTAGCCGTCGTTTTTTACCATGAGCACCGGGACGCCGAGCTCATGCTCAAGCTCCTCCGGCGTTTTGTCGTCGAGAAAACGGTCGCGCTCATAGCGCAGGGTCGACTCGCAGACGAGCAGCGCCCCGCCCAAATCTTTCTCTTTCATGGTTTCGGCGACGTCCCCGCCGGTCAGAAGCCCGGTGACGGTGACGTTCTCGCCGAAGAAGCGGTTCTCCACCGCCGTGACTTCGATTCGGAGCCCCGGGAACTTTTTTTCCGCGAGCGCCGCAAGCTCCCGCAGGAGGCCCTCCGCGGCCTTTCCGGTCGCGACGGCGGCTTTTCTTTGGACTTCCTCCGGTTCATGCGCGGCGAGCGCCTCCAGAAACTCGCGTTTCAGCAGCGCGCAGAGGCCGACGCCGTTTTCGAGCTGGGCGAATTCGCCGTAATAGCCCTCGTCCGGCATCGGGCGGCCCGCCTTGATGAAGAACTCGTCCGCGGGATAGGCGATCCGCTCCCCGCACAGCGCGAGCTGCTCGCGCTGGAACGCCTCGATCTGGTCGATCACCCGCGCCGCCTGCTCCTTGGTGTAGGGGTCGATGTGCGGCAGATGTTCGCGGTATTTCGTCAGGCCGACCGGCACGCAGGCGATGCTCTCCACAGCCGGCCACATGGCCCCGAGGTCGCGCAGGGTGCGCTCGAGCTCCTCGCCGTCGTTGACGCCCGGGCAGAGAACCACCTGCGTGTGCAGCGCGATCCCGGCCCCGGCGAGCTCCTTTAAATATTGCAAAGAGGACGCGGCGCGCGGATTTTTCATCATCGCGGCGCGGAGCTCCGGATTCGTCGTGTGGACGGAGACGTTGACCGGCGAGAGGTGCATCGCGATGATGCGGCGGATGTCCTCCTCGCCGACGTTCGTCAGCGTGATATAGTTGCCAAACAGAAAGTCCAGCCGGGAATCGTCGTCTTTAAAATACAGGCTCTCCCGCATGCCCGGCGGCATCTGGTCGATAAAGCAGAAAATACATTTATTTTTGCAGCGGCGCTCCCCGTCCATCAGGTAGGAGGAGAATTCGAGCCCGATCTCGGCGTATTCCCCTTTCCGGATGCGGACGGTGCGCGCCTTGCCCTCCCGGTCCTCGATGACCAAGGAGACGAGGCGGTTCACCATATAAAACCGGTAATCGAGCACGTCGTTGACCGCGCTGCCGTTGATCGAGACGAGCGTCTCGCCCGGCAGGATCCCGGCGCGCTCCGCGTGGGACCGCGCCGCAATGGAAGAGATGACGACCGGCAAACGCCCGCCTCCTTTTTATAAAATAGAATATGGATTCCACTGCGGGAAATGCGTTTCGGCGGCGAAACCCTTTCGGGCGGCTTGCCGTCTCCCCGGCATTGTTTCCCGATACGGCGGCCCCGCCGATCTTTAACGCCTGTCGGGCTATGGCTTCTTTCCGCAAAATAGACCGGCCCGGCGGCGAAACCCTTTCGGGCGGCTTGCCGTCCCAATCTCTTCTTCCCGATGCGGCGGCGCGCTCCGGCATACGCCCGGAAAACGTCCGCCTCGTCTCCCCGGCCTACTCCGCGGAGAATTCCCAGACGATCCTGCGCCCGTACCAGCCGTCCGGCGAAAGCAGCGCGGACGGGAATTCCGGCCGGTGCGGGGAATCCGGGAAAAACTGCGGCTCGAGGCACAGGCCCGAATGCGGCCCGTAGACCGCGCCGTCTTTGCCCCTTTGCCCTTCCGGGATATGCCCGCCGGAATCGAGCTGGAGGCCGGGCAGGTCCGTCCAGAGGCGGAGCAGGCGGCCGGAGGTCTCCTCGTAGAGCTCGGCGGCCGGGCCCTCTTTATTCAAAACAAAGTTGTTGTCGTAATCGGAAGCGACCGGGCGCGCCTGCCGGAAATCGAGCGCCGTCCCCGCGACCGGCAACATCTCGCCGGTGGGGATGCCCTCGCCGTCGGCCGGCGTGTAGAAATCCGCGCCCAGACGCAGGCGGTGGCCGAGCGCCGATCCCGCGCCCGCGAGGTTAAAATACGCGTGGTTCGTCAGGCTGACGAAGGTGGGCGCGTTCGCCGTCGCGGAATAGCCGATCTCGAAGTCGCCCTCGTCGTTGAAGCCAAAGCGCACCGTCGCGTAGAGCTCGCCCGGAAAGCCGTCCTCCCGGTCCGGGGAGACGTAGCTCAGGTAGAGCCGGTCCGGCGTCTCGGTGGCCCGCCAGAGCTTCGTGTGGAAGCCGGAGCCGCCGTGGAGCGTGTTCTTGCCCTCGTTCGCGGTCAGGCGGTAGGTGTGGTCCTCGATACGGATGCGCGCGCCCTTGATCCGGTTGGCGTAGCGCCCGATCGTCGCGCCGAAAAAACAGCCGTTCGAGAGGTACTCCTCGGGCGTGTCGTAGCCGAGGACGACATCCGCCGGGACGCCGTTTCGGTCCGGGACGAAGAGCGATTGCACGGTGGCGCCAAGGTCGGAAATTTCCGCGCGGACGCCTGCGCCGCCCTCGAGCGTATAGAGGTGGACGTCGCCCTGCGGCAGGGCTCCCCAAAGGCGTTTTTCAAGTTTCACGGCGCGCCGCCCCCTTGTCTCGAATTATAAAAACTATACCATGCGCGGAAAAAAACTGCAAGGATGGAAGAAAAGAAAAAAAGCCGCGACAGGCAGTTCGCCCACCGTGGCTCTTCCGGAAAGCAACTTCGATCGGAGGTCAGGCCTCTTTTTCGACTTTGACGATCTCCTTGCCTTTGTAGTATCCGCAACTTTTGCAGACCACATGCGGGAGCTTGAGCTCGCCGCACTGCGGGCATTTGCAAAAGCCCGGAACGGCAATTTTCCAAACGTTGGAGCGTCTTTTATTCTTTCTTGCTTTAGAAACCTTTCTCTTCGGTACCGCCATGAAGAGCACCTCCTTAACTCATGATCCTCAGCTGTCGAGCAGCTCTTTTAATTTTGCCAGGCGGGGGTCGGTCTGTTCCTTTCGGCATCCGCACTCCGTCTCATTGAGATCGGCCCCGCAAATCGGGCAGAGCCCTTTGCAGTCCTCTTTGCACAGAAAACGGAAAGGAAGTTCGAGCGTGACGTCCGTCATGACCAGCTCGTCCATATTGAGCATGCCGTCCGGAACCACAAGAAACTCGCCGTTCTCGTCGCTGCCGAAAAGCTCCCGCACCAGCAGGTGCTCAAAGGCATAGCTCACCCGTTTTTCCGTTTTCCTGCGGCAGCGGTCGCACACATAATCCAGCGGTACGTCCGCCGAATACCGGAGCGACACGATGCCGGCCCGGTTTCGGAGGGAACCGCTGATCCGCACGGGAGCGCCGAAGACTTTCTGTCCCCAGATCTCCACGTCGGCAAGATCAATCTCCCCCTCGACCGGAACGGTGAGGTCGGGCGCCTCAAACAGATTTTTTGTATCAATCAACATACCAATCCCTCGCAACGCCACGGAGAATATTATATAGATATCGCCTTGGTTTGTCAAGCGGTTTTTCTCTCGACGGGAGGACAAAAACGCCGTGGCTTCGTGTTTTAATTTTAACAGAAACAAAGAAAAAATACAACCCGGCCCGGCCGCCTCCCGGAAGGGGTCCCTTTCTCTCCCCGGGCGGCCCCGCCCTCACAGATTGAGGAAATAGCCGCTCGCGGCCATGGAGACGTAATCGTCGTTCGCGACGATGATGTGGTCGATCAGGCTGACGCCGACCTCCTTGAGCGATTTCCGGAGCTGCATGGTCAGATCCACGTCCTCCTGCGACGGGACGGCGTATCCCCGCGGATGGTTGTGCGCGAGCACGGCGCGGGTCGCCTTGGTGCGCAGGGCGGTCTCGATCACCGCGCGCTTGGTGACGTTCACCCGGCCGATGTCCCCCTCCGCGAGCCGGTCACAGGAGAGGATGCGGCCCTTGTTGTCGATGGAGACGAGCAGGAGCAGTTCGTTCTTCCGGCCGACAAACCGCGGCAGCAGGTAGGCTCCGAGGTCGGAGATGCCGCTGACCAGGCCGTCCGTCGCGTTTTTTGATTCTAAGTAGCGGCGCGCGGCCTGCGGGATCAGATTGAGCAGGATCGCGGTGTTCTCCCCGACGCCCTTCACTTGGGTCAGTTCCTCCACCGGCGCGTCCAGCACCGCGTCCAGACTTCCGAACTGTTCCAACAAATGATGCGCGATCGGGTTGGTGTCCGCGCGCGGGTTGGCGTAAAACAGCAGCAGCTCCAAAACCTGGTGCGGCTCAAAGCCATCCAGTCCCTCGCCGCGGTAACGGCTGCGGAGGCGCTGCCTGTGGCCCTCGTGTTCGCTCGCCATGAAAGCAACTCCTTTCGTTTCTTGTTGCGTATGTTCCTCCAAAGTATTATACTAAATTTGAATAAAAATGAAAGCCTGTGACGGTATAAAAAGTTTTACGATCTCCGAAAACGACGCGGGGCAGCGCCTCGACAAGTTCCTGACAAAGAGCGCACCGAAGCTCCCGAAATCCCTGCTCTATAAATATATCCGCATCAAACGCATCAAGCGAAACGGCGGGCGCTGCGAGATCGCCGACCGTCTGGAGCCCGGCGACCTGATCGAGTGCTACGTCGCCGACGAGTTTTTTGAGGAGGAGCCGGGCAAACCGGCCTTTCTCTACGCGCCCGCCGCGGTGGACGTGATCTACGAGGACCAAAACATCCTGCTGGCCAACAAGCCCGCGGGCCTGCTTGTCCACGAGGGGGACGAGTGGTCCGCCGACACGCTGATCCTGCGCATCCAGCACTACCTCTATAAAAAAGGCGAATATAGTCCGGAAAACGAGAACTCCTTCGCGCCGGCGCTGTGCAACCGGATCGACCGCAACACCTGCGGCATCGTGATCGCCGCGAAGAACGCCGCGGCCCTGCGCTGCCTCAACGACAGCATCAAGGCGCGCGCCGTCGAGAAGAAATACCTCTGCGTCGTCGACGGCGCGCCGGCGAAGCGCTCCGGCACCATCGAGAGCTTTCTCCAAAAGAACGAGAAGACCAACACGGTGGAGGTCTTTAAAAACCCCGTCCCGGGCGGCCGAAACGCCGTGACGAAATACTATGTGATCGAGTCCAAAAAGGGCATGAGCCTCGTGGAGGCGGAGCTGCTGACCGGCCGCACGCACCAGATCCGCGCCCAGCTCGCCTCGATCGGCTGTCCGCTCGTCGGCGACACGAAATACGGCCGGGCCAAGGACGGCCGGGGCTTCACCTGGCAGGCGCTCTGCTCGTATAAAGTCACCTTCCACTCCGGCGGAGAGGGCCCGCTCGCCTATCTCGATGGCCGGACGTTTCAGGTGAGCGACGCGTGGTTTTTAAAAGAGCTCGGCTTCGCGATGCCGCAAAAATGACGGGTGGGAAACAATAAAAGGCGTTCTCCATGGCGCGAAGAAAGGTTCTTCCAAAGGCATCCGGCCGGAGGTTCCGGGGCGCTGGACGCCCGGCCCGAGCGATACCGGAGTACGGGCGCCGGGGCGTTTTTCCGGCGGTATTTTTAACCGGTTTTCTTTATCACTTTTTTATAAAAAACGGCGGTCCTTTAAAAGGGAGCCGCCTTTTTTTATTCCATCGCCTTCAATACGATCTCCAGCGACTCGACCGCGACGTCGTTCTCGGCGCGGTTTCCGGCAAAGACGCACAGATGCCCGCCGTCCCGCCGCACGGTGACGCCCAGCTCCGCGAGCTGCGCCGCGGCGCTCTCTGCGTCGCCGATCTCAAAAAACACGCAGTCCCCCCTCGCGCGGTAGAGCCGCCCGAGCGCGCGGTAACGCACCGCCAGCTTTTTGATCCGGAGATAGAGGCTCTCCCGGCTGTCCGCGAGCTTCCGCTGTGCCGTTTTGAGCACGGCCGGGTGTTTAAAAATGATCTCCGCGGCGGCCTGATCGGGGGCGGAGATGCCGCCGGCGAAATCCGGCAGGCCCGCGCCGGCCGCGCAGACAGGGTCCCCGCCGAAGCGGAGCCTTTTGAGCACCACGAGATTCGGCAGCATCCCGGCGTCTTTGAGCACGGATTCCTTCGGCTCGGCCATATGGCTCTCATCGACGAGCACCGGGCATTTCGCCATGGAGGAAAGCCGCCTCACCTCGTCCGCGGAGAGCTCCAGAGACGCCGGGCAGGCCGGGTTTGTAAGGAAAATTACGGCCCCCGCCTCCCTCTCCGCCGCCGAAAGCAGCGCGCCGGGGTCGATCTTCATGTCCTTCGTCCGCGGGACGGCGGTCAGCCTGTTTTCCGGAAAGGCGGCGCGAAACGCCTCGGCGGAGCAGTCATATTCCGGGACGACCGCCGTGGCGTCCGCGGGGAGAATCCCGCGCAGGACCGTTTCATAATCCGCCCCGGCGCGCACGAGTTCCGGTCTCACCTCATAGACCGCGGCGAAGCCGCCGCAGGCGGCCCTCGCCGCGGGATCGCCGGGTTTTCCGGCGTTCTCCCCGCGCGCGACGCCGATCAGGCGGCTGAAACTCCCCTCGATATCAAAGAAAAAGGTGCTTCCATCCAAATAAAACATGAAAACCTCCCCGTCTCTTAAATAATTCCTCCGGCCGGTTTCCCCGACGGGGTCCGGTGGCGGAGCGCTTCGCCGGCGCCTTAATAGGCTCGGCAGAGCTGTCTTCGGCAGGCTTTTGAGCACCCCGGTCTCCGGCAGAATATCCATCGCGCCGCTTCGCGGCCCTGTTTTTCTCTCCCGCGCCGCCGGGCGTCGGAAGTCAATTCAACAGCATTTCAAATAAGTTTAGCTGCGTGGTCCGCGGCAGGCCCCCGAGCGCGCCGCCCTCCCGTAGAATGTCCATCAGGCCGCCGCCGACCGACGCGCGCGCCATGACGTCGTCCTCGGAGAGATAGGAGCCCTTCGCGCCGGCCTCCTGCAGGTTTTTCGCGGCGGACTCGCCGAGCCCCTTGAGCGCGGTGAACGGCAGGCGCAGCTTGCCGTCCTCCGGCACATATTTGACCGCGTCCGAGCGGTAGAGGTCGACCGGCAGGCACTCGATGCCGCGCGCCAGCATCTCGTTGATGATCTGAAGCGTGGTCAGGGAGTCCTCCTCCTTTGCCGTGGGGTTTGGGAGGGCCTCGAGCTCCTTGATCTTCCGCTCCACGGCGGGTTTTCCGGCGAGCGCGGCCTCCGCGTCGAAATCGCCGCCGCGCACCGTAAAGAACGCCGCGTAAAATTCCAGCGGATAATAAACCTTAAAATAAGCGGTTCGGATCGCGCCGATATCGTAGGCCACGGCGTGCGCCTTCGGGAACATGTATTTGATTTTCAGGCAGGAGTCCAGATACCACTGCGGGACGCCGTGCTCCCGCATCGCCTGCCTGTATTCGTCGGTCAGCAGCTTTGAGGCCTTGCCTTTCCGCGTGATCTCCATGATCTTAAACGCCATCGAGGGCTCGAGCCCGTGACGGATCAGCGTCGTCATGATGCTGTCGCGGGTGCCGATGACGTCGGAGATCGTGCAGGTGCCGTTTTTGATCAGATCCTGCGCGTTGCCGAGCCAGACGTCCGTGCCGTGGGAGAGGCCCGCGATTTGAATCAGATCCGCGAAATTTTTCGGCTTCGCGTCGATCAGCATCTGCCGGACAAACGGCGTGCCCATCTCCGGCAGCGCGAAGGTGCCGGTCCTGCTGCCGATCTCCTCGGGCGTGACGCCCAGCGCCTCCGGGGACTGGAGGAGACTATAAACTTTTTCGTCGCTCATCGGCACGTCGAGCACGCGGAGGCCGGTCAGGTCCTCCAAGTGCTTGTAGAGGGTCGGGACCTCGTGCCCGAGCTCGTCGAGCTTCAGGATCGTGTCGTGAAGCGAGTGGAAATCAAAATGCGTCGTCAGCACCGCGGCGTCCGGGTCGTCGGCCGGGTGCTGGATCGGGCAGAAATCGGTGACGTCGCGGTCCGCCGGGATGACGACCATGCCGCCCGGGTGCTGGCCGGTCGTGCGCTTGACGCCGATGCAGCCGCCCGCGAGCCTCGCCTCCTCCGCCTTATGTAACGTGACGCCGCGTTCCTCGCAATATTTTTTCACATACCCATAGGCGGTCTTTTCGGCGATCGTGCCGATGGTGCCCGCCTTAAAGACATGGGATTTTCCGAAGAGCTCCTCGGTGTAGCGGTGGGCCCGGGTCTGATATTCGCTCGAGAAATTGAGGTCGATATCCGGCTCCTTGTCGCCGTGGAAACCGAGGAAGGTCTCAAACGGGATCTCATGGCCGTCGCGGCGGTACGCCGCCCCGCAGACCGGGCAGTTCTTCGGCGGCAGGTCGAAGCCCGAGCCCACGGAGCCGTCCTCGATAAATTCGCTGTGCCTGCATTTCGGGCAGACATAGTGCGGCGGCAGCGGGTTCACCTCCGAGATGCCGCTCATCGAGGCGACGAAGGACGAGCCGACCGAGCCCCGCGAGCCGACGAGATACCCGTCGCTCTCGCTCTTGGAGACGAGCTTCTGCGCGATCACATAGAGCACCGCGTACCCGTGCCTGATGATGGAACCGAGCTCCCGCTTGAGGCGGTCCGAGACCTGCGGCGGCAACGGGTCGCCGTAGACCTCGTGCGCGCGCTTCCAGCACATCTTTTGCAGATCGTCCTCCGCGCCCTCGATCGAGGGCGTGAAGGTTCCCTCCGGGATCGGCCGCAGGAAATCGACGGAGTCGGCGATCCGGTTGGGCACCGTGATGACGACCTCGCGCGCCTTCTCCGCGCCGAGATAGGAGAACTCCTCGAGCATCTCCCGGGTGGTTTTAAAATAGAGGGGCGCCTGATCGTCCGCGTGGTCGTAGCCGATGGCGTTCATGATGATCTTGCGGTAATCCGCGTCCTCCGGGTTGAGGAAATGGGCGTCCCCGGTCGCCGCGACCGGGATGCCCAGCTCCTCGCCCAAGGCGACGATCTGACGGTTCCACTCCCGGAGCTGCTCCTCGTTCTCGGCCTTCCCCTCCCGGATCAAAAAGCGGTTGTTGTCGAGCGGCTGGATCTCCAGATAATCGTAAAAAGAGGCGATCCGGACCAGATCCTCGTGGGGTTTTCCCTCGCGGACCGCGATGTAAAGCTCTCCCGCTTCACACGCTGAGCCGACGATCAGGCCCTCGCGGTGCTGCATCAGCAGGCTCTTGGGCACGCGCGGGTGCCGGTGAAAATAGCGGATGTGGGCGGCGGAGATCAGCTCGTACAGGTTTTTTAAGCCCTTTTGGTTTTTGGCGATCAGGATCTGATGGTAGGACGGGAGCTTCTTCGGGTCGGCGCCGCTTAAGATCCCGTTGAGCGCCGAAAAGTTGCCGGCATGCTTCTCCGCCCCGATCTTTTTGAGCATCTCAAGCAGGATCAGCGCGAGCTCCTTCGCGTCGTCGCTCGCGCGGTGGTGGTTGAACGGCGTGAGCTTCAAATGATTGGCGACCGTTTCGAGCCTGTGGTTCGTCAGCTCGGGATAGAGCGACCGCGCCATCGTGACCGTGTCGGCGAAGGCGTTGCGGAAGCCCAGACGGTGCCGGTCGGAGACCGCGCGCAGGAAGCCGGTGTCGAACCCGGCGTTGTGCGCGACGAGAAAGGCGTCCGGCCCGCAGAATTCCATAAACTGCCGGTAGGCCTCCTCCTCCTTGGGCGCGCCTTTCACCATCCCGTCGTCGATGCCGGTCAGCTCGGTGATGCGCTCGGGGATATGCTTCTCCGGGTCGACGAAGGTGCAGAACGTATCCTTGATCTCACCGCCCGCGATGCGCACCGCGCCGATCTCGGTGATGCGGTCCATCGTGGCGGAGAGGCCGGTGGTCTCGAGGTCGAAGGCGATGATCTCGCCGCCGAAGGGCACGTCCGCCTTGCCGGTCACGGATTTCACGGTGTCGTCCACAAAATAGGCCTCAACCCCGTAGATCGGCTTGAAATCCGGGTCCTTGAGCGCCGCGGCGGCCTTCATCACGTCCGGAAACCCCTGCGCGACGCCGTGGTCCGTGATGCCCACGGCCCGGTGCCCCCAGCGGTGCGCCGTCTCGACGAATTTCGCGGCCTCGGTCACGCCGTCCATCTGCGACATGTTGGTGTGCAGGTGCAGCTCGACGCGCTTCTCCGGCTCTTCGTCCTCGCGCAGCAGGCGCCGGACGGCGCAGATGTCGTAAGGCCTTATCGTGATGTCGTGCTCGTATTTATCATAGGAGGCGTCGCCCCGCGCCAAGATCGCCATGCCCTTTTTTAAGTCAAAGAGCGGCCCGGCCTCCTCTTTTTTCTTAATGATCTTGAGCATATTGGAGCCGGTGTAGTCCGTGATCAGGATGGAGAAGATGACGCTCTCGCCGTCGCGGGTCTCCCGGCTCTCGATCTGGAAGATGTCGCCCCAGACCGTGACTTTTCCGCTCTGCTGGTCGATCCGCGAAAGCGGCTCGGGCCGCTGCCGGATCGGCTTTCCGAGCAGGACCTCCATCTCGGAGGCGTCGATCGGCAGCCCCGAGCAGTCGAAACCGCCCTTCTCTTTGGGCGCGCGGGCGCGCTTTTCCGGCTCCCGCCGGATCGGCTCCCGTCGCGCCGGCGGCCTCGGCTCCGGCAGCGGCTCGGTGAATTCCGTGATCCTTGTGACGCCGCAGAACTCCACCGTGCAGTCCACTCCGAATTCCTCTTTGATGACCGCGCGGATCGCGAGGTCGGCGCCCATCTTTTTGAGGATCTCCTCGCCGCCGTGGGCGAGAGAGATGCAAAACCGGTCCCCGTCCAGCGATGCCCGCGCGCCGTCAAAGAAGCCGTTGACCGCGACGCCGCGGCGCTGGGCCTCTATCAGAAGCTCGCCGAAATAATCCTCCGTCAGCCATTCCGGCCGATAAACGGGAATAAGCCGGACGTCCTCCACGCCCAGCTTCCCGGCAAGCGCCTGTTCCAGCGCGCAAAGTTCCGTTTTTGACGCCGTCCGCTCCGGCACGATCTCCACGCGGATGTTTTGACCGTCCCGTCCCAGCGTGACCGAACGCACCTCCGCCTGCGCCAAAAGCGCGCCGGCGGAGACCCCAAAAATGTCCGACAGGGTCTTCCCCATTCTTTTACCGTCCTTTTAAATTTTCAGGGCCGCCCCTGTCACATGCTCTCGATTTCTTTAAGGAGCGCCGCGAGCAGCTCGCGCTCCGGCACCTTGCGCACGATCTCGCCCCTGCGGAACACGAGCCCGCACCCGTCGCCGCCCGCGACGCCGACGTCGGCCTCCCTTGCCTCGCCCGGCCCGTTGACCGCGCAGCCCATGACCGCCACCTTGAGCGGTTTTTTACAGTCCCGCAGCGCGTCCTCCACCTCGTTTGCGAGCTTAATGAGGTCGATGCGCGTCCGGCCGCAGGTCGGGCAGGAGACGATCGTGACGCCCTCCCGCCGCAGGCCGATCGCCTTGAGGATGTCCTTTGCCGCGTAGATTTCGCGCACCGGGTCGGCGGTCAATGTCACGCGGACGGTCGCGCCGATGCCGTCAAGCAGCAGGCTCCCGATGCCGACGGCGTTCCGGATGAGCCCCATGCGCTCGGTGCCGGCCTCGGTCACGCCGAGGTGCAGCGGGCAGTCAAAGCGCGACGCCGCGAGCCGGCAGGCTTTTATCATCGTGCCGACGTCGCTCGATTTGATCGAGACGACGATGTTATGAAAATCGAAGCCCTCGAGCAGCCGGACAGCTTCCTCGGCGCTCTCGGCGAGGGCCTCCGCGGTCGGCGCGCCGTATTTTTCGAGCAGGCGCCTCTCGAGCGAGCCGCCGTTTACGCCGACGCGGATGGCGACGCCCGCCCTTCCGCAGGCCTCGGCCACCGCGCGGGCGCGCTCCTCCCCGCCGATGTTGCCGGGGTTGATCCGGATCTTGTCGGCCCCGGCCTCCACCGCCGCCAGCGCGAGCCGATAGTCGAAATGAATGTCCGCGACGAGCGGGATATGAATTTTTTCCTTGATCGCGGGGATCAGGCGCACGGCGTCCATGTCCGGGACCGCCGCCCGCAGGATCTCGCACCCGGCCTCCTCAAGCTCCGCCGCTTGGGCGACGCTGCCCTCGACGTCGGTCGAGGGGACGCTGAGCATCGACTGGATCGCGACGGGGCGTTCCCCGCCGATCGTGACGTTCCCGATTTTGACTTCCCTTGCCATCGTTAGCCTCCGTTGACGAGCTTCATGATGTCGTTTGCCGTGACATAGAGCATCAGCAGGATCAGCAAAATAAAACCGGCGTTATGGATCACGGATTCCACTTTTTGATTGATGGGTTTCCCGCGGATCACTTCCAAGAGCATAAAGAGGATGCGCCCGCCGTCCAGCGCGGGCAGCGGCAGCAGATTGACGACGCCGAGGTTGACCGTGACCAGCGCCACGATAAACAGCAGGGAATTCAGGCTCTGGGAACTGGCCTCCGAGATCACCTCCGTGACGCCGACCGGCCCGGAGAGCTGGCTGACCGTGAACGTGCCCTTGATGAGGTCGCCGAAGCCGTGCCACGCGAGCTTCACGAGCGCGAGCGTCCAGCCGGCCGAATATTCCAAGACGCGCAGCGCCGTGGGCTCCACGCCGTAGACGCTGAAATCCAAGACGATCGAGGGCGTGCCCTCATAATCTTTCATTTCAAAAACGACCTGATCGAGCTTCACCTTTTTGCCGTCCCGGAGAACCTCCATGTCGACGACGCCGTCCGGGTCGCGAATCAGGGAATAGACGATGTCGTTGTCGATCACGACGTGCTCGCCGTTGACGGAGAGGATCCGGTCATCCACCCGCAAATAAGCGGAGGAGGGGGCGTTGTCGCTGAACGCGGCGATCACCGGCGTGCCGATCAGCTCTTGCCCCGAGGTCAGGATGACCGCGAGGATGAACCCGAGCAGGACGTTCATGAAGGCGCCGGCGGCCGTGACGATGATGCGCTTCCAGACCGGGCAGGCCATAAAGGAGCGCTCTGTGGGGGCCTCGCTGCCGTCCTCCTCGCCCTCCATGGCGACAAACGCGCCGATCGGCAGAAGGCGCAGGCTGTAAGCCGTCTCCCCCTTCTTGATGGAAAAGAGCTTCGGCCCCATGCCGATCGCAAACTCATTGACTTTTATGCCGGCCCATTTCGCGGTCAGAAAGTGGCCGAGCTCATGGAAGACCAGCATCACTGCGAAACATAAAATGGCGATCAAAATATTTCCTGCCAAGCGATTATCTCCTATACCGTAAAATCTGGGACGCCGCGAACGCGCGCGCCTCCCGGTCGGCCGCGAAGACCGCCTCAAAGGAATCCCCGGCCGGAAGCGGCATCCCGACCGTCTCCTCGAGCACGGCCGGGATCTCGTTGAAGCCGATGGTTCCCTCCAAAAAAGCGGTCACGGCGACCTCGTCCGCGGCGTTGAACGCGGCGGTGGCCGTGCCCCCGAGGGAGAGCGCCCGCCGCGCGATGCGGACGGACGGGAAAGCGAGATCGTCCGGCCGGCAGAACGTCAGCGCGCCGATCTCTGTAAGGTCAAGCCGCTTTACAGCCCCCGGCAGACGCTCGGGCCATGTCAGCGCGTACTGGATCGGCGTATGCATATCCGGGACGCCGAGCTGGGCGAGCACCGAGCGGTCGACAAATTCCACCATCGAGTGCACGACGCTCTCCCGATGGACGATTACCTCTATTTTATCCTGTGGGATACCGAAAAGATGCGCGGCTTCGATAATTTCGAGCCCTTTATTTGCCATGGTGGCGGAGTCGACCGTCACTTTGCGCCCCATCGCCCAAGTCGGGTGCCGCAGGGCGTCCTCGGGCCGGACGCAGGCGAGCTCCTCCCGGCTCTTCCCGAAGAACGGGCCGCCGGACGCCGTCAGGGTCAGCTTCCCGATCCGGGCGGAATCGCCCTTCGCCTGAAGGCACTGAAAGATGGCCGAGTGCTCGCTGTCGACCGGCAGGATTTTTACGCCATGCGCCGCCGCGAGCTCCATCACGCGCTTGCCGCCGGCGACCAGCGTCTCCTTGTTGGCGAGCGCGAGCGTGTTTCCCGCCTCGATCGCGGCGATCGAGGGCGCGAGGCCGGCGATCCCGGTGACGGCGTTGAGCGCGATGTCGCAGGGAAAGGCCGCCGCCTCTTGGACGCCCTCCGCGCCCGAGACGACCCGGATGTCCGTATCCGCAAGCGAAACTTTTAAGGCGGCCGCGGATGCCTCGTCGAAGACCGCGACCAATTTTGGACGAAATTCCCGTGCCTGCTCCTCCAAAAGCGCCACGTCGCTTCCGGCGGCGAGGGCGGCGGCCGAAAACCCCATGCGGCGGCAGACATCCAGCGTCTGGGTGCCGATGGAGCCGGTGGAGCCGAGGATGGAAATTCGTTTCATACAATGCCCTCTAACAAATATGCCGCCCTTACGCGCGGCACGGATTGGATGCGGATGTCGTTTGGCGGCCGCCGTTTCAGAAGATGGGAAAATAAAGATTCCAAAGATAGAGCAGCGGCGCGACGAAGAGCCAGCTGTCGAAGCGGTCCATAACCCCGCCGTGCCCCGGCATGACGTTGCCGTAATCTTTGACCCCGAACTGCCGCTTGATGACCGAGGCGGAGAGATCCCCGAGGATCCCCGCCCCCGCCCCGACCGGCAGGAACAGGCACAGGGACGGCCAATGGAGCGTGAGCGGCCCGCCCATCGCGGGTGCGGCGTACGCGGCGTACGCCCAACTGAGCAGCAGGCAGAGCGCGACGGCGCCGATCACGCCGCCGACCGCGCCCTCCACGGTCTTCTTCGGGCTGATTTCCGGGCAAAGCTTATGTTTCCCGAACAGGGAGCCGCTGAAGAAGGCGAAGGTGTCGTTGAGCCACGCGACCGCGAAGCTCAAAAGGGTGATATAGAGGCCCCCCGCGGCGCCGGAGCCCTCCCGGTACAAAAGCATCGTGGAGAACCCGAGCGGCACCGCGACCGAGACAAAAAACGCGTAGCCCGCCTCCGTCGCCTCGAGCTTCTTCGGGTCGAAAAGGACGATGAGCATCAGCGCCCCGCCGAAAAGGAGGCAGATCTCCCACAGACCGGCGGCTTCCGCGAGGATCCGCGAGGAGACGGCCGCCGCCACGGCGAGGCAGACCGCAACCAGAGGGACGCGGCCTCCGAGTCGCCCGGCGTGGAGCAGTTCCCACACCGCGATCGCGGCGACCAGCGTCACCACGACGTCGAGCAGAACCGTATCAAAAAAATAAAGTACAACGCCGAGCAGCGCGAGCCCGGCAAATGAAGTGATCAGGCGCTGTTTCATGATCCCGTCCGTACCTTCCGTCTCTCTAAATTCATACGCCGCCGAAACGCCGGTTCCGCCCCGCGTACTCCGCGAGGGCCTTGTCCAGATGCGCGGGCGTAAAATCCGGCCAGAGCACATCCATAAAAATGAGCTCGGAATAGGCGCTCTCCCAAAGCAAAAAGTTGGAGAGGCGTTCCTCCCCGCTGGGCCGGAGGATCAGGTCCGCGTCCGGCACCGCGGAATCGAGGTTCGCGGAGATCAGTTCCTCCGTGACGTCCCCGGGCCCGATCTTGCCGGATCGGATTTTCTCGGCGATGCGCCGCACCGCGTGGACGATCTCCGCCCGGCCGCCGTAATTGAGCGCGATCTGGACGGTCAGCTTCGCGCCGGCCACCCCGGCGTTCTCGGCCCTCTCCATCAGCGCGCGCAGGTCGTCTGCGAGCGGCGAGCGGTCGCCGATGAAGCGCACCGCGATCTGCTCGCCGGCCATGCTGTCCATCCGCTTCAGGTAATCGCGCATCAGGTCCATGACGTCCTCGACTTCGGCCTTCGGGCGGCGCCAGTTCTCCGTGGAGAAGGCATAGACGGTCAGATAGCGCACGCCGATGTCCCGGCAATACCGCGCGATCGTCTCAAAGACCTCCGCGCCTTTTTTATGCCCGGCGCTTCGGGGAAGCCCTCTTTTTTTCGCCCAGCGACCGTTGCCGTCCATGATGACGCCGATATGGGCCGGCAGGACCCGCTCGTTTTTCAAGACCACGTTCCGCCTTTCGGTAAAATTTCCCGGAAAATCAAAGCTCCATGATCTCCGCAGATTTGCTGTCGGCCATATCGTCGATCTTTTTAATGAAATCGTCGGTCAGCTTCTGGCAATCCTTTTCGATATCTTTGCGGTCGTCCTCGCTGATCGCCTTATCTTTTTCCTGTTTTTTGATGAATTCGTTGGCGTCGCGGCGGACGTTGCGCACGGCGACCTTCGCCTCCTCCGCGTGCTTGCGGACCTCGCGGGAGAGCTCTTTGCGGCGCTCCTCGGTCAGCGGGGGGAAAACGAGCCGGATGCAGGTCCCGTCATTTTGCGGCGGGATGCCGATGTCGGAGAGGTTGAGCGCTTTTTCGATCAGCTTGAGCGCGGAGCGGTCCCACGGCTGGATCACAAGGATCCGGGCCTCCGAGACGGAGACCGCCGCCATCTGGTTGACCTTGGTCGGGGTGCCGTAATAGTCGATGACCAGACGCTCGAGAATGCCGGGGTTGGCGCGCCCGGCGCGGATGGAGCCGAAATCCTCCCCGAGCTCCGCGACGATGCCTTCCATTTTCCCGTTAAAAGAGATGAGCTGTTCTCTCATGGTTTTCCTCCGTTTCTCCGGCTGAAAGGATTTTTTGAAACGACGCGGGCGCGCGCCGGGGGACGCCGCATCCTTGAAACCGTTTTAAAGCCCGGGGTCAGCCTTTCACCAAGGTGCCGATCTTCTCCCCCGCGATGGCGCGGCGGATGTTATCGGGGTCGCTGAGGCTGAAGACGAGGATCGGGACATGGTTGTCCCGGCACATGGCGGCGGAGGTGGAATCGAGGACCTTGAGATCCTTTTCCAGCACCTCGCCGAAGGTGAGGGTGTCGTACTTGACCGCGTCGGCGTACTGGTTGGGGTCCTTGTCGTAGACGCCGTCGACCAGCGTCGCCTTGAAGATCACGTCGGCGTTGATCTCCGCCGCGCGCAGGGAGCTTGCGCTGTCGGTGGAGAAATAGGGGTTGCCGGTGCCGCAGCCAAAGATGATGATCCTGCCCTTTTCCAGATGGCGGATGGCCCTGTTGCGGATAAACGGCTCCGCGATTTCCGGCATGGCGATCGCGGTCATGACCCGGACCGGGGCGCCCATCTGGTTGAGCGTGTCATAGAGCGCAAGCGCGTTGATGACGGTGGCGAGCATCCCCATGTGGTCCGCGGTGGTGCGGTCCATGCCGCCGCTCGAGCGGCCGCGCCAGAAATTGCCCCCGCCTACGACAATCGCGATCTCCGCGCCCAGATCCGAGCATTCCTTGATGCTTTTACAGACGGTCTGCACGGTGGCAAAGTCGATCCCGGTTTTTTGGCCGCCGGCAAGGGCCTCGCCGCTGAGCTTCAGAAGCACGCGCTTGTATTTCATTTCCATTGGTGCACCACTCCCCTTTTTCCCATTTTAAACTTATTTTACATGATTGGCTGGGAGAAGTAAAGGCTATTTTTTCTAAAAGAGAGGATAATCCCGATCCGCCGCTTTTAATCAAAAACAAAAAAAGAGCCGCGCCCTTTGGGGCACGGCTTCGTAAAAAACGGTTTTGAGAGACGCCGCGGCGCGGCCGCCCTTTCGGGCGCGGCCCCCGCGGGGAGAGCCGGGCGGCAGAGCCCGCGAAACATCCCTTTTCATATTAGGGATTACCATATCATCTTTTTGGGCTTTGTCAAGCGGAGAAAACGGCGAAAAAACGGCCGCGTCAAAAAAGCCGCGGGAAGTCTCCCGCGGCTTTTTTTCTCTCCGGTTTCGCCCGGAATCAGTCCTTTTTCCGTGCCTGCGCGATCTGTTTCGCAACCTCGTCGGCAAGGTTCTCCTCGGCCTTTTTCTCAAGGCCCTCGCCTTTTTCAAAGCGGACGAACTCGGCAATCCGGATGCTGCCGCCAAGCGCTTTGGCGACCTTTTCGGTGTAGGCCTCGACGTCGATCTCCGGGTCCTTGATAAACGCCTGACTGATCAGGCAGTTCTCTTTATAATACTTCCCGATTTTCCCCTCGACCATCTTCTCCTTGACGGCGTCCGGCTTGCCGGCCATCTTGGGATCCTCGTCGATCTGGGCGAGGAAGACCTCTTTTTCATGGTCGAGCACGGATTCCGGGACGCACTTCGGGCAGATATACAGCGGCTGGGAAGCGGCGATCTGCATCGCGATGTCCTTGCCGTATTCGGCGAAGCCCTCTTTGCCGGCCACGTCGGTGTCGAAGCGGACCAGCACGCCAATCTTTCCGCCCATGTGCACGTAGGAGGCGCAGTCGCCCTCGTAGCGGACAAAACGGCGGAGCTTCAGGTTTTCACCGATGATGAGCACATTGTCCTGAAGGATGTCCTTCAGCGTACGGCCCTCGACGTCGCAGGCGAGCAGCGCGTCCACGTCGGCCGGATTCCGATCGATCACGGCATTGAGGCAGAGCTTGACGAACGCGAGGAACTTGTCGCTCTTCGCGGCGAAGTCGGTCTCGGAGTTGACCTCGATGACCGCGCCGACCTTGCATTTATGGCAATAATCGGCTAAGACGGCGCCCTCCGCGGCGATGCGGGTGGATTTTTTCGCGGCGGCGGCGAGGCCCTTCTCGCGAAGGAAGTCGATCGCCTTTTCCATATCGCCGTCGGTCTCCGTCAGGGCTTTTTTGCAGTCGAGCATGCCGCAGCCGGTGGATTCCCGGAGCGTTTTTATATCAAGAGCGGTAAACGCCATTTATTTTTCCTCCTGTTTCGTCTCTTCGTCGGTTTCGTTTTCTTTTTCCTGCGCCTCCGGAGCGAACTGCTCGCCCTGATGCCCCTCGATGATCGCGTCGGCGATGGTGCCGGCGATCAGCTTAACGGCGCGGATGGCGTCGTCGTTGCCCGGGATCAGATAGTCGATCTCGTCCGGGTCGCAGTTCGTGTCGACGATCGCGACGATCGGGATGCCGAGCTTGCGGGCCTCGGCGACGGCGATCTTCTCTTTTCTGGAGTCGACGATGAAGAGCGCGCCGGGGAGCCGGTCCATGTCCTCGATACCGCCGAGGTATTTCTCAAGCTTCTCGATCTCGAGGGCCAGCTTGCTGGTCTCTTTTTTGGTCAGGCGGTCGAACGTGCCGTCCTCCTCCATCTTGCGCAGTTGGGTGAGGCGGGCGATGCGGCTGCGGATGGTTTTGAAGTTGGTCAGCATGCCGCCGAGCCAGCGGGCGTTGACATAGTAGGCGCCGGATCTTTCGGCCTCTTCACGGATGGAATCCGCGGCCTGCTTTTTGGTGCCGACGAACAGGACGGGTCTGCCCTCCGAAGAGAGATCGCGGACGAACATGTAGGCCTCCTCGATCTTCTTCACGGTCTTTTGCAGGTCGATGATGTAGATGCCGTTGCGCTCGGTAAAAATATAGGGCGCCATTTTCGGGTTCCAGCGGCGGGTCTGGTGTCCGAAATGGACGCCGGCCTCGAGCAGCTGTTTCATGGATACAACAGACATGATTTTTTCCTCCTTTTGTTGTTCCTCCACCCCACGCATTTCGAAAGAGCGGCCATCTCTGGTACATCGCCGGAACGATTGTGGGGTGTGCGGATTTGCTTTGTGAAGCGCCTTCGCGATTCCAAAGCCTTTTGATTATATCACGGAGACCCCCCCATTGCAATATTTTTCTATTATTTTTCTAAAATATTAAGAGGACCTGAAAAAATTTGTGAAAAAGCCCCTCCTTTTCTGATCCCGGATCACGTCCGAGCGAATCAGGATGGTGTCCTGCCCGATGGACTCCACCTTCTCCCAGCCGATCAGGATCTCCTCCTCCCGCCCCAGCAGCCCGAACAGCCGGAGCCGCCCGCCGATCACCAGAGCCAATACCTTCTCGTTCTCCGTGTCGATCAGCATGTCTTCGATGTAGCCGAGACTCGCACCGTCGTTAAGGTTGATGACTTCCTTCATGCGCAGTTCTCCCATGCGGATTCTCATACGCATTCCCCCCTTTATGAAACTCTATTCCGAAAGGAGAAAAAATCTGTCTGTCCGCTCATGCTCAAGCCATTTTTTTCGTGCTCAAACAAAATCGCGCCCGCGCCCGCATGCTCGGGCAGGAAGAAAATCGGTTTGTCTCCCGGATTGACAAAATTTCACTCGGCCAAAAGTGCATAGCGGTTTCCAGTTTCGGACATGCTCCTTTCGCAGGAATCTTTTTGCGGGTGGTGCGGAAATGTATTACGGAAAAGTGGAAATCTGCGGCATCAATACTTCCCGGCTCCCCGTGCTCAAAGAATCGGAGAAAATCGAGCTTTTGAAAAAAATCAAGGAGGGCGACGCCGACGCCCGCGAGCAGATGATCAGCGGAAACCTGCGTCTCGTGCTCAGCGTCGTGCAGAAATTCACGGGGCGCGGGGAGAATCCCGACGACCTGTTTCAGGTCGGCTGCATCGGCTTAATCAAGGCAATAGACCATTTCGACCCGGGACTCGAGGTGCGTTTCAGCACCTATGGGGTGCCCATGATTGTGGGAGAAATACGCCGGTTTTTGCGCGACAACAACGCCGTGCGCGTCAGCCGCTCGATGCGCGACACGGCCTACCGCGCGATGCAGGTCAAGGAGGATTACCTGACCAAAAAGAGCCGCGAGCCCACGATGGACGAGATCGCGCGGGAGCTCGGCATGCCGCGGGATCAGGTGGTCATCGCGCTGGAATCCATTGTGGAGCCTGTCTCGCTTTACGAGCCCGTCTACTCCGACAGCGGCGATACGATCTATATGCTCGACCAGATCGGCGACAAAGATTGCGAGACCGGGTGGCTCGAGGAGATCGCGCTCAAGGAGGCCATGAGCAACCTGACGCCGCGCGAAAAGAAGATCCTCGCGCTACGGTTTTTCTCCGGGAAAACGCAGATGGAGGTCGCCTCCGAAATCCACATCAGTCAAGCGCAGGTCTCCCGGCTGGAAAAGGGCGCCCTCGATAAAATCAAAAAGCAGCTTTAAAAAAAGCGGGGCGGCGAAGGTTCCGTCCGTGTGGGGACGCGGGCGCGGGGACGCGGCCCCGGCGAACACCATACCGTATAAAAACGGCCCTGCCCGATTCCCGGGCGGGGCCGTTTTTTAAATCTGCTTCAGCAGGTTTTCCAAACGTCTTGCCGTTTGGAAAACAAAAATCCACG
>CAZAAR010000016.1:0-11255 GCA_964483415.1 uncultured Oscillospiraceae bacterium
GGATCATGAGCAAACGCGGCATGGGCAAGGCCTCCTTCGCCGACCTTCAGGATACCACGGGCCGGATCCAGCTCTATATCCGCAGGGACATGGTCGGCGACGACACCTATGCGGATTTCAAAAAATGGGATATCGGCGACATCATCGGCGTGGAGGGCATTGTCTTTCGCACGCATATGGGCGAGATCTCCGTTCGCGCGGAAGCCATCACCCTGCTCGCAAAATCCCTGCTTCCCCTGCCGGAAAAATTCCACGGGCTAAAGGATCCGGAGCTTCGTTACCGTCAGAGATACGTCGACCTGATCGTCAACCCGGAGGTCAAGGACACCTTTATGAAACGCTCCCAGATCATCCGGGAGATCCGCGCCATGCTCGACGAGGAGGGCTTCCTCGAGGTCGAGACGCCGGTGCTCAACACGATCCCCGGCGGCGCCGCCGCGCGCCCGTTCGTCACGCACCACAACGCGCTGAATATCGACATGTATATGCGCATCGCGCTCGAGCTGCACCTCAAGCGCCTGATCATCGGCGGCTTCGACCGCGTGTATGAGATCGGCCGCGTCTTCCGCAACGAGGGCATGGACACGCGCCACAACCCGGAATTCACCGAGCTCGAACTCTATCAGGCCTATACCGATATCGAGGGCATGATGGACATCACGGAGCGGATGGTCCGCCGCTGCGCCGAAAAGGTGAACGGCCGCGCGACCGTCGTCTTCGACGGGCATGAGATCGACCTTGGCAAACCGTTCACGCGCGTCACCATGACGGACGCCGTCAAACAGTACTCTGGCGTCGATTTCCACGAAATTAAGGACACCGAAGCGGCGCGGGAAGCCGCCAAAGCGCACAATATCGCCTACGAGGAGCGCCACAAACGCGGCGATATCCTGAATCTGTTTTTTGACGAGTACGTCGAGCAGAACCTGACCCAGCCGACCTTCGTCACCGAATATCCGATCGAGATCAGCCCACTGACCAAAAAGACGCCGGGCGACCCCTCCATGACGCAGCGCTTCGAGCTCTTCGTCTCCGGCAGGGAGCACGCGAATGCCTACTCCGAGCTCAACGACCCGATCGACCAGCGGGAGCGCTTCCTCGCGCAGGCCGCGCTGCGGGAGCAGGGCGACGACGAGGCGAATATGTTCGATGAGGATTTCCTCACCGCCATGGAGTACGGCATGCCGCCGACCGGGGGGCTCGGCGTCGGCATCGACCGCCTCGTGCAGCTCCTGACCGGGAATTTCTCGATCCGCGACGTCTTGCTCTTCCCGACGATGAAGCCGAGGGACTGAGATTCCGGAGGCGGGAGGCCGCTTCCGGGGATCAAAAAACGGCGTTTCATAAAAACGGCCCGCGGGTTTCAAACCCGCGGGCTTCTTTTTATAACCAAATAGGGCGCGGCGGCGAAGGCATGGAAACCGGTTTTTGCCGGAAACGCGCTTCCAAAGATCCAATCGGAAGCGGGCCTCGCCATGACCCCTTACGCGATGAATTCGTTTTGCTTATCCTTTTTGTCGACCCAATAGGCGATCGCGCGGTAGAGGGCGCGCGGGTCGATCGGCTTGGTCAGGTGGTCGTTCATCCCGTGCTCAAACGACTTGCGCACGTCGTCGGAGAAGGCGTCCGCCGTCATCGCGAGGATCGGGACCGTGGTGCTGTCGGATTTGCTCAGCGCGCGGATGGCGTCCGCGGCCTCGAGGCCGTTCATCACCGGCATCTGGATATCCATCAGGATACAGTCGTAATAGCCGACCGGCTGGTTGAGGAAGCAGTCGACGGCGACCTTGCCGTTCTCCGCCACATCGGGCAGTATCCCCTGTTTCTCAAGCAGCTTCGCCGCGATCTCCGCGTTGATCTCCACATCCTCGACCACCAGAATCCGCCTGCCTTTGAGGATCGAGAGGTCCATGTCCTTTTCCCGGACGGCCCCCTCTTTTTCCTCTTTGGCGATCTCGAACGCGATGTCCACGACAAATTTGCTGCCGACATCCTTCTGGCTCGTGACCGTGATGGTGCCGTTCATCATGTCGATCAGGTTTTTGCAGATCGCCATGCCGAGGCCGCTGCCGCTGTTTTTGGCGGTCTCCTGCACGAACGGGTCAAACAGGTGCTGCAAAAACTCCTGCGTCATGCCGATGCCGGTGTCCTCGACGATGAAGGTCATGACGGCGATGTTGTCCTTGCGCAGATGCTGCTCGGCCGTAAAGCTGACCATGCCGCTCTTTGTATATTTATAGGAATTCGAGAGCAGGTTGTTGAGCACCTTGCGCAGAATGAGCACGTCTCCGATCAGGAAACGGTGCTCAACGCCCTTGGCCTCATACTTGAAGCTGAGGCCCTTCTCCTTCGTCTGCTCCTCATAGATCTGCGCGGTGGACTCGAGCGCCTCGATGAGGTCGAACTGCTCGTGCTGGATGATGAATTTGCCGCTCTCGATGCGGCTGATGTCCATGATATCGTTGAGCTCGGAGAGCAGGAACTTGGCCGCCAGATCAATTTGGCCGAGGCTGCGGATCATCTCCGGGTCCCCGCTCTCCTGCGCCCTGTCCATGGCGATGTTCGTCATGCCGATGATCGCGTTCATCGGCGTGCGGATCTCGTGGGACATATGCGACAGGAAATCGGATTTGGCGTGATTGGCGCTCTCGGCGCTGTTCATCGCCTTCATCAGCAGCTCCTTGCTGAGCTTCTCCTCCGTCACGTCCCGGATCAGGGAGACGTAGTGGGTGATGACGTTGTCAAAGAAGACCGGCGTGACGTAGATGCTGTACCAGACCTCGTCCGGCAGGGATTTCTCATAGAGAAACTCTTTATAAAACGTCCGGGTCGGGTATTTTTGCAGGAAGGCGTCGATCTCGCCGAAGATTTCGGCGCCGAAATAACCCGCGAGAAAGCCCGGGCCCTCCCGCATGATCTCGTCGCTGCCGGCGCCGAGGATATCCGACGTGTTTGCGGAGACGAAATCGAAGCAGGACTTTTCTTTATTCCGGATCAGGATGACCGTCGGAATATATTCGCTCATCTTTTTGAAGAGCTGCTCCTGATTATGGGATTCCTCATACAGGATGCAGTTCCGGATCGAGATCGTCGCGATGGAGCAGGCCGTCTCGATATACTCCATCTCGTAATTCACGTAGCGGTTGGATTTCTCCTTCGCGGAGAGCAGGATGGCGCCGATGGCCCTGTCCTGATCCATCAGCAGCGCCACGGTCTTGATATTCAGGCGCTCGAGGAGCTGGCGCTCCTCCTGCCACATGGACCGGTACAGCGGGCTGACGCGGAAATCCTCAAAATGGATGCAGGTGACCTGCGTGATCTCCTTCTGATTTTTGATGTATTCGATGCAGGGGTGATCTGTGCGAAGCGAAAAATCCTCCGCGTTGAGCGGGTTGGAGCAATAGCGGAGCTGATATTCCCCGCCCTTCTCGAGACAGATATAGATCTGCCGGACCGGCACGTCCCGCAGGATGGCGCTGCTCAGGAGCTTGAGCGTCAGCTCGATGTTGAGGCTCTGGGAGACCTCTTTACTGAAATCCTGAATGAAGCGGTGGTTCTCGTTGCTCTTCATGGCGAGGGCGTCCAGAATGCTCTTCACGGCCTGATAGACGATCATGAAGGTCACGGCGGACGCGAAGGACATCACCATCAGCGCCGAGGCCATATCCAGAAGATACTTGTTGATCAGCAGTTTGAAAAACGGCAGCATCCAGTTGGAGGACGCGAACAGGAACATCGCCCCGATGACCACGGTCAGCAGGCCTCTGGAGATCAGGAGATCCACGCGGAACATGCGCTTGCGGTAGAGGGCGAACGTCAGGAAACTCGCGAAGACGATGCCCGAGAGCGTGTCCCAAGGGAACACGTTGCCCGGCAGAATCTGGACGAGGTTGCCCGCCGCGACCGCGACGCAGCCGATCAGGATCGAAATCACGCCCGGCGTGTGGATCCCTTTCCGGCGGATGACGTCGATAAAAACCTTCGCGATGGAGGCGACGATGCACATGATGAAAACCGCCGGGATGGCGATCTTCCAGTCCGCCGTATAACGGAAGACGACGTCCCCGCCGGGGAGCGTCTCCGCGATCGGCGGTTTGAGGAAAATGCCCGTCGCGGTAAAGCCCAGCATGACCGCCGTCCCCGCGGACCATATGACCTTGAGCAGGTAGCCTTTTTCCCTTGTGAAATCGCAGACGAAAATATATAACAGGTCCGCCAAGGCGAACAGCGACATGATTGAGACATAGAACCACAGCTCGATGCCCGGATAGACCCGCAGACGCATCATGACCGAGCCCGCCGTCCACAGGAAAAAGACGCCGAGGATCATGATCATGCTACGGATCTCCGGCGTCTTCTTGGCCGCGAGAAACACGGTGAAAAGGACCGTATAGCAGAAGAGCGCGATGAGATTCACCCATAAGTACGGGACATTGTTCATACGGCTTTCCCCCCTTTCTCGCTGCATTCCGGCCGCGGCTTCGACGCGAGCTTTTTGATCTGTATCACATCCACCGGGTTCGGATTGATGCGGCTGATCTTCCTGCCCGCCTCCAATCGGAAGGCTTCCATCGTTCCGGCGGGCAGGATGGTGATTTGCAGCGGCTCGATATTCAGCATCTTCTTTAGATCGCTGTAATCGCTGTCAAAGTATTTAAAGTAGACCGTCAGGTGCTCGGCGAGGACGTCCGCCTCTTTGACGCTGGCATCCGGCTTTATCTCCAAATACATATGCATGAACGGGGTGTTTCCGTCATATTCCTTCCGGACAAACCAATCGGAGATACCCGTGAGGCCCGACATTCGGATCACCTCATTGATGGAAAGCTCCGTGATCCGGGTGAACCCGGCGATGTCGATCACCGTGGGGATCCGGTCGACATAGGTGAAATGGGGCAGCTCCCCCTCCTCGGCGCTGAGGCAGTGGTAGACGTCGCCGATACGGTAGCGCATAAAAGCCCCACCGTGAAGGACGCTGATCACCAGCTCGTAGCTGACGCCCGTCCGGACCTCGTCCATCAGGCAGGTGCGCGGCGTATAATCCGGCTCGGCGAGGCTGCGGTGCATCTCGTCCTCCGGAATGAACTCATAAAAACAGGAGTCCGGGAAGAAGACCATGCCCTTTTGCTCGCAGCTCTCCGAGGCGAGGCAGGTGGCTTCCGTCCCCGCGGCGATCTCGATGGGCATGACGCCCCACGCGTCGGCCAGCCGCTGTTTATAATACCGGGCGTCCGTGCCGGTGGCGACGAACCCCTTTAGCTTAAAAAGATCCCCGGGGCGCATCTCGCGGTTCTCCCGGCTGCAAATATATTTTGCCTTGAGGTAGCGCCAAGCGGTCCTGAGGGAATATTCCGCCTTGGGGCCGCCTCTTTTTGACTTCCCCATCTTGGAAAAATTCTCGGTGATGTACCCGGCGACGCTGCCGATGGCAAAGAAATAGTCCACCCCGTAGCGCAGACCCATCGAAAAGCCCTTTTTGATCCTGCTTCCGAAGCTCAGGCCGGAATTCTCGTTGGTATCCGGCAGCCATCTCATCCGGATCTCCTCGTCGAGCACGGAGGGCAAAAGCCCGGTGATATAGGGCAGCGGGGCGCCGCCGTAAAGACAGCAGTCCCCGCTCTCGACGGTGAATTCCCCGAGCTTCCGGCAGGAGGCCAGCAGCGCCACCGCCACGATGTTGTGGCGGTAGGTGTTGAGCATCTCGCGCGTGTAGGGCGCGACCTTGATTGGCCGGATGCCGCCCTCCCATGTGGTCTGAATCCAGACGATGGGCTTTGCCGGCAGCTGCTCGGCGTCCTTCGCGAGCAAAATCTCCGCGTAATCTTTATAGCTCGTCAGCGGGAACCGATCCCGAAACTCGTCGATGCTCTCCGGCGCCCGGCCGTGGAGCAGCGATCTGCCGAGCCCGGACTCGCACCAGCACGCGATCTGTTCGCTCATCAGGCGCTTTTGGATAAACATATACTCCTCAACCGAGAGATCCAGAAACCCGCAGTACTCCGACCAAACCTTTTTCCGGCCGTTCTCATGGAGCTTGTCCTGAAAATTCATCGCGTTGCCGGCCGCCTCATGGATCCGGTAGTCCATCGGGCATTCGTTCCTCCTGCTGAAATCGGGGAACAGGAACGGGACCTGCGCCTTATAGATCCGGTAATTGGTGAGCGTCTCCGGGAAAACATATTTGTCCTCATACACCGCGAGGGCAAGATCGAGCGCGGAATAAAGCAGCGCGGCCGAGGCGGGCAGCCCACAGCCGTACCAGAGAGACAGCATAAGAAGCCAAAAGATCAGCACGCCCGGGTGCCGGCACAGCGCGTAGAGCCCGCTGCGGTTGACGGGCTTCCGCTCCCCGGCCGCAAAATAGGATTTCTTGACCGGGAGGGAGAAAAACAGCGCGTAGATCAGCAAAACGGTGAAGACCGCCGCGAAAACCAGCGACGAGATCCCCTTTGGGCTTTGAAGGGCCATGGAGATGTCCAGATCGTTTATGATCGCGTAGGTCAGCAGCGCGGCGCCCGCGGGAAAACAGACCCCCAGCGCCTTATAACGCAGGCGGAGGTCATTATAGTCATTCAGTAAGAAAAGCAGAAACGCCAGATACCCGACTATAATCATTGGTTTTCCTCGCAGTATTTCCCCTCAGATCAAAATATTATAAATATGATTAGATAAAATCTATTATTATGCAAATCCTTCCTTTTGTCAAGGAAATTTGACAATTTACGCCCGGAGAAAAACCCCGTTCCCGTTATTTTTGGACGCATAAAAAGATCACCGCGGCGATGATCGCGAGCGCGGAGAGCGCCGCGAGCACGATCGACAGGATCAACAGAGGTTTGCTGGACCCGCGCTCCGCCCGCCGGGAGGTCACGGAACCCGCGATCCCCAGCGCGAGCGCGAGCCCAAGGCAAATGATCGGTTCGGTCATTCCTCTTCCTCCATCCACGCGGCCCAGGCGTCCATCCACGCGGCCTCGCTTTTTTTTAGCGCCTCCATCTCGGCGCAGAGCTCGCCCATCCGGACATAATCGGCGGCCGCCTCAGGCTGCTCCATCAGCGACGCGATTTCGGCGAGGCGCAGGTCCGCCGCGGCGATCGCCTCCTCGGTCTGCCTGATCGCGGCGCGGCGCTTCGCGTCCTCGCTCTTTTGCCGCTTCGTCCGGTAAAACGCGGACTGGTTCTCGCTCGGGGCCTGCTCCTTTTTCGGCCTCCGGTCGGGCTCCGCCTCCCGCCGCTTCGCGAGGTAGTCGTCGTAGACGCCCTCATAGCTCGCCATGGAGTCGGAAAACATCTCGACGATGCGCGTCGGCACATGGTTGAGCAGATAGCGGTCGTGGCTCACCATCAGGATCGTGCCCGGATAGTCCCGCAGGGCCCGCTCGAGCGCCTCCTTGCAGGGGATGTCCATATGGTTTGTAGGCTCGTCGAGCACGAGCACGTTCGTGCCCGCGAGCGACAGCGCCGCGAACGAGAGCCTCGCCCGCTCGCCGCCGCTGAGCACCGCGATCTTTTTAAAGACGCTCTCGCCGGTGAGCCGCACGCGGCCCAGCGCCGAGCGCAGCGTCAGCTCGTCGCTGCGCGGATAGCGGTCCCAGAGCTCCTCGAGCGCCGTGTTGCCCTCGCGGAGCGCCGCGTTGTGCTGGTCATAGTAGCCGATCCTGACGTTCCTGCCCCACTCGATGATCCCCTTTTTCTTCGGCATGAGGCCCTGTAAGGTCTTGAGCAGCGTGCTCTTCCCCACGCCGTTTCGCCCGACGAGGGCGACCTTTTCGCCCCGGCGGACCGTGAGGTCGATCTGCGGGCAGAGCAGCTTTTCGTCCTCGCCGGAGCCGACCGAGAGCGCGAGCTTTTCGACGGTCAGCACGTCCTTGACCGGGTCGCGCTCGAACGGAAACGAGAACTTCGGCGGTTTTTCCGGCGGGACCGGCCGCCCCACCCTCTCCATCCGGTCAAGCTCTTTCTCCCGGCTCTGAGCGCGGTTCGTGGTGGAGGCGCGGGCCTTATTCCTCGCGATGAAGTCCTCAAGGCCCGCGATCTCGCGCATCTGGCGGTCATATTCTTTTTGCTGACGCGCGAGCCGCGCGTCCCGCAGATCGAGGTATTTGGCGTAGCCGGCGTTGTAACGGACGACGGTCCGGTTCTCGATCTCAAAGATCGTTTTGACGGTCTTCTCCAAAAAATACCGGTCGTGAGAGACGGCCAATATCGCGCCTTTATAGCCCGAAAGGTATTCCTCGAGCCATTCCAGCATCCGAAAATCGAGGTGGTTGGTAGGTTCATCCAGCATCAAAAGGTCCGGTTCTTCCAATAATAATTTAGCCAGGGCGAGGCGGGTGCGCTCGCCGCCTGAAAGGGTCTCGATCCGGGTCTCCGGGTCGAAGTCCGAAAAACCCATGCCGGTCAGCACCGTGCGGATCTTCACCTCGACCTGATACCCGCCGGCGGACTCGTATTCGTTCTTGAGCGTCTCATAGTCCGCGGCGAGCCGGCGGTAATCGCCGGAATCGTGCTCGGCCGCGGCGATGGCGTGCTCATGCTCGCGCAGGGCGGCCTCCACGGCATAGACATGCTCAAATACCCGCCGCAGCTCGTCCAAGAGGGTGTTCTCCCCGACAAGGCCGCTGTCCTGGCGTAAAAAGCCGATCTTTTTGCCCTCCGCGCGGGAGATCGCGCCGCAGTCGGGCTCGAGGTCTCCGCTTATAATATTGAGAAGCGTCGATTTCCCCGCTCCGTTTTCGCCGATCAGGCCGATGCGGTCGCCGTCCTCGACGCGGAACGTGACGTCTTTGAGGACCTCTCTGGCGCCGAAGCTGCGGCCGAGGCCCGCGAGATCCACGATCATTCCGCCGCACACCCCTTTCCCACAAAAATCTTTGACCGTTCTATCACAAACGCGGCGTCTTCGCGGCAATCGGCCGTCGCCGCGGGCGGGCCATTGAAATTTATATAATGGCCGCTTCCCGGGTATTATATCGAAAATCGACCGCGTTTGCAACTTGCTATTTTCACAATCGACTCTATAATAAAATTAATCTTAAATTTTTCGGAGGCCGCCATGTCGAAGATCTGCCCGAACTGCCAAACCATATCCGACGACGCCTATCCGTTTTGCCCGAACTGCGGCCGCGCGCTGCCGGACCGGGAGAACGATTCGCCCGTCTCTCCCGCGCCCGTTTGCTGCCCGAACTGCGGCGGGGCGCTGACGGCGGACGACCGCTTCTGCAAGAGCTGCGGCGCGCCGTCTCCGGTCGAGGCCTCCGCGTCGAGATCCTTCGCGCCCGCGTCCGCCGGCCCCTCGGGGCGGGCTCCGGAGGCGAAGAAAAAACCGGGCTCCGGCGGGAAAGGTCTGCTGATTTTTATTCTGGTCTCGATGACGGCCGCGGTGATCGGCATCGTGGTCCTCGGCGCGCTCGCGGTCGTCAACTTCTTCAAATATAAGGCGGAGCGGGCGGAAGTCCCCAAAGAGGAGCCGTATTCCGAAGGGTACGATTGGCGGGGCGACCCGTGGGACCCGGATTCCGACCTATCGGGCCTGTTCCACGCCGACACGCATTTTCAGGATTACGTCTACGCGCGGCCGGATTTCGCCGCGATCTCGGAGGAGATCTCCGCCGCGGCGAGCCTGATCGAAGACGGCGGAAACCCCGGGGATTTTGCCGCATACGGGGAAACCATCCTCGGACAGCTCAACGGGATGCTGACGATGTACAGCCTGCTCGACGTCTACACGAGCCTCGACTACACGGATTCCTATTATCAACAGGAGTACCTGCTGATGGTGGAATCCTGCAACCGGCTCGACACGGAATTCAACGATCTGGTCGCCGCGACGGTCGGGACGGAATACGAGCAGGCCCTGCGGGACCTCTGGGGCGACGAATATTTCGAGTCCTGCCTCCAGTACGCGAAATTTAACTCGGATCAGATCGCGCAGCTCAGCCTCCGTGAGGCCGAGCTCCGGGAGGAATACGACGTGGCGGTCAAGGATACCTCCGTCGCCATGGACGGCCGGCAATGGACGATGGACGGCCTGCGGGACTACGGCGCCGGCCTTGACGACAAAAAATATTATGAAATCTACGACGCGATCTGCGCGGCGACCAACGAGAAGGCGGGCGTGATTTTTGAGCAGCTTGTCGGCGTCCGCAACGAGATCTCGGGGACGCTGGGCTACGGGAGCTACGCGGATTACGCCTACGACCTGCACGGGCGGGACTATTCGCCCGAGGACGCCGAGGCGTTTGAGCAGGCGGCGAAGATGTATATCGCGCCGCTCTACGAGGAGGTCTACGAGCTCTCCTTCCACACCGGCTATTATGCGCTCTACTCCGGTCAATACGATTCCGGCGACATGCTGCCGAGGATCTACGAGTGCGCCCAATCGCTCTCCCCCAAAATTTCGAGGGCGATGAACTATATGCTGACCTGCGGGCTCTACGACATCGAGCCGTCCGGCACGAAGCTCTCCGGCGGGTTCACCACCTATTTCACCTCCTACGGCGCCCCGTTCCTGTTCGACAACTGGAACGGGGACTGGGACTCCGTCGCGGGATTCACGCACGAGCTCGGGCATTACGCCTCCTATTACAACCGCGAGGCCTACGGCTGGGATACCCCCGACTCCACGGATATCGCCGAAATCGACTCTCAGACGCTGGAGCTGCTGTTCACAAACGACTACGACGACATCTTTGAAACCGACACCGCGAACGCCGCGCGCATGGAGGAGATGCTCGGCGTCCTGCACGCGATCCTCTCCGGCTGCATGGAGGATGAATTCCAGCAGCGGCTCTACGAGAACCCGGACCTGACGCTCCCGGAGATCAACGCCCTCTATTACCGGCTCGCGGAGGAGTACGGCCTCTCCGCCGTCTACCGTTACAGCCCGGAGGAGTGGGTGTTCATCACCCACACGTTCGAGTCCCCTTTTTACTATATCAGCTACGCCGCCTCCATGGTCCCCTCCGCGGAGATCTTTTTTCTCTCTCTGACGGACGAGGAGCGCGCCGTGGAGACCTACGAGGAGATCCTCGACCGCGAAACCGACGAGGGATTTTTGGAAATTCTGGAGCGGGAGGACTTGGGCAATCCGTTTGACCCGGAGACGCTCTCCGCGCTTTCGGATCAGATTCTGGCTTACTGTCAAACGCTGGCCGACGCCGGCCCCGGCGCCGGGGCCGCCGGCGCCCCGTTCGGAGGCTATGAGGATTTCGGCGGGTTCGGGCGGTAGTCCAATAACACGTAAAAGGTTGGTTG
>CAZAAR010000016.1:11265-33884 GCA_964483415.1 uncultured Oscillospiraceae bacterium
GGATTTCGGCGGGTTCGGGGACCCCTTCGTCCCCTGACCATGGCGGATTCCGGGAGCTTCGGTTTGGCCGGGCGTTTTTTTTGCTCCACGGACTTCTGCCCGCGGCGGCGGAAGATCGGGGATCGGAGAGATCTTTGTCCTTAGGCTGGCGGGAGCTTAGGTTTGGCCCGGCGTTTTTTGCTCCACGGACTTCTGCCGGCGGCGGCAAAAGATCGTGGATCGGGTGTTCCTTGCGCTTCGTCTGCCGGCGGCTTCCGGCGGCGGATTCCACCCCATGACTTCCGCCCGGCGTCCATAAGACGCCGAAAACCTTATTCACATCAACAAGAAGCGCCCCGCCCGAAACGATTCGGGCGGGGCGCTTTCTCTATATTTTTGCCGGGCTCTCAGTCCTCCGCAGGCAGATCCGCCGTCTTCCCCACCGGGCCGACGGGCGGCTCGGCCGGCTGTTCCTCCCGATCGGCGGCCTCCATCTTCTCCGCGGGGATCGCCGTGAAGCAGTTGCGGATCGTATCGGTCGGACAGACCTCCAGGCACTTGCCGCAGCTGATACACTTGGAATAGTCGATCCGGGAGAGAAAATCCTCGATGACGATGGCATCGGTCGGGCAGACCTTCTCGCACTTTTTGCAGGCGATGCAGCCGGTCGGACAGTTTTTATGCGTCACCGGGCCCTTGTCCTCGCTCGAGCAGGCCACGTAATAATTTTTCGCGCACGGGATCAGCTCGATGATGTGCTTCGGGCAGGTTTTGACGCACTTGGCGCAGCCCGAGCACTTGGATTTGTCGACCACCGCGGTGCCGTCGACGACGTGGATGGCGTCGTACTCGCACGCGAGCACGCAGTCGCCGTAGCCGAGGCAGGCGTATTTGCAACTGTATTTCCCGCCGAAATACCCGGCCGCGGCTTCGCAGCTCGGGACGCCGTGGTAATCCATGGCGACGGCCGTCCGCTCGCAGTCCTTTCCGCAGTGGACGGCGGCGTATTTCGGAATGAATTCCTCCGCCTCGACGCCCATGACGGCGGCGAGATTCGCGGCCGTCTCCGCGCCGCCCGGGTTGCACAGGTTGCAGGGCGCGCCCTCTAAGATCTTCTGCGCGTAGTCGTCGCACCCGGCGAATCCGCAGCCGCCGCAGTTCGCGCCGGGCAGGCATTCGCGGACCTTATCGAAGCGGTCGTCCTTTTGGACGCCCATGTATTTCGCCGCGACGGAGAGCATCACGCCGCTGAAGAGGCCGGTCCCGCCGACCACCAAAATAGGAAGCAAATAATCATTCAACATCTTCTTCGCGCCCCCCTCAACCAAAAATGCCTTCGATCAGGCCGGCGAATCCCATAAAGCCCATCGAGACGAGCGAGGCGGCGATCAGCGCGGACGGAACGCCCTTGAGGGCGTCCGGAATCCCCTCGGCGCTGTCGATTCTGGAGCGCACGCCGTTAAACAGGATCATCGCGAGCAGGAAGCCGAGGCCGGTGCCGAACGCGTTGACCAGCGACTGAACATAGCCGTAGCTTTTATCAATATTCATCAGCGTGATGCCGAGGACCGCGCAGTTCGTCGTGATCAGCGGCAGATAGACGCCGAGTTGCCGATGCAGGCCCGGCGTGTATTTTTTCATGATGATCTCCACGAGCTGCACGAGCGCCGCGATAATCAGGATGAAGGAGAGCGTCTCGAGATAGCCCATGCCTCTGGGCACCAGGAGATACATCTGGAAGGGCCAGGTCGCGGCGGTCGCCATCACAAGTACGAACGTGACCGCGACCCCCATGCCCACCGCGGAATCCATCTTTCGCGAGACGCCGAGGAACGGGCAGATGCCCATGAACTGGGCGAGCACGACGTTGTTGACGAGGATGCAGCCGAGGATCAGAGCCAAATACTCTTTCGCCATCATTTAGCGCCCCCTTCCGAAGCCTTCGCGCACTGGCCGGCGAACGGGCAGGCCGTGCAGCCGGAGGCCTCTTTATGGCTGACCTTGCCCCTTGTGATCAAGGCCACCGCGGCGACCAGCAGGCCGAACACGAAGAAGCCGCCCGGCGCGAGCCGGAAGACGGCGATCGGGTCCACCGACTCCGGCAGCACCCGGAAGCCGAGCCAGGTCCCGGAGCCGAGGATCTCGCGCACCGTGCTCATCAGGAGCAGCGCGAGCGTAAAGCCGATGCCCATGCCCGCGCCGTCCAAGGCGGAGGCGAGCACGCCGTTTTTGTTGGCGAACATCTCGGCGCGGCCGAGGATGATGCAGTTGACGACAATCAGCGGCAAAAAGACGCCCAAAGCGTCGTTGAGCGCGGGCGAGAACGCCTGTACGAGGAATTGGACGATCGTCACAAACCCGGCGATCACAACGATGTAGCACGGGATGCGCACGGTGTCCGGGATGACCTTTCTGAGCATGGAGATCACGACGTTGGAGCAGATCAGGACGAACGCCGCCGCGATGCCCATGCCGATGCCGTTCGCGACCATCGTGGTGACGGCGATGGTCGGGCAGGTGCCCAGAACGAGGACCAGCACCGGGTTCTCCCGGATGATCCCGTTGGTGAATGTTTTCCAGTTGCTCATCAAGCCTCACCTCCCACTGTGGTTCCGAAAAAGTCGAGCGCGGCCTGAACCCCGTTTTTGATCGCGGTCGAGGTGACGGTCGCCCCGCTGATGAGATCCGGTTCGGCGGATTTCATACCGATATACTGCCGCAGATATTCCGGGACCGCGGCCTTGGAGCCGAGGCCCGGCGTCTCCGTGTGCTCGAGGACGGCGAGTCCCGTGACGGCCCCGTCCATTCCGACGCCGATCATCATCTTGACGGTCCCGCCGTATCCCTTTGTGCCGACCGTGACGACCGCGCCGGTAAGCTCGTGGGCTTCGTTATACACAAGGCTGTAATCCAAGATGCCGCTGTCCGCGCCGATCTCGGCGAGGTCGCCCTGCTCGAACGTGATCTCCGACCCGCCGGCCGCCTGTGCCGGAAAGACCTCTTTCATGGCCTCGGCCGCGGCGTTTAGGTTCGCGGCTTCGATATACGGCAGCGTAAACTGGTAGGTCGCGGCCAGCGCCGCGACGGTGACAAGGCAGATGACGCTCAGGACGATGATGGGTTTAAAAAATTCCTTTTTGCTCATTTGGCGTCGCCTCCTTTCGCGGGAACCAGCGCCCCGAAGGGCTTCGTCTCGGTCACGCGGTCGATCAGCGGCGTCACGATGTTCATCAGGAGGATCGCGAACGAGACGCCCTCGGGATAGCCCCCATAGACGCGGATCAGCACCGTGATGACGCCGCAGCCGACCGCGTAGATGAATTTACCCTTGCCGGTGGCCGGCGAGGTGACGTAATCGGTGGCCATAAAGATCGCGCCGAGTAAGAGGCCTCCCGCGAAAATGTGGTAGACCGGGTTCTCCCCGCAGAGATAGGCGACCGCGGCGACCGTGCCGATATAAGTAAGCGGGATGATCGGGGAAATCACCTTCAAAGCGACCAGCAGGATGCCGCCCGCGATCAGAACGAGCGCGCAGGTTTCGCCGAGGGAGCCGCCGGTCCTGCCGAGGAGCAGATCGTAGAAATCCGCGGTGTCGGTCCTAAGCGGCGTGGCGGAGGAGAGCGCGTCGAGATACCCGGCGGCCTTGGAGCCCTCGTAGACCGACCAATCGGTCATGCGCGTCGCGAAGGAGATCAGCAGGAACACCCTCCCCCCGATGGCCGGGTTTATGAAGTTTTGGCCGATGCCGCCGAAAAATTCCTTGATGACGACGATGGCGAAGAGGCAGCCCACCACGGCCTCCCAGATCGGGATGGTCACCGGCAGGTTGTAGGCGAGCAGCACGCCCGTGACGACCGCGGAGAGGTCCCCGGTCGAATCGGGGCGCTTGACGAGCCAACACCAGAGCATCTCGAACAGCGGGCTGCAGATGGCGCAGATCAGGATCAGGTAGAGCGCCCGCATCCCGAAGAAATAGACGGAGAAGGCCCCCGCCGGGGCGAGCGCGATCAGGACCTTCATCATGATCGACCTCGTGGTCTCGCCGCTGCGCGTATGCGGGGAACTGGTGACAACCAGACGATCCATGTCAGTTTCCCTCCCCGTTCTTTAAAATTTGTTTGCCGAGCTTGTTTTGCTGGACGAGCGGCCTCGACGCCGGGCAGACGTAGGAGCAGCAGCCGCAGTCCATGCAGAGGTTGACCTTGAGGACTTTGAGCCGCGCGGCGTCCCTGTTTCGCACCGCCCGGTCGATGGCGGCCGGCATCAGCGCGAACGGGCAGGCCCGCGCGCATCTGCCGCAGCGGATGCAGGGGCTCGGCTCGGGCGTCTCGCACTCCTTTGCGGTCAGGGCAAGCACGGCGTTGTTATTCTTTAATAAGGGCTGGCCGTCGTTCGGCACGGCGATGCCCATCATCGGGCCGCCCTGCAGGATCTTGGCCGGAGTCTCTTTATAGCCGCCGCAGAACGCGATCAGATCGGAGTAGAGCGCACCGATCGGCGCGCGGACGTTTTTGGGCTCGGCCACGGCGCCGCCGTCGACGGTGACGCGCTTGCTCACGAGCGGCATCCCGGTCTCAAAATAGGTCTCGAGCGCGATCACGGAGGTGACGTTCATCATGATGACGCCGACATCCGCCGGGAGCTGCCCCTCGGCGACGATCTTTTTGGTCGCCTCGTAGATCAGCACCTTTTCGCCGCCCTTCGGGTATTTGGACGGCAGCACGCACAGGGAGAGCTTATCGCCGCAATAGGGTTTCAGCGCGGCGACGGCCTCCGGCTTGTTGTCCTCGATCCCGATGATGGCCTTTTTGAAGCCGATCTCTCTGACGACGCGGTCGATGCCGGCGATCAGCAGCTCCGTGTCCTCCAGTATGCCGCGGAGGTCCGAGGTGATATAAGGCTCGCACTCCGCGGCGTTGACGATAAAGGTGTCGACCTCATCCGGGTTTTTGGGGTTCAGTTTGATGAAGGTGGGAAACGCGGCCCCGCCGAGGCCGACCAGCCCCGAACTCCGGACCTCGCGCAAAAACGCCTCTTTCCCTTCATATTCCGGAATTTTGACCTCCTCGGAAACAGACTGTTCCCCGTCGGCATCAATGACGACGGCCTGACAGACGGCGCCCAAAGCCGTGACGAAATCGTCGACGGAAGCGACCGTGCCGGAGACGCTGGAATGCACCGGCACGCTGAAAAACGCCTCCGAATCGCCGATCCTTTGCCCGACTTTTACGGTGTCGCCTTTCTTTACGAGCGGCGCGCAAGGCTCCCCGATGCTTTGGGCCATCGGGATGACCACTCTGGCCGGAACAGGCAGTTCCTCCGTCGCGCAGGCGGAAGTGTGCTTGCTGTGCGGCACATGCACACCGCTCAGATGTTTTCCGAATTCCTGCAAAAGAGACTCCTCCTTATATAAAAACTTGCTCAGGGGATGAAATGAATCCTCCGGAGCGCGGGCATGAGCAGCTTCAGCAAAACGCTGGTGAGCGCGCCCATGACGGCCCCGGAGAGGATGAGCACCGGCAGATACCAGAAGGTAAGCGCGGAGCCGATGACGAAAACGGAGGCGCAGAGCTGGCCGATATTGTGGGCCACCGCGCCGGCCGTGCTGATGAGCAGATACGAGGCGTCCTTCCGCCGCAGCGCCAGAAGCATCGCGAGGATGGACAGCGCGCCGCCGCAGAGGGACAAAAGCGCCGCGACGGGCGCCCTTGTGATAAGGACGAACAGGGATTTCCCCGCGGCGACCGCGAAGGCCTCCTTTTTCCCGAGGAAAAACAGCGCGTACATCGTGGCGATGTTGGAGAGGCCGAGCTTGACCCCGGCCGGCAGCATGGCGGTCACGGGCAGCAGGCCCTCCAAAAAGGAGAAGGCGGCGGCGAGCGCGAGCAGCATCCCGGTGAGGGCGACCCTTCTCGCCGGATTCCCTTCCATGTCATCACCGCCCAAATTTGTGTATTTCCCGCGGAAGGCGGGATCCTTCAAAACGGATCGGAAAGCCCGCGGGCTTTCCACCGCGGAGGACGCGAAAGGTGTTCTCTTTGGGCGTGATCGGCGTGCCAAACCGCCTCGCCGGAGACGAGGGGGTGTTTGTACGCGCCGGGGACGGCCGGATAGAAACCGGCGTCCGCAAGCTCTTTCTCCCGGTCAAACGGGATGGCCATGCCGTCTCTCTCCCTTACTCTGAAATGTTGGCGTCGATGACTTCCAAAAATTCTTTTCTGCGGGAGATCGCCCGCTCCGCCTCGGCCAGCGCGCCGCGGCAGGCGGCCGCCTCTTTGGAACGGCCCGCCAGCGCGAGGCTCTCGAAGCGGCTCTCCGAGCAGGCGACGCTCTCAAGGAAGACGGCGGCGGACTCCCGGAGTTTCCGGATCGCCTCGTCGACGAGCAGGGTCATCTGCTCCTGCGCGTCTTTTTTCAGTTCCTCGAGGTGCCGCTCCGAGCGGATCTGTCCCGGGTATTTCCTCTCGATCGCCGCGATGTACGGCGAGGGGTCGATCTGCGCTTTCGGGATCACGATGCGGCTCTCGGCGATCTTGACCCACCTGGCGACCTCTTCCCGGTTGAGCGGGAATCGCTCCCGGTCGGCGGAGGGCCGATCTTCGGAGAAGGCGTCGGCCGCCGCGCGCATCAGCGCGTTGCACAGGCGGGCCCGCTCTTCAAATATCAAAAACACGTGGTCGTGCAGGAGCTTGGCGCCCGCGGCGGCCTGCCGCAGGCTCTGTGCGGCGTCGGCGGAATCCATATAGCTGTACCGGCGCTCGCTGCTCTCAAACTCGACGTGCTTTTTTCCCCATGTCCAAGGCTTGTAAACGACCGTGTCGTCGACGAGCGTCTCCTCGGTCCGGACCTCCACGGCCTGCTTGACGGCGGCGGCCGGGGCCTGTCTCTCAAAATTCCGGAGCTTCTCCGACGCGAGCAGCAGCCGGTCGTCGAGCCGGGACCGATACTCCGCGTAGGCCGCGCCGACGGCGCCGCGGAAGCGGTTGACCTCCTCCGCGCCGGCGAAGATTTTCGCCCCGGCCCTCTCCTTTTGCGCCCGCAGCTCCCCTTTGATCTCCCGCTCCACTCGGGAGCGCAGGCGCCGGAGCTCGCCGCTTAAATCGGCCTCGCCGACGGAGGCCATCGCCGCGGCCTTCTGCCGAAGCAGCTCCTCCCGCTCTGCGAGCATCCCGTTAAAAATGGAGCGGGCCTCATCCATATTCCCGATGCGGCGCAGGTCCGCGGCCGAAAGCGGGGCGAAATATTCGAGGTGGCGGCGGACGACGGCTTGCTGCTCCGTATCTTTTTCCTTAGAAATCCGGGAGAGGTCCTCCGCCATCGCGGAGAGGAACACCGGCTCCCGGCACTGCCGCACGACGTCCGCGATGCCGGCCGAAGCGCCCGTTTTCCGCAGCGCGAGCACCGCGTCCTCCACGCTTTTTTCCGCGTGGCGGCGAAGCTCCGATTTCGCGGCGGCGACCGCCTCGTCCATGCTCCCGTAATCGCACAGGAGGTCTAAAATCGCGCTGTCGAACTGGCTCGCGACGAGCACCAAGCGGCGCACGCCCTTCTGCGGCAGGATCTCGGTCAGGAGATCCATGTCGTTTTGGTCAAGAAAATAACTCGCCCGCGAAAGAAAAAACGCCGCGTCGCAGGTCTCGATGAACGCCCGCGTCCGCTCGGTGCGGGACGGGATCGGGTCGTTGAGGCCGGGCGTATCGACGACGGAAATGCTCTTGAGGGGCTCCAGATGCAGCCGGACGGTCGCCGCCTTGACCAGCGGCGTATAGGCGCCGTTTTGACCGACAAACTCGTTCATCCGGCCGGTCATCTCTTCGATATGTTTAAAAGCTTCGCGTTTCGTCCCGCCGAAAAGCAGGTCCGAGACCGGGAGGCCGGAGGCTTCCGCCGCGCGGAGGGTCTCGCGGGCCGCCTTCGCGCGGTCGCTGTCCTCTTTGGACGAGGCAAGGCGCTTGAGCCAGACCCAGTCCTCCGGCGAATAAAACTCGACTTCGATTTCGTTTTTCTCCGCGTATTCGATGCGGGTCAGCGCCGCGGTCTTGGGCATGGAGTCCTTGGGCAGGACGTCTTTGCCGTCGAAAAGCAGCGTGTTGAGAAAAGAAGTTTTGCCCGCCTTGACTTGGCCGATGACCGCGAGATTGTATTTCCGGTTGGCGTTAAAAAAGTCTCCGGCCTTTTTGCGGAAATTTTCGCAGAGCGCCCGGACCGCCGTGAGATCGGCGCAGTCCGCGTAGGGAGAGAGCTCCCTGAAGACTTCGTCCTGATGCGCCGAGAAACTCTCGAGCTGCCGGACGACCGTCTCCGCGCGAAAATAAGGCATAGCTTCTTCCCCTCCCTCCGGGAACCGTCAAAACAGAGCGGCGAAATCCGGGAACAGCGGTCCCAATTTTGCAGGATTTCCATCTTATTCCGTCAAAATGGCGAGGCGCGCCGTCTCCTCGAGCAGCTCGGCGATCCGGCGGGAATCGGTCTCGAGCTCGCGGAGAATCCGCTCATGCTCGGCGTCCCGGTCGGATTTCTCCCGCCGGATATCCGCGAGCGCCCGTTCCCGAGCATGGTAATCTTTCGTTACGGCGTCGGCGACGGCGCGCTCGATCCGGCTCGTCTCGGCCGAAAGGCCGATGCTCACGCAGTCGGAGGCGTATTTGAGGATCTCCGGCAGCGTCTTCTCCACGAGGGTTTTCTGGACGAAGCGCTCCTTGGCGGCGCGGGTGGCCTGGATCGGGACGGCGGGCATCCACTCAAAGATGTCCCGCGTTCCGAGGTAGCGGTCAAGCACGGCTTTCGCCGCCGGGTCCGGCGGCCGCTTCGCAGCCGGAGGGTCCCGGCGCTTCGCGGGCGGGAAAAAGCCCCGCTTCTCCTGTCTTTTTTCGTCGCCGAAGAAATCGCGCGGATTGATCTCCGCGGCGCTTCGCTCCCCGAGGATCTCTGATTTCCCGGCGGAATATTCGGCGAGAAACCGCCCGGTCAGCTCCACGGCGTCCCTTCCGGCGGCATCCTCGGTTTCGTCGAGATCGGCGGACAGGATCGCCGCGATCGCGCCGAGATGACGCAGCAGCGCGGTGGAATATTCGCTCTCGACGCCGGACGCCATGACGCCGGAGAGGATGCGGTCGGTGCCGGCCCACGCGTATTTCCCGGAGAGGATCTCCGAAACCATCGTGGATTTGATCTCCCGCAGGCTGTCAAAGATCTTCTGCCGGACGGCGTCCACGATGCCCGGAAGTTCGGAGCGGAAGCGCTCGGCCTCCTTCGCGATCTCCGCGCCGCGCAGTTCCATGCCCGCCTGAAGCTGTCGGATGCGGCCCTCCAGCTCGGACACGGTCAGCCGCTCGCCGGCGAGACGCTGGCGCAGGTAGGCCTCGGCCGGACGGCATGCGCGCAAAAAGCGCTCTCTATAAAGAATGTCCCGGATCCCGTCGGCGCGAAGCCGCAAGCTTTGAAGCAGCGCCCGCAGGCCGGAGACGTCTTTCTCAAATTTGGACCGGATGCAGCAGACCTCGGCGTGCTCCACACCGAGCAGGCCCCGGATCGTCTCCGCGAGATAGTCCTTCGCGCGGGCGACGGTCTCTTCCGGCACCTTGTCGCACTTCGTGAGCACGATATAGACCGGAAGCTCCCTCAGCCGGAGCTCGGAGAGGAAATCGGAGACGCTTTTTTTGACCACGGGCTCGTCGGCGCTGAAGGTCAGTATATAAGCGAGGCTCCTCGGCAAATAGCCGCGCAGCGCCTTTTCGTGCTCGGCCACGCCGGAGTCGAGCCCCGGCATATCGACCATCATGACGCCGGAGAGCTCCCGCAGGCGGGGGTTGTCGAGCTCGAGGCGGATCATGCGGACGCCGTCAAGGTTGAGCGTGCGGTCCCGAAGCTCGTGGATCCCGAGGACCTGCCGCTCGCCGCCGCGAAAGACGGTCAGGCGGTTTTCCCCGTAGACGATCTCCGTCGGGACGGTGGTGTTGGCCGTGATGCCGGTCGGCAGCAGGGCCGTGTCGAGCAGGGCGTTGATTGCGGAGCTCTTGCCGGTGTTGAACGCGCCGATCAGCGGAACGACCACGCAAAAGCGCCCGTACTCCTCCGCCGCGTCCCGCAGTTCTTTCGCGGGGAGGGCGTATTTTTCCATGATCTCCGCGGCGGAAATGAAAGTTCCGCTTAGTCCTTTATGCATTTCGGACATCATGGCGCCTCCTCGTGCATCCGGGATGATTGTTTATTATACAACAAAGCATTTGAAATAGCCATAGGAGAAAATAGAAAAAGGAAACGGAATACTGTTCCCGTTTCCATAGAAACTGGCAGGTACGGCCTTTTCTGTCGAAACCGCAAGGATTTATTTTTGGTAAAGAAACTTCCGGGCCCCGTCTTTCCCCCGCGTACAACATGTTTTCGGTCATCCGACCGTGATATGCGAGCCGAGCATCACGCCGTCCACGGAGGCGGTCTCCGGCGTGGAGAGGCAGCCGTTGACGTCGAGATAGCAGTGCATATCCGTGTGGCTGCACCTGCGCAGGAAGACGATCCGGTGTCCGGTGCCGATCACGCTGTAGCTCTCCACGATCTTTTCGAGCGACTCGCGGTCGATCGGGAGCGGGGCGTCCAGCCCGGTGAGGTCGAGGATCACGCAGAAATCGTTGCTCGTGCCGCCGTAGAGGTGGTTCATCAGCTCCCGCTGCGGCTCGTTTTTCGTCAGCTTGCTCCACTGAAAATACTCGACGATGCGCGGCCGGATACCGGTCGTCATCTCGATGATCTTTTCGAGCGCGGCGCGGGTCCCCTTCGCGCCCTGATAGATGTCGTTGTCGCGGATCAGCTTGCGGAGCTGCCCGTCGGTGTAGACGCCGCCCGGGTTGTCGATGCCGAGCCAGTCCGCGAGGTACGCGACGTTCTCCTCCGGCGTCGTCTCGTAATCGAGGAGGCGCGGGATGTCGTCGACCCGGCGCTCGACGTCGAGGTACATCGACTGGAACACCGCGATGAATTTGTCGAAGAACGCGTTGTCCTGATAGATCTCCGGGAAATACTCGGTGAAGCTGTATTTTGGGAACTCAAGGCGCAGGCCGTTGAGCACAAAGCTGCCCTCCCCCATCGGGAACACCGCGACCATCACCCAGACATAGCGCCCCGCGAGCTCGTGCAGCAGGATGTCCTTTTCGTTGACGGCGCGCACCGACGAGAGCGCCCGGAGCGCCGCGGCCTTCTCCTCATAGGGGACGCGGCCGTCCGCGAAGTAATTTTCCAAGGAAACCTCTTTGTCGTCGATAAAGACTGAGCCGTAATCCGTCGCCCCGACGAGGATCTCCACCTTGACGCCGGCGCTCTCCGCGTCGACGACGAGGCGGTTGTAGCTCGAACCGGGGTCCATCGTATCGAACATCGGCGTGATGTAATAGCCGCTCTCGAGCGGGTCCGAAAGGGCGACGCGGAGCTCCCCGTCGAGGCTCATGCCGCGCATGACGCCGCCGGCGAGGGAACGCTTATAGAAATTGACATATTTTAACGGCTGCTTCATGGAACCGCGCCCCTTTCTCAGACGTATTCGATGCCGATCTCATGCGGGTAGGTCAGGCTGTCCGGGTAGACCTCGATGTCGCCGTTGTCGTTCTTTCGGGCCCCGGCGCCGATGTACTCGATCGAGAGCTGGGAGACGTTTTTGACGCAGCCCTGCATCTCCAAGGCCGAGAACAGGCGGCCGTAGTCTACCTTGCGACCGTACTCGCCGGTCGAGACGGTGTCGACCATTTTGCGGATCGCGGCCTCCACCTCTGCCTTCGCCGCGGCGGTCTTGTCGGAGAGCACCAGCCGGCAGTAGACGTCGATGGCGTTATAGCGCGCCGGGATCACGACGATATCCGTGGTCAGCAGGCGGAATTTTTCGAGGTGCTCCGAGATGATGCGGCGGTAGGTCTCGCTGAGCGCCGGGCAGGGCTCGCCGGTCCGCGGCTTGACCGCCACATACACGGTGTTGGGGCGAAAGGGCTCGTTTGTGTACTTGCAGTACTCCTTCATCGGGATCACGGCGACGCTGTCGATCATCAGGCCGGGCGTGGAAAGGACGATCCGCTTATAATCCCGCTCGTTGACCGCGCGGGTGACCGCGCCGAGTTTCTCCTCAATCAGCTCGTCGAGGTCCCTGCCGGTGACGCGGCTGACGCCGCCCTCCGCCGGGCAGGGATTCGTGATCTTGTAGCCGAGAGGAAGTCCGGCGTATTCGTCGACGCGGTCCGCGAGCACGTTGCCGTCCCGAAGGCGGGAGGTGCGCACCGTGACGGCCGCGACCGTCAGGTTCGGCCCCGGCTGCATGCCGTGGATGCTGTCGCCGAAGGTGACCGTCCGGTTTTTGCCGTCGTAGGAGAAGACCTCGTCGTCGTAGCCGGCCCGGTAGAGCTCGGCGCGGCGGTCCCAAAGCCGGCAGCGCGTCCTGCCGCCCTCCTCCCACGAGAGGGCGAGGCGCAGGTCGCAGACGTTCTCCGCGTCAAAGGGGAGCGTCTGGTTTGCGCAGCCGTCCGTCGTTCCAAGGCGTACCTCGCGCTCGACGTCGCCGTTCAGGATGGTGACGAGCACTTTGGTCCCCTTCGCCGGGATGAACCGCCTGCCGAAGCGGATCTTCCGCTGCCATGGGAGGTCCCCCCGCTCGACCGAGCAGCGGCGGCGGCGCTCCCCCGGCCCGCAGTATTCCTCGTAGGCGTCCTCTTTCCAGACCCAGACGCCGATCCGGTCCTTTTTCCCGACGGCGTAGTCGATCGCGAGCTCCTCCCCGCCGGCGCTCTCCATCTCGAGGGCCTCGGCGAAGGTATCGGTCTGGATGGCCTCGGCGCAGTTGACGAGCACGCGGCCGATCGCCGGGCGCACGTCGTATTCGTTCTTCCGGAGCGTGCAGCGCAGGTAGTGGCCGCGGGCCATGTCCCTGCGGCCGTAGAGGCCGGTCGCGCCCGGAAGATTGAGATCAATGTATCCGCTGCGGAGAAAGCCGCAGGTTTCGTCGCTGACAAGCTCCGCGGCTTTCCACCCGCGGCCGTCGTAATATTCCCACGCCGTCTCGGAGAGGGAGAATCCGTCGCCGAACGCGTTGCGGGAGCCGGACTGCGCCTCCACAAAGATGCGCGCCGCGCCGGAAAACGGGCAGGTAAACCCGAGGCAGAGGGCGGTGTTCGTAGTTCCGAGCGCGAAGACCGGCGCGAATTCGCCGTCCGCTCCCGCGAAGGCCGAGAGGTCCGTCTTTTTGCCGCCGACCTCGTTATAGATGCCGATCCGCTTCCCGGCCGTGCCGCGGTAGGTCTCCCTCGTCTCGAAGACGACGTCCCCGGCGGCGAGCTTGGCGCCCCGCGGCATCAGGATCTCCTCGCCGGGCTCGGCGTCGATGGAAATGTGGCAGCGCGCCGCGGACTGCTCGGGGTAGATGCCGAGCAGCTTATAATATTTGAGCCGGTGGACGTCCCCGGTCGCGCCGAGGTAATAGTTCAGCGAGTCGTAGAGCCACGCGAACGTCTGAAGCGTCGTGATGCCCGGATCGCTGAGGTTAAAATCCGTCCACTCGTCGGTGAGGGTCGGGATCATGCCCCGCGCGCGCTCAAACAGCTTTTTATAATCGAGATCGTCCAGCTTCGGAACCTGCAGCACTGCGGTACACCGCCTTTCAAACAGCTTTTAGATGCGGGCGGGATCAGCGGACGTCGACATAGACGGTGTGCCTGCCGCTGATCGCCATGACGAACGGATTCCGGATCTTCCGATAGACGTCGTCGTCGACGGCGTATTCCCGCGAGCCGGCCTTCGCCGACATCGCGATGTGCAGGGCCGGGATGCCGGGGCGCTCCATCTTGAGGAAGGCCAAAAGCTGGCGCGCGGTCGGCAGCACGCCGATCCGCCAGCCCCGGCCGTCGAAACCGCCTTTGAGCGGGTCGAGGAAGCGGGCGATGTCCTCCTCCGTGCGGCGCTGAAGCTCGTAGACGTTGTCCATGTCGCCGGCGGCGAGCCAGACGCGGACCGCGCACGGGATGAAATGCGGCTGGCAGAGCACCAGCGTCTTGCCCAGCGGCACCATATTGCTCGCGGCGGTCAGCTTTTCATGGACCTCGTCCTTGATGGCCGAGAAGATGCGGCTGCCCCTCTCAAACTCGTTGATCAACAGGGCCACCGTGATCACGTCCTCGGCGGGCTCGCCCATCCGGTCGACGCCGGAGACGCATTTGATCTGGCAGACGCCGCTCGAGACCTGCGAAATCAGGTCGAAATAGTCGCGCTCGGAGACCGCGCGGTTTCTTGTGCGCAGGATGTTGGAGATCGCCTTCGCGGAGGTCTCCTCATTATAGCCGTCGTAGCCGCCGTAGGCGGGGATCGGGTTCGCGACGGAGGCGATGTTCGTGAGCGCGGAGGCGGGCGAGGTGATGACGTCCTCCGGTACGTTGGCGGCGGAGCCCTGATAGCTCTGATACCGGACCTTGACGGCGGCGTAGCGCTGCATCAGCGGGTAGGAGGAGAAGCAGCCCTTCTCGAACGTCACGACCCCGTTCGCCGGGTCAAGGCCGTAGCACCGGCCCTGTTGGGTGAAGTGCGTGCGTTTCTCCCAGAGCACCCAGTTCTCGTCCACGACCGGGTCGTTGTTTTCCTCGTTGACGTAGACCCGCGCGCCGATCAGGTTTTTCCGGGAGAGGTTGACGAGCACCTCGCCGTTCGTGTCGTCGATGAAATAGATCTCCTCGGCCGTGTGGACGTTCTCGACCTTCGCGAGGTTGCGGCGGATGCCCCGGACGGTCGGCAGGGACTCGGGATCGGGCTTTTTCTCGCGGCTGACGACGCGCAGCCACCAGCCGTCGAAATCGAAGAGCCGCTTCCTTGCCGCGTCCGACGGGACAAGGATCAGCATGGCCCCGGAATAAAGCAGCCCCGATGTGTGGTCGACGGTCTGCGCGGGCACGAACCCCTCCGGCGACAGGTATTCCACCGAATGCTCGAGCGGGATGTCCTGACGGTTTTCCATCTCGAAATAGAGGCTCAGCGGGCTGCCCTCGATCGAGCCGTTGAAGCCGAGGTACATGGCGCGGTCCGCGGTCTCGCTGTTATAGAAAAGGGGCGTCTGGACGCCGCGGCGCAGGCTGTCGGTGACGTCGGCGTGGACGAAATTATTCTCCGTGTAGACGGTGTCCGGCAGCAGCGGGTGCTCAAAATAGGAGTAGGCGAAATGGACGCCGCCGATGACCGGGACGTGCAGGTTGCTCGGGATGCTGTAAAGGCCCTCCGCTTTCATGAGCCGGAAGCGCAGCCTGCACTGGCCGGCCTCGTAGGCCCTGATGTCGTCCGGGCAGAGGAAGTGGAGCTCCAGATCCCCCTGCCGGCCGCCGTTAAAGATCAGCGCGGAGTTCTCGTCCCGGAGCAGGCGCTTCCAGACGTTCGCGTCGGAGAGATATTCGATGAGCACATAATCCGGCCAGACCTCCGGGATCTTGGCCTTTGGGATCTCGCGCTCCTTCTTCATGACGATCTTATAGTCGGTCTTTTCCTCGATCTCCGGGACCCGGCGCTCCAAGAGGTCGAAGCCGAGGCGGAATTTCATCGAGATGTCGGCGCCCTTTCGCGCGAGCACCTGCGGGCACTCGAGCTCGCAGGCCGTGAAAAGCTCCGGCGGGCTGCCGAACGGACAAAACCGGTCGATGTTCTGGGCGACGCCGCCGCTGAGGACCTCCTCCGGCGCGAAGCCCTCCTGCCCGAACTGTAAGGCCGCGCCGCAGATCTGCGCGCCGGAGAGGACCGCCGAATCCGCGACGATCGCGTAGCGCTCCTCCCCGCCGAAGGGGATCTTCTGCGGCTGATAGCCGTCCATCCGGAGATAGATGATGTTTTCTTCATAGCGGACTTCATCGAACGGCCTCCTTTGCGGATGGCCGGGGTCCGCGCCGTCCGGCTCCAGGAAGGAGAAGGCGACGTCCGCCCCGGTCATCAGATCCCGGAAGGCTTTCTGATCCTGCTCGGCCGGCAGCGCGAGGCGCAGGCCGAGCTCGAAGTGGTCCAGCAGATCGAAGGCGTGGGAAAACAGGAAGCAGAGCCGATGGCCCGCGCGGTTTTCGCCCTCGAGCCCGAAGGCGGTGAAGACCGCCTCCTCCGGCATGGCGCCGTCCGTTTCCCCGAAGACGCGGATGATCGTATCGGACTCTTTTTCGACCGAATACAGAGCTTTGAGCTCCGCGGAGGTCGTGGTGATCGCGTGGGTGGTCTCATAGACCATCTCCTGATCGCCGCCGGCCGCCCGCGCGGTCAGCCGGGTGCCCTTCGGCACAAAGACCGGCTCGTAGAAGCCGCCGACCGGGTCGAAGCGGACGTAGCTTTTGGCGGACTCCACCGGCTCCTCTTTGAGGCGGTCGAACAGGTTGAGGTATTGGATCTTATGTTTATGGAAGATCTCCCCGTAACGCTTGACGCTCTCGCCGCGCATGTCGTCGATGAGCATGGCGAGCACGGACCCCGGATCGGGGCCCGCCTCCGTAAAATGCCATTCCGGAAGATACGAATCGGCCAGATCTTTTAGTTCGTCATGGCGCCCGTAGTTCTGATACAAAGCGGTTCCCTCCTCCGTGCTTTATTCGATGCCCACGCCTTCGTAGAGATAATAGGGGAAGACCAAGTTATTGGGGTTGTTGGTTGAGCGGACCAAGTAGCTGATCCGGAAGACCACTTTCCCGTCGAGGATGTCGGAGGAGTCGATATCGAGCACGATATCCGTGACGCGGGGCTCCCATTTGGTCAGGGCGTCGATCACTTCGTTTCGCACGAGGTGAAAGAACGCGTCGTCGGGCAGCTCATAGATATATTTATAGACGGAGCAGCCGAACTCCGGCTCCATCGCCCGCTCGCCCTTGCGCGTCATGAGGATCAGGTAGATGGACTGCCGGATGTCCTCCTCCTCCCTGCTCATGCGAAAGCGGCCGGTCGCCTTATCCACGCCCGGCGGAAAGGCAAAGCCCCTGCCAAGAAAATCCCGTGTGTCCGCCATCTGTCTCCCCCGCTTTCTTAATGGTTCCCGGTTGCCGGTTTTACCCGAGCTTGATTATGCTGCCGCTCACCTGCACCATGGCGCTCGATTTGATCTCCACCATGCTCTTGCCCTCGAGCTTCGCCTGCGCGCCGCTCAGGTTGACGGCGGTGTTGCCTTTGATCTCAACCTGCTGGGTCGCGGTGAGAGTGATCTTGTCCGCCTTGATCTCGATCGACCCGCCCTGTCCGTCTATCGTGACGGTGCACTTCTTTCCGGCCTTCAGCGTGATCTTTTTGTCCGCCGTGAGCTCGATGGCGCCGCCCTTGCAGTCGATCTTGAGCAGGTTTTTGCCATCCTTATCTTTGAGCGTGACGGTCTCGTTCTCGTCCTCGATGATCTGCGTGAGCCCCTTGGGCGAGGCGACCGTCAGGCTCTGTTTTTTGTCCTCGTCGGACTCCGTATATTCAAAGCCCTGTTTCCATTTGAAATGGCGCTTGGTGTTCTCTTTGATAAAACTTTGATTGATAAAATCCGCGTTGGCCGGATAGAGGCACCCCAAAACGATCGGTTTTTGCATGCTGTTGCCGATAAACCCGACCAGGACGATGTCGTCCTTCTCCGGCTGATAATAGAAGCCGTAGTCCTTGCCCGCGTAGGGGCGCAGGATCGGCACTTCCTTGATCTCCTGTCCGGCGGTGTCGTAGGAGAGGAGCGTGATGTCCACGGTGCCCTTGACGTTATCCTGCGAGTTGTCTTTGACCTTCGCGGCCAAGAGCGTGCCGAGGCCGGAAAAGAAAGAGTTGCCCGCGGAGTTGGTGCCGAGCAGATCCGCAATCTCGTTCATAGGCTGCCTAACCTCGCTTCCAGCTTCGTGACGAACCCCTCTTCGTCCAGTCTGTGGATCACCTTGGTGATATAAAACGTCTTATTCATGTTGGCCGCGAAGCCGTCGAGCGTGATGTCGCGCCCCGGCACGATCTCCGGAATCCCCTGCAAACACATCTCCAGTTTGCCAAAGCCCCCGTTAAAATCCGCGAGCAGGGTCTTTGCCCGCTCGTCGAGATCGGCCTTCGTCTTGGCGTACGCGTCGACGAACGCCTTGTCGGAGCCGACGATCATCTGCTTGCCGCCGCTCGCGGCGGAGAATTTGCCGGAGGTCTTGGCCTTGCCCTCGATCCTCTCGTCCTTGGCGGGGTCTATGCCCAAGACGCGCACGGTCTCCACGAGCTGGGCGCCGCTCATCGTAAAACTCGCGGAATAGACGATCTCGTCCGTCAGCTTGACTGTCAGGATCACCGACGAGGAGGCGGGAGACTCCCGGAAATAGACCTTGCCGGCCACGATGAAGAACTCGCAGCCGATGTATTTGGCGAGCTTGACGAGGTAGTCGTAATCCGTCTCCTGGTTCATGCGCAGCGGGATCTCGGACTTCTTTGTGCACTTCACTTCTTTTGTCCCGACATAGTTGGAGACCGGCGAGAGGCCGAGCAAGGCGTCTACGAGCTTCGGGACGTCCGTCTCCTGCCGCACCTCGACGCGCTGGTTCTTCATCATCGCCACCTTGGCGTCCACGCATTCCACATGGAGGAGCGGCTCCTCGTCCATGCCGAATTGCAGGGAGACCTCCGAGATGAGGCCGCTGAAGACTTTTTCCGCCTTGATATAGCCCAGGGAGATGTCGATCTTCGCGCCGACCTCGAGGCTCGGATAAGGGCCGTTCTTATTGAAATCCGACTGTTCGAAATCGTACTGCTGGGAGATGTCGAAGCTCGCGCCGGACGCCTCATACCCCGCCGTCAGCTCCACGCAGAGCTCCGTGACGACGCCGTCTTTTTTCGCGATGATGTCGGTGCCGTTGACCTTGATCTCAATGGTCGGGGCGTTGAAGTCGTTGTATTTTTTTTTGAGGTTTTCGACCGTCGCGCTCGCGGTCATCAGATCCACAGGCGTTCCCCCCTTTCCCCCGGCGGGCCTTGTTTACTTGATCGACGGGACGATATAATTTTTGGTGCCGCCAAGCTTTCTCGGGTTGAGCACGCCGTTGGAGTCGGCGATCACCTTCCACATCGCGGGATCGTCGTACTCCCGGTCCGCGAGCATCCAGAGCTGGTCCCCCTCGAGGAGCGTGCGCTCCTTGGTGCGGTCCGGGGAGGAGAACGGCAGCTGCTTGATGCCGTTGATGATCTGCGCCTCCTCCCCCGCGATACTAAGGTCGATCTTGACGCGCAGGGGGTTGCCGTTGGGCTTGAACATCATGTATTCCGCGCTGCAGCTCTCGACCACACCGATGAAGTCCAGCGTGCCCCAGATGAATTCGACGCGCTCCGGGTTGTGCGCGCTCGGCTCAAATTTCGTCAGGGCCATGATGTTGTTGATGACCAGATCCGGGTCCTTGTTCGCGTCCGGGGCGCCCTTCCTGCTCAGCGTGCCGGCCTTGGCCGGATAGGCGCCGATCGCCGGCCCGGTCAGGGAATACCGCAGCGTGTTGAGGCTGGCAGTGTCGTAATCTTTTTCCAGATCGAAGTACAGGGATACGGCGAATTTGGTCTTCCCGCCCGCGATCGGGCGGATGTTCCGCTGCTCCCCGTCCTTGCCGATGCCGGGATGCTCCTTCATCCGCATGCCTCTGGAGAGGTGATATTCGGAGGGATTGAACTGGACGGTGATCGGGCCGCCGGTCACGTCGAGTTCCGCGCTTAGCAGAAAAATCTTCGCTTTTTCAAGCTTTGGGCCGAAAACCGCGTCGGAAGCCGCGCTTTTGGCCTTCGCAAAGCCTTCTTTGAGCTTTCCCATTTACAGCTTCCCCCTCCTGATTTTCTCGGAACGGAGCCTCGATTCCAGCTCCTGATAGACCTTATCCGCGATCTTGCGGATGTTCGTGCTGCTCATCAGTTCCTCCTCCACGGCCGCGCGGGACGTCTGCCGCGCCGCGCCGGCGGCGGGCGCGTTGATCGCCCGGTTGACGGTGTGCTCGTGGAGCTCCTCCGTCTGCGAGACGACCCTCCGCCTTTGCCGGGTCCGGGTCTCGATCCCGGCGGCGGCCATTCTGCCCTCCACATCTCCGCCGGATGCGCCGTGGCCTCCGAGCACGAGATCTGAAGCGCCGGAGGATACGGGTTTTCGCATCCTGCCGCCCGCCGGGCGAGGGTTCCCCTCCGCGTCAAAGGCGGGTTCCGTAGTTCCCGGCGGGACCCGTCCGCCCGGGATGGGGTTTTGCATGGAGGCCGGGGCCGGGCGCATCCGCCCCTCGGTCGCCGGGAGTCCGAGGGCCTCCCGCGCCGCCGAGACGGGGCGAAAGCGCTGCTCCATCGAAGCGGGGTGGAATTTCGCGGCGATCCTGCGCGGGAAATCGCCCGCGGGCGTCTGTCCCGGCGCTCCGTTCTCCGGACTTTGCGCCGCAAAGGATCCGCGCGGTCTTTGGCGCTCCAATCCCGTCACGGGCGCGGACATCGGCAGGACCGTCTCCGCCGGTTGCGGGATCTCCGCCCTGCGGATCGCCGGAGGGCTTGCTTTTATGGCTTCGTTTTCCGCTTCCGGGGCGCTTCTGAAATCGCGCCCACGGATCGAATCGGGCGTCTTTTGTTCGGAAAGGACCGGACCTTCTCCGGCCGGGCGGGCGCGCGCCTCTTCTTCTGGAGCGCCGTGCTCCAGTCGGATCGGTTCAAACGGCGCGGGCCGGTGGAGAGCCTCTCCCGGACCGCGCGGGGTCCCGGCATCCTTTTCTGTGGATCCGGCCTGGCCGTCCCGTCCGGAAAGCGCGCGGGGCGTCTCCACTTTTTGTTCCGGCGCGGGGTTCCTTATGCGACCGCCTTCCGGGAGCGGGCGCTCCGTGGAATTCCGCGGGGGATTTTCCATCTCCTCCCGCGCGGGGCGTCCGTACACGATGCCGGCGGGCGTAAACTCCTCCCCGGCCCTCCTCGCGACGATCACCGGCGCGGCGGTCTCAGTCTCCCGCTCGAGCATCCGGGCTTTTACTATGGTCTCCGGCTCGCCGCGCGGCAGAGTTTCGCGCGGCTCCGGTCTCCTTACGCTCTCCCGCGCCGCCCGCTCCGGAAACCGGATCTTCGGCAACGCGGCCGGCTCCCCGGATTGGGGTTCCGGCGTCTTGTTCTCCGGCAGGACGAGGTTTGCCGGCTGCGCGGGCGCGGCCTGCCGGCGGGCCGCGGCGTTCTCCCCCGTGGACCCATGCTCGGCGCTTCCGCGGAGATCCGCTTCGCTCCGGGTTTCGGCTTCGCCGCCCTCGCCCCGGAAGCCCTGTTCCGGCTCCCGGCGGGCGGCGTTCTCCCCGCGCCCGGAGATGGCGGCTTCGGGATAGATCAAATCTTCCGGCCTCGCGGCGGATACGGCCCGCCGGGCCGCGTTGCCCGATATGGGGCCTCTCTCCGGCGTCCGGCCGGGCGTGACGCCGACATCGGCGGCTGCGGCGGCTTCCGGATAGACAAATTCCTCCGGGGCCGCGGGCGCTGCCTGCCGGCGGGCCGCGACGCTCGCCGGGGAGAGTTCGGATTCCTCTTCACCTATATGGGGTTCCGGTCCGCGCCGGGTCCCGGCCGCGCGGTCCCGCGAAACAGGGCCTTGCGCCGGAGCCCCGGCAAGGTTCTCATAGGTAAAATCGAGGGGCTCCGGCGGCGCCGCTTTTGCCGGCGCCGCGGAGGGGGCCTCTCCCGCCTCGGCATGGCGCTCCGGAGACGGAGCGCCATGCCCGGGGCGATCTATCCGATCAGGAAACTCCTCTCCCGGTTTCCCCGGGTGGAATTCCTGTTTGTTTTCGGTGTGATGTTCCATGGGCTCCGGGCGCGAAGCTTCCCGCCCGTGCTCAAACGCCCGCCTCTCTTCGCGGAGTCCGGCCTCCCTCTGTTTAAGATCGGAGGCGGCGTGCTCAAGCTCTGTCTCTTTGAGCATCAGGCGCTCCCGCTCCATGCGAAACTCCTCCGCTTGGAGCCGATCCGACGGGTCCCGCTTCTTCCCCGCGGCGGGATTCTCCGCCTTTTCGCCTCTTTGCGCCGTTTCCTCAGGGTTTGGCCCTTGCCGGTGGAGCAGGTCCCCGGGCGCATAGGAGACCGGCGGCGCGGCTTTGGTTTCCTTGGCGGTCTGCGCGGCGGGCTGAGGCCGCCCGTCCTCCCGCGCGTTTAGGAGACTCTCCCCCGCCGGATGCGGGCTCTCGGACAGGGGCTTTGTCGCCTCCCCGCTCACAGCGGCGGTCCTTCCCTCCGTTTTGAGCACGGCCGGGCGCTGTGCCGCCTCGGCGCGGCTCATACGGGCGCCGGCGATCTTTTTCACGGCGTCGGAGACGAGTTTCCCGACGAAACCGAGGTCGATCCGCAGCGGCAGGCCTTGGTTTTCCGAAAAATATTGGCTGATGTTGGTGATGTTCCGGATGTTGGTCTCGTAGATCTCCTCGACGGTCTCCGCCGGGAGCCCCTCTTGCTTGCGAAGGTAAAGCAGCTCGGCCTCTGCCGAAAGACGGTCGGAAAAACCGGTGTAACGCGCAATGATATTTTGGCTGAAGGAGCGGTCCGTCGCCATAACGATCATCGCAGGTTCACCTCCCGACAAAGTCATCCGGAATCAACCGGGTCTCAGGTCACCAAACCGACCGCCGCCGCCGCCGCGCCGACGGATTCCGCCTTTTCGTAGGCGATCTCGAAGGTCTCGATCAGGGCGTCGCTGCTGCGGG
>CAZAAR010000017.1:0-33882 GCA_964483415.1 uncultured Oscillospiraceae bacterium
GGGCGCGGCCTCGTTGCCGTCCTCGTCAAAGATGCCCGCGTCGTAGAGCGGCGAAGGCTTGCCCATGGAGCCGACCTTGACCTTGGAATGGACAAGATTCGCGAGGACCAGCGTCGTCTCGGTCTGGCCGAAACCCTCCATGATGTCGAGGCCGGTCAGCTCCCGGAAGCGGTTGAAGACCTCCGGGTTCAGCGCCTCGCCCGCCGTCGTCGCGTATTTGAGCGAGCTCAGGTCGTAGTTCTCCATCCCGTTTTTGACCAAAAACCGGTAGATGGTCGGCGGCGCGCAGAACGAGGTGACCCGATATTTCCGGATCATCTCCATCAGGTCCTCCGGGATGAATTTATCCGTGTAGTCGTAGACGAAGACCGCGGTCCCGCAGAACCACTGGCCGTAGAGCTTGCCCCAGACGGCCTTACCCCAGCCGGTTTCGGCCACCGTGAGGTGGAGGCCGCCCGTCTCGACGTTGTGCCAGTGCTTCGCCGTGATGATGTGGGCGATCGCGTAGGTATAGTCGTGGAGCGCCATCTTCGGGTTGCCGGTCGTGCCGGAGGAGAAATAGAGCAGCATGCCCTCCTCGACCTTCGTCTCCCGCCGGGCAAGCCGGTCGGAGGCCGACGCGACCTGCGCGTCGAAATCGAGCCAGCCCTCCTTTTCGCCGTGGACGACGAACTTCACCGCGAGCGGCCCGACTTCCTCCTCCGCATGGTCGACCCGGTCGAGAACGCCGCCCTCGGCGGTCGCGACGATCGCCTTGACGCCGGCCGCCTGAAAGCGGTAGATGTAATCCTTCTCCATCAGGAGGTTCGTCGCCGGGACCGCGATGGCGCCGATCTTGCACAGGCCCATCATGGCGATCCAGAACTGGTAGTGCCGTTTGAGCACGAGCATCACGCGGTCGCCCTTTTCGATGCCGTGCTCAAGGAAGGCGTTCGCCGCCCTGTTGCTCAGCAGGCTGACGTCTTGAAAGGCAAAGGTGCGCTCCTCGCCCCGGTCGTTGGTCCAGACCATGGCCTTGCGCGCCGGCTCCATCCCGGCCAGGGCGTCGACGCAGTCGTAGGCAAAGTTGAAGTTCTCTTGATACACCGGTTTGAACGCGCTCAAAACGCCGTTTTCGTCGTAAGATTCCTCGCAGAACTGTTTATAAAAGTCCTCCGTTTTCATGGTTTTCCTCCTGCATGACCACCGCGATAAAGACGCAGTCTTCGCCGCCCGTCGCGATCATCCCGTGCCCGTGGCCGGAATTATAATAAATCGCGTCGCCGGGTTCGAGAGATTCCGTATGGTCCTCCAGCGCGACTTTCAGCCTCCCGCTGATGATATAATCGAATTCCTGTCCCTTGTGGTAGGAAAGCTTGATCTCCTGATTTTGTTCTTCTTCGCGGTAGGGCGCGGTGACGAGGAACGGCTCGGCGATCTTGTCTTTAAAACAGGCGCCGAGGTGCTCGTACCGGAAGCCCTTCCGGCGGTTGATGGGGAGGCCTTCGCCTTTTCTGACGATGGAATAAAAACGGAGCTTCGGTTCCTCGCCGGTGATGATCGTCATCACGTCGACGCCGAACTTCTTGGAACAGTTGTACAAAAACGTGAAGGAAAAATCCGTCTCTCCGGCTTCGTTCGCAAGATAGTCTTTCAGGCTGATGCCGACGGTTTTTGCCATATCCTCCGCGGAGATCCCCAAAATCTCCCGGAGGCCCCTAATTCGCTGCGCCACTTCCGGTATGTTGTACTCCATCATGACAATACCTCCTTTATTCTCCGGGCAGGGCCGGAATCTGGGGATCCGGCTATGCTCCGGGTTATGGCGTGTTGTGGGTTTCTCGCGTTTTATCGAACGCCGGCGGTATGGGAAACCCCAAGCCCCGGCGGCGATCTTCATTAAAACAAAAGCCGCGGCAAAACGGACTTTTTTGGATATCTGCCGGCGTGTGCCGGTTATTTTCGGTTGAGGACGGTGATCTGGAGGCCCTGTTCCATGACGTCGAGGCACGCCTCGTGGAGCTTTTGGTCGGGGCCCGCCGTACAGGCCGCGTCGACGACGATCTCGGCCTCGGGCTGCGCGGTCTTGAGGAGCACCGCGTTTGCGATGACGCAAATATAGGAGACAAGGCCGCACAGCTCGATCCGGTCGTAGCCGCCCACCATCGCCCACTCGGCGAGGTCGTAGCTGCCGAAGGCGTGTTTGCCGATGCTCATGCAGCCCTCACAGAGCTTTCCGGTCTCGCCATAGAGCTTCCAGCCCTCGGTGCCGTTTTGACAGTGGACGACCGGCAGCTTTTTGCCCTCCTGCATCTCGAGGTACCCCGAACCGTGGGTGTCCATCGTAAAGACGACGTCGTCGCCGCGTTCTTTATATTGCCGGATCTTCTCCGCGATCGGCCCGTCGAGAAGCTCGGCCCCGGGAAACCCAAGGCTGCCGTTTACAAAATCATTCTGATAATCCACAACGACCAAAAGCCGTTTCATAACACAATCCTCCGGTTCAAATTGAAATTAAGAGTTATTGTACCATAAGAAAAAAGGACTTGCAAGAATTACCGGAAAAAATATAAAAAAGCGACAGACCGTCAAAAAAAACGATCTGCCGCTTCTGGAGGCGACAACCAGATTTGAACTGGTGAATCGAGGTTTTGCAGACCTCTGCCTTACCTCTTGGCTATGTCGCCATATCACATACGCCCCAGAAATGAGGGGCGTACGTTCTGGAGCGGGTTACGAGGTTCGAACTCGCTACCTCCACCTTGGCAAGGTGGCGCTCTACCAAATGAGCTAAACCCGCGAATGGTGCCTTCGGTCGGAATCGAACCAACGACACGGGGATTTTCAGTCCCCTGCTCTACCAACTGAGCTACAAAGGCATTTTTAAAATGCGCCGTATTTTGACGCTGCGCCGCCCTCTGGCGGCGTGTCATTTTCCGACGGCAACCGTCCTCTGACGGCGGCCGTCTCCCGGCGACGAGTGCTATTATACTATAAGGGCCTCAAAATGTCAACCACTACAAATCATTTTTTTCAGTCTATGTAACAGTATTCCGCGAGCTTCGCGACGGTCTTTTGACCGATGCCGTCGATGGGCAAAAGGTCGTCAAATTCAGTGATGGTCCCGATCTCGTCGCGGTAACGGAGGATCTTTTCCGCCGTGACGGGGCCGATGTCCGGGATCTGCTGAAGCTCCTCGCCGGTCGCCGTGTTGATACCCAGCGGAAAGACCAACGCGCCCGCCGCCGTTTCGGAAAGAGAGGGCCCGGATGCCGCCTCCTCTTCTGTTTCGGCGGAGACGGGCTCCGTCGTGATCGCGGGTCCCGCCGCCGCTCTCCCGGCGGCCGGCTCCAACGCCTGCCCGCTCGCGGAGACCGTCCCCGTATTTTCTCCGATTACGGAGACGGAGGGCTTCTCCATCTCCGGATACTTGTTGACGTTCACGGCGACGGTGACGACCGCCATCACAAGGAAGACGAGAAACATCGCGCGGACCGTTTTGCGGTAGGAGGCCGCAAGATCCTCCTCCTCGGAAGGCTCGTAGTGCTCGAGGCCCTCCGGGTTGATCGGGATGACGGTTCCCTTTTCGTTCGTCTTTTTGTCCGCAGCGGCGTTCGTTTCTCCCATTGCCGGCTCCCCCTCCGCGCCCTTTTATTTTATGTATCTTTCCTCCAAAATGTCGATGAGTTCCGCGATGGCGTCCTCCTCGCACGGCGCAAGCAGAAGATCCGCGGCCGCCTTGACGGACGGAAGCGCGTTTTTTGGCGCCGCGCCGATCCCGGCCGCCCGGATCATCCCGATGTCGTTTTCATAGTCCCCGGCGGCGACGCAGTTTCGGATCGAGCGCCCGGTCAGCTCGCAGACCCTGCGCAGGGCGTTCTCCTTAGAAATGCCGACCGGCAGCAGCTCCAAAAAGAACTCGCAGGACGGCAGGACGGCCGCGTCGGCCCCCACAACCTCCTCGGCGAAGGCGCGGATCTCGGCCATCTGCTCGGGCAGGCAGGTCAGAATGTATTTATAGACGAGCTCCGGGATCTCCTCAAACCCGCAGTAATAGAACTCGCGGTCGGGATAGTAGCGGCGGATCACGTCGCCGGAGGTCAGCAGGTTCACCGCGCGGTGCGTCGCGAAATGGCAGTCGATCCCCGGAAAGCGCCCCAGAATCACGCGGACCTTCTCCGGGAAATCCCGCGGCATGTAGTGCGGCTCAAGGATCTCTCCGCGCGCCCAGTCGTAAATATATCCGCCGTTGATGTGGATGGACGGCGCGGTGATCGGGACGCCGGCCAAAAGCTCCTTCGAGATGTTGATCTCCCGGCCCGTCGCCACGGTGAATCCGCCGCCTTTTTCCGTAAACGAGCGGATGGCGGCAAGATTCCTCTCCGAGACGCCAAGCCCCGCCCGCATCAGCGTGCCGTCCACGTCGGTGACGATCAGGCAGTCCGAATGGTTCAAATCAGAATTCCTCCAATTTTTTCAGAAAATTTATAAAATACGCCGGCAGCGGCGCCTCGAACTCCATGTAAACCCCGGTTCTCGGGTGCAGGAAGCCCAGCGTGCCGGCGTGGAGGCACTGCCCCTCCAGCGCGGCGATCACGTTCCCCGGGCCGTAGACGGCGTCCCCCGCCACCGGGTGGCCGATATAGGCCATGTGCACGCGGATCTGATGCGTGCGGCCGGTCTCGAGCCGGCAGGCGACGTGCGTGAAACCGCGGTATCTTTGGATCACGGAATAATGCGTGACCGCCTCCCTGCCGCCCGCCACCACGGCCATTTTTTTGCGGTCCTTCGGGTTCCGGGCGATCGGGGCGGAAACCGTCCCCTCCTCCGGCAGATTTGTGCCGTAGACGACGGCCTGATAGACGCGCGTGACGCTGTGGGCGCGGAGCTGCTCCGCGAGGCCGTTGTGGGCGAAATCGTTTTTCGCCACCACCAGCAGGCCGCTCGTGTCCTTGTCGATCCGGTGGACGATACCCGGCCTTAGCACGCCGTTGATGCCGGAGAGGCTCTCCCCGCAGTGGTAGAGCAGCGCGTTGACGAGCGTACCGGCGTGATTGCCCGGCGCGGGATGGACCACCATGCCCTTGGGCTTGTTGACGACGAGCAGATCGTCGTCCTCATAACGAACATCCAGCGGGATCTCCTCCGGCTCCACATCGAGCGCCACCGCGTCCGGGATCTCGAGCACGACGGATTCCTCCGCCTTGAGCACGCGGCTTTTCCGGATCGTCTCGCCGTCCAGAAAGGCCATCCGATTTTCGATCAGCTTCTGGATCGCGGAGCGGCTCATGTAGTCGATGCTGTCCGAGAGAAAGCGGTCGGCGCGCTCGCCGTCGTATTCCTCCGGGACCGCGAGCACGATCTTATCCATTTTCTTCACGCTCTGAGGGTTGCCGGGTCCCGCCGGGGAAAAAGTCTTTGGATTCCTCGCCGGGGGTTCCGGCGGCTTCTATTTCTTCCGCTTCTGGTCTAACGGAACGGGCGTCGCGGGCCCCCGCTTCCGGGTCTTCTATTCCCTGCGGCCCATGGGCGGGCATTTCACCGGATTCGGCGAAAAAGGCACCGGCGGATACCGGGTCCGCGGCTCCCCCCGCAAAGGTTTCCCGGTCTTCGACCCCCTCCGGCCACGCCGGATCGGGCGCCATACCCGGAATCCCGGCCGCGGCCGCCCCCTTTTCTCTTACCTTCCAATAATCCTGAAAAAAGATCGACAGGCAGAGCAGGACCGCGCCGACCGTGATGCAGGAGTCCGCCAGATTGAAGATCGCGAAGCGGATCGCGCGGAAGTCGATATAGTCGATCACATAGCCGAGGCTGATCCGGTCGATCAGGTTGCCCACCCCTCCGGCGAGGATCAGCGAGAGGGCGGCGATATGCCACCGGTTGACCACCTTGCCCGAGAGGAACGCGCCGAGCACCGCGAGCAGCATGGCCCCGGTCACGGCGATCAGCAGCCAGCGCATATCCTGAAACATGCTGAACGCGACGCCGGTGTTCTCGGTGTAGCGGAGATAGAGGACGTCCTTGACGATCTCGATGTCGTCCCCGCCGGCGAGATGGACCTGCGCCCAGTTTTTGATGATCTGATCCGCGGCGATCAGGACGACCGAGGCGATGGTTGCGAGAAACTGAAACATACTTCCTCCAAAAAAGCGCGGGCAGAACTCCAAAGAATCCCGCCCGCGACAGGTGATACCTTAGCGTCAGCCGACGATCTCCGCGCAGCGGCCGCAGAGCGTCGGATGTTTCGCGGACAGGCCGACCGTCGCGCTCTGAACCCAGCAGCGCGCGCATTTTTCGCCCTCGGCGATCTCCACGCCGACCTCGCAGCCGTCCTGTTCGCCCCGCTCGATTTCGACGGCGGAGACGATGAAGGCCTCCGGCAGCTCCTCCTCGACGGATTTGGCAAAGTCGTACGCGTCCCCGCCGCAGCGCAGGACGACCTTCGCCTCGAGCGATTTCCCGATCCGTTTCTCGGCCCGCGCGTCCTCGAGGGATTTGTTGACAAGGTCGCGCAGCTCGTCGATCTTTTGCCATTTTTCCATGAAGGCCCCGTCGGCGTCAACGCCGCTCGCGGCCGGGAGCTGGTTGAGGAAAACGGATGCTCCGTCGTCCCCCGCCGCGCGCGGCAGATAGCCCCAGATCTCCTCGGCGGTGAACGAGAGCACCGGCGCGAGGTAGAGCGTCATCGTGCGCAGAATCTTATAAATGACCGTCTGGGCGGCGCGGCGGCGTTCGCTGTCCGCCTTTTCGACGTAGAGGCGGTCCTTCAAGATATCCAGATAGAAGTTGGAGAGATCGGTTGTGCAGAAGTCGCGGATCGTGGAGTAGACGATATGGTACTCGAGCTTCTCGTAGGCCTCGCGGCACACCGCGGCGATTTCGTCGAGGCGGGCGAGCGCCCATTTGTCGATGCCGCCGATCTTTTCGAGCGGGACGGAATCCGCGTCCGGCTCAAAATCATAGAGGTTGGAAAGAATAAAGCGCGCGGTGTTGCGGATCTTTCTATATACTTCCGCGAGCTGCTTGAGAATATCCGGGGAGATCCGGATATCGGCGTGGTAATCGGAGGAGGCGACCCAGATGCGCAGGATGTCGGCCCCGAAGGTCTCTGTGACCTCGTCGGGCGCCATGCCGTTGCCGAGGGACTTGTGCATGGCCTTGCCCTCCCCGTCGACGACCCAGCCGTGGGTGCAGACGGATCTGTAAGGGGCGACGCCCTTCCACGCGACGGAGGTCAAGAGCGCGGACTGGAACCAGCCGCGGTACTGATCGGCGCCCTCGAGGTAGAGATCCGCGGGCCAGCGCAGGCCGTGCGCCTCGTTGCAGACGGCGGCGTGGGAGACGCCGGAATCGAACCAGACGTCCATGATGTCCATCTCTTTGACGAACCCGCCGTGGCCGCAGGCGTCGCAGGTGAGGTCCTTGGGCAGGAATTCCTCGGGCTCGCGCAGATACCACGCGTCGCTGCCCTCTTTTTCAAACAGCCCGGAGATCGCGGCGATGGTTTTTTCGTTGACGATCGGCTTGCCGCATTGCTTGCAGTAGACGATCGGGATCGGGACGCCCCATCTGCGCTGGCGGGAGATGCACCAGTCGGAGCGGTCCGCGACCATCTTCCTGATGCGCTCGCCGCCCCACTCCGGGATCCACTCGACCTCGTCGATCGCCCGCATGGCGTCCTCTTTGAAGCCGTCGATGCTGCAAAACCACTGCTCGGTCGCGCGGAACAGGATCGGGGACTTGCACCGCCAGCAGTGCGGATACTGGTGGACGATCTTCTCGCCGGCGAACAGCGCGCCGCTCTCTTTAAGATCTTCATAGATCGCGGCGTTCGCTTCATCGGTGGTGAGGCCCGCGAATTTGCCGGCCTCTCCGGTCATGCGGCCGTCCCCGTCCACCGGGCAGAAGACCGGGATCTCCGGGTAACGGTTGACGCAGACCTCGAAGTCGTCCACGCCGTGCCCCGGGGCCGTGTGGACGCAGCCGGTTCCGCTGTCGAGCGTGACGTGGTCGCCGAGAATGATCGGGCTGACCCGCCCCGCGAACGGGTGCCGGTAGGTGGCGTACTCGAGGGCGGCTCCCTTGACGGTATTCTCGGAAATTTTATAGTCTTTGATGCCCGCGGCGGCCATGGCCGGCTCCACGAGCTCCTTCGCCATGATATAGTCCTCGCCGCTTGCGCGCACGGCGACGTAATCGTACTCCGGGCCGAGGCAGATCGCAAGGTTCGCGGGCAGCGTCCATGTGGTCGTGGTCCAGATCACGAAATAGGTCTTCTCCGGGTCTACGCCGAGCGGATCGAGCTTGCCCTTGCCGTCCTCGAGCTTAAATTTTACGTAGATGGAGCGGCAGGCGTCCTCCTGGTACTCGATCTCGGCCTCGGCGAGCGCGGTCTTGCACCCCGGGCACCAGTATACGGGCTTGAGGCCCTTATAGATGAAATTTTTCTTCGCCATCTCGCCGAAGAGGCGGATCTGCGTGGCCTCGTGCTCCTTTTGGAGCGTGAGATACGGGTGGTCGTAGTCGCCGATGCTTCCGAGGCGCTCGAATTCCCGGCGCTGGATCTCTACATAATGCAGCGCAAAATCCTTGCAGACTTTGCGCAGCTCAACCGCGGAGTGGATATTCTCGACTCCGACCTTTTTCATAGCCTTGAGCTCGATCGGCAGGCCGTGGGTATCCCAGCCCGGAATGAACGGGGCTTTGTATCCGCTCATATTTTTATATTTGACGATGATGTCTTTTAAAATCTTGTTGAGCGCGGTGCCGAGATGGATGTCGCCGTTGGCGTAAGGCGGGCCGTCGTGGAGGACGTAAAGCGGGAGGTCCCCGTTCTTGGCCATCATTTTTTCATACAGTTTTTCTTCCTGCCACCGCTCGACGAGCCCCGGCTCGCGCTGCGGCAGCGAGGCCCGCATCGGGAAATCGGTTTTCGGCAGATTCAATGTTTGGTTGTAATCCTGAGCCATACGGCGTACTTTCTCCTCTTGCTTTTGGTTTATTCTTTCGCTTGGATCTCGATTTTTTTGGTATCGTCCATGGATGTTTCGTCGGCTTCCTCCTCCGGGAGCTCCTCGGGGAGTTCCTCCGGCGGCTCTTCGGGGATCGGTTCCGCGGCGGCGCGCTGCCCGGCCCGGTCGTCCGTAGCCTCGGGCATCGCGGTGATCAGCTCGAGATGCTGCTTGTAGATGGAAAGCAGGTATTTCTTAAAATCGGAGGTCTCCTTCTGAAGCTGCTCCAGCGTCTCTTTTTCTTTTTTGATCCGCCGCTCGGACTCATAATAGATCTGTTTCGCGTTGGCTTCCGCCTCGGAAAGGATCACCTCGGCCTTGCCCTTGGAATCGCGGATGATGCTGTCGCCGAGCTTCTGCGCGCCGAGCAGGACGGTGCGCAGGCTGTCCTCGTTGGCGCGGTACTCCTCGAGCTTTTCGGCCAGAACTTCCAGCTTGTCCTCGGCCTCTTCCCTCTCCTCCTCCAGCCTGGAGACGGCGAGGGCCGCATCCCTAAGAAAGATCTCGACTTCTTCGGCTTTGTAACCAAACGCGGCTTTTTCAAATTTCCTGTTGGCAATGTCTTCCGCTGTCAGCACAGTGACTCCTCCTTACTTCTTCAGGTCGGCTTTCCCGTCAAAAAAACACGCCGCTGCTCTCCAGCTCGTCCAAAAGATCGCCCATGATGTTGACGTTGTATGGCGTGATGATATAGGTGCTGTTCGCGACCCGCTTGATCTGGCCGTTGTTGGCGTAGGCGACCCCGCTGAGGAAGTCGATCAGACGGCGGGAGACATCCTTGTTGGTGGATTCCAGATTGAGCACCACGGTATGTTTGGAATTGAGGTGATCGGCGACCGGGCGGGCGTCGTCGAAGCGCTCCGGCTTGACCAGCACGACCTGAAGCTGCGTGGTGGTGTGGATGTTGACGACTTTATTCTGCTTGATCTGGTCATTGGCGGATTTGCCGAAGAGGGTGGTCTTGATGGAATTGCCGGATTTATCCTCATCCGAGAGATTGTCGCCGACCAGATCCTCCGCCATATCCTCTACGTCTTCGTCTTCATTCTCCGGAATCCCGAGAACATTCTTGACTTTGTCCATGAACGCCATTACGATATCCTCCTATTTTAGAGATCTTGAATTTCCGATTTTTGATATGCCCTTTCGCCGAACAGGACCCTGCCGACCCGGACGATCGTCGCGCCTTCCCCGGCCGCGATCGCGTAGTCGTCGGACATGCCCATTGAAAGAATATTAATAGATATATTATGGGAGTTTTTGGCCGCAATGTCAACTAATAGTTTGCGCATTCGGGCAAAATAGGCCCTTCTTTCCTCATCCGACGCGTCCGCGCGGCCGATCGTCATCAGCCCGCGAAGCCTCAAATGCGGAAACCGGGCGACGCCCTCCGCCGCCGCAACCGCCTCCTCCACGGAAAAACCGCCCTTGCTTTCCTCGCCCGCGATGTTGATTTCGAGCAGGACGTCCATCACCTTTTGGAGCTTCGCGCACTGTTTTTCGATCTCCGAAGCGAGCTTCAGCGAGTCGACGGATTCGATCATCGCCACCTTGTCGCAGATAAATTTGACTTTATTCGTCTGCAAGTGGCCGATAAAATGAAGCTCCGCGTGCCGGAGGTCATAGTATTCGTATTTTTCCAGCAGCTCCTGCACCCGGTTCTCCCCTAAGAGGACGCAGCCGGCCGCGATCGCCTCGTTGACGAGCTCCGGTGCGACCGTCTTCGTCACGGCCATCACCGTGACGGACCCCGGCTCCGCGCCGGAGACGTGCTCCGCGCCGGAGACGTGCTCCCTGCCGGAACGGGCCGCCGCCCGCTCCGCCTCGGCTTTGACCCGCAGGAACGCCTCCCGGACGAAACGCGCCTCTTGAAAGGAGTCCGTTCCCTTGACGGAGGCGGGGTCAGCCGATAACTTTTCCGACATAGAGATCACTTCCCCCGATCACGACTTCGTCAAAGAGCTGGATCGCGGTCGTCACGCCGCGCTCCCATTTGCAAATTTTATAGCCCGGCCCCTCGTAGATCACGTTGACGTGTTTAAAAATAAGGGAGCCGCGGTCGATCACGTAGATGCCCTTGCGCTGATTGGAGTCGAAGCGCACGGCGCTGTCGGAGATCCGCAGCCCGCTGTAAAACGCGAGCGTGATCTCCGCGCCGATTTTCCGCAGCGAGGCGAGCTCCGGGGTGAACGAAGCGCACTGAAAGATCACGGCGCACTGCTCCGAGCTTTCGTCCCGCACGATCTTGACCACTTTGAGCGTCACGGGGGAATCGGTGAGCCCGTCGAACGCCGCCTCCACGCTTTTCCCGACATAGAAGCGGTCCGCGTCGGCGGCGGACACCGTGACGGCGTAATTCCACAGGTAGCTGTCGGCGATCTTGCCGATTGCGCCGCCCCGGTAGACCGCGCTGCCGCCGATCAGCTCTTCGATCCCGGAGACGCTTAGTTCCATGAGGCTCCTCCGGTTCACCTGATCCTCGTATCCGTCCACGGTGGAAATAAAATAGCCGGTCATCGGGGACTGTACGGTCTCGCCGACGTCCGCCTGAATCTTCGTGTTCAGCTCGTCGTATTCCGACTTCAGCAGATCGATCCGGTCATCAAAGTCCGCCGCCTCGCCGGTCAGGATCTGCTTTTTGTTGATCAGGGTCAGGAAGCTGTCCCGGCAATCGGAAAAGCCGCCGAGCAGCTGCTGCGACCCCGCGGCGGCATAGGAGACGAGCGCCGCGCCGAGCTGCCGGTTGAGCAGGTCGGAGACGCCATACACCTGAGAGCCCGCGGAATCGGCCTCCTTGAGGCGGGCGATCTCTTTTTCGAGCAGGGCGGCGCGCGCCATGCGCTTCACGGTGTCGGCGGAGGAGTGCGTATAGGCGATGCTCGTGTTTTTGAGCACCTTGGCGCCGTCCTCGAAGACGTAGCTGACGCTGCCGGCGTATTCGCTCTCGATCGGCGTCTCCGTGCGCACCGCGACGCCCTGCACCCGGAGCACGTCGTTGACGCGGTAGGAGACCGCGATCTCCGTTTTATACGGATGATAAAAGAATTTCCACGCCTGATACCCGGCGTAGGCGGTCAGAAACAGCGACATAAGGATAACCAAAATCTTGCCGACCGTTGTTCTCATGTTTTTTCCTCGAACCCTTTCCTGCGAAGATCGTCAAAGACCGCCTCCCGGAGCGCTCCCGCGTCCGGGTAGGCGTCGACAGAATACCACCGAATGTTTTCGTTCCGGCGAAACCAGGTGAGCTGGCGCTTCGCGTAGCGGCGGGTCTCCCGTTTTAGGACCTCCGCCGCCTCACCGAGGGTCCGCTCCCCCCGGAGGTACGGAAACAGCTCTTTATACCCGATCGCCTGCGCCGCCGTGCCCGTAACGCCTTGCTCCAACAGGAGTTTCGCTTCGTCGATAAGGCCGTTTCGCAGCATCTCCTCGACGCGGCGGTCGATGCGTTCATAGAGCGCCGCCCGGTCCGAAAAGCAAAGCCCGATCCACGCGGTCTCATAGGGCGCCGGGTGCTCCTTCGAGCGGCGCTGGTGCTCGGACATCGGGGTCCCGGTGCTCTCGCAGACCTCGATGGCCCGGATCACGCGGCCCGCGTTGTTGGGATGCAGCTTCGCGGCGAGCTCCGGGTCCTCCGCCTTTAGCCGGTCGTGCAGCGCCTCCGGCCCGTGCTCGTCCAAAAACCGTTTTAACTCGGCCCGAAGCGCCGGGTCGCTCCTGATCCCGGAAAACTCGACGTTCCCGAGCAGCGAATCCATATAGAGCCCCGTCCCGCCGCAGACGACCGGCACCTTGCCCCGGGAATCGATGTCCGCGATCACCTTTCTCGCGTCGGCCACATAGTCCGCGACGGAATAATCGTCCCAAAGCTCGGCGAAGCCGGTCAGGTGGTGCGGGATCCCCCGCGTCTCCTCCCCGGTCGGCCGCGCGGTGCCGACCGCGAGATCCTTATAAATCTGCATCGAGTCGCAGGAGACGATCTCGCCGCCGAACCGACTCGCGATCTCCACGGCGAGCGCCGTCTTGCCCGACGCGGTCGGGCCGGCCACCGCGATCACCGGAATCCGTTCCATCCCCGTCCCCCCGCTCACTGCTGGCGGCCGAACATCCGCTCGAGCTTCCCTTTTGGGATGCTGACGGTGATCGGCCTGCCGTGCGGACAATATTTGATCTCCCGCTCGTTGAGCAGCGTGTTGACGATCCTCTCAAAATCGCCAGCGAAGAGTTTATCGTTCGCCTTGACCGCCGCGCGGCAGGCGATGTTCGCGTAGAGGCGGTCGAGCTTTTCGGGCGTCAGGTCGCGCTTGCAGGCGGCGAGCGAATCCGCGATCTCCGCGATCACCGGTTCCGCCTCCCTGGGCTTCACCCAAAACGGCAGCGTCCGGACGATGACCGCCCCGCGACCGAAATCCTCGAGCGTGAACCCGAAGCGCCGCATGACGTCCGCGTGCTCGAGCGCGGCGTCTTTCTCCTCGTCGGAGAGCGAGATATTCACCGGCTCGAGCAGGAGCTGGCAGTCGAAGGCGCCGTCTTGCCGGCTTTTGAGCCTCTCATAGAGAATGCGCTCGTGGGCGGCGTGCTTGTCGATAAAAATCAGTTCGCACTCGGACTCCAAAACGAGATAGGTGCCGAACACCTCGCCCAAAATCCGGAGCCTCCCCATCGGGAAGTCGTCCGGCCCGATGCTGTGCGGCACCTCCGGGACCGGAAGGCCGCTTTTCTTCATGGCGTCAAGCCCCTCGGCGCATTCTTTCGGGATCTCCCGGCCCTCGCTGATCGCCCGCTCGGCCTCCTGCCGGACCTTGTACTGCGCGGTGTGGGTGACGCCGTTGTCGAGATGATAGGGCGTCACGTCGTCTTTATTATTAAATTCCGCGGCGGAAAAATCCACCGCGTGATATTTTACGTTCTGATTGGGAAAGGGCTTCGGAATCACCGGCTTCATCAGCTCGTCGAGGTAGATCCCGATGGCGGCGCGGTCCTCCTCGTTCCGGATCCTCGAAAGATACCGGTTTTTCCGCTGCTCGGCGTCCTCGGCCAACGCGGAGTGGTCCCCCGCGCTGAGCGCGGATTTGACACCATAATAGACGAGATCAAAGACCGATTTCTCGTTTTGAAAGCGGACCTCCGTCTTGGCGGGATGGACGTTGACGTCCACGGCCTCCGGCGGGATCGTCAGGTTGAGCACGCACCCCGGATATTTTCCGACCATCGAGGAACCCTTGAACGCCTCCTCCACGGCGGCCATCGCGGTCCGCGTCTTGACGAAGCGGCGGTTCACAAAAAAGAGCTGGTAGGCGCGGCTGGTCCGGCAGCCGGAGGGCTTTGTTATATAACCGGAGACGTGGAGATACCCCGCCTGCTCCGGCGAATAGTCCACCGGCACGCATTCCTTCGCGAAGTCGCGGCCGTAGACCGCGGACAGGACGGCCTCAAGGTCGCCGTTTCCGGGCGTCAGGAGCTTGGTATCCCCGTCCCGGATGAAGCGGAATTTGACCTCCGGGTAAGAGAGCGCGAGCCGGTCCATGATCTGTGAGACGGCGGTGCCCTCCGCGACGTCTTTCTTTAAGAATTTTTGACGGGCCGGGGTGTTATAAAACAGGTCGCGCACGAGGACGGTCGTGCCCTCCGGGCAGCCGGCCTCCGAGACCTCGCCGATCTCCGAGCCATCGGCGCGGCAGACCGCACCGACGGCGCCGCCCTTTTCGCGCGTCAGGATCTCCGTATGGGAGACGGCCGCGATCGAGGCGAGCGCCTCGCCGCGGAAACCGAAGGTCAGGATGCGCTCAAGGTCGTCCTCCGTGGAGATCTTGCTGGTGGCGTGGCGCAGAAACGCCTTCGGAAGGTCCTCCGCGCTCATGCCGCAGCCGTTGTCCGTCACGCGGATCAGCGAGACGCCGCCGTTTTGGATCTCCACCGTGATATTGTCCGCGCCGGCGTCGATGGCGTTTTCCACCAGCTCCTTGACGACGGAAGCGGGCCGGTCGACCACCTCGCCGGCGGCGATCAGCTCCGCGATATGCTTTTCCAATACAATGATTTTTTTCTCCATGCTGTTTCCGCCTTTATGCCGTCACCGTTTTTTTGAGTTCGTACAAAAGGTTCAGCGCCTCGATCGGCGTCAGCGTCTCGACGTCGGTCTTTTTGAGGACGCGCTCGGCCTCCGATTCCGTCGAGGCGAACAGGTTCGTCTGGCCGGCAAGGTCCTCATGCTGCTGCGGGCGGGCGGGGACGCCGACCTCCTTGCCCTCCTCGAGCGCCGAGAGAATCTCTCTGGCGCGCTTCACGACGCTGTTCGGGATACCGGCGAGCTTCGCGACCTCGATGCCGTAGCTGTCGTCGGCGCCGCCGGGGACGATGCGCCGCAGGAACGTGATGTCGTCGCCGCGCTTCTTGACCGCCACGTTGTAATTCCGGATGTTCGGATAGACGTTTTCGAGATCCGTCAGCTCGTGGTAATGCGTCGCGAACAGCGTCTTGGCCCCGAGCTTTTTGCGGTCGGCGATGTGCTCGAGCACGGCGTGCGCGATGCTCATGCCGTCGAACGTGCTCGTGCCGCGGCCGATCTCGTCGAGGATCAGCAGGCTCCCCGCGTCCGCGTTCTTTAAAATCTCGGCGACCTCGCTCATCTCGACCATGAAGGTCGACTGGCCGGCCGCGAGGTCGTCCGACGCGCCGACCCTCGTGTAGACGCCGCTCACGATGCCGATATGCGCGGATTTCGCCGGGACGAAGCAGCCGATCTGGGCCATGACGACGATCAGCGCGATCTGGCGCATATAGGTGGATTTGCCCGCCATGTTCGGCCCGGTGATCACGGCGATCTGGTTCTCGCGGTTGTCGAGCAGCGCGCCGTTGGGCACAAAGGGCGTGCCGCGCAGGACCTGCTCCACCACCGGGTGGCGGCCCTCCTTGATCTCGATGAGGTCGCTCTGATCGACCTCCGGGCGGCAGTAGTTGTTGGCAAGGGACACCTTCGCGAACGAGCAGAGCACGTCGAGCGAGGCGACCGCGTCGGCGGTGCGCTGCACGCGCCTCACCTCGGCCGCGATCTTCGCGCGGATCTCGTCGAAAAGCCGCGCCTCCAGGACGAGGATCTTGTCGTGCGCGCCGAGGACCTTGTCCTCGAGCTCCTTGAGCTCCTGCGTGACGAAGCGCTCGCCGTTCGAGATCGTCTGCCTGCGGATATACTCCGCCGGCACCATGTTTTTGTAGCTGTTCGAGACCTCTATGTAGTAGCCGAACACGCGGTTGTAACCGATTTTGAGCTTCGGGATGCCGGTGCGCTCGCGCTCGGCCGCCTCGACCGCGGCGATGTGGGATTTTGTGTGCTCTACAAGGTCGCGCTGCTCGTCGAGCCCGGCGTGGTAGCCCTCCCGGATGACGCCGCCGTCCTTGAGTGTGACCGGGGGCTCCTCCGCGATCGACGCCGCGGTCAGGTCCGCAAGGTCCTGAAGCTCGTCCATCTCGCTCCAGAGCTCGCCCACGAGCGGCGTGTTGATCCCGGAGAGCAGGCTTTTGAGCTTCGGCAGGCGGCGGATGCTCATTTCGAGCGCCTTGTATTCGCGCGGATTCGCGTTTCCGAAGACGACGCGCGTGATCATGCGCTCCAGGTCGTAGATGCCGGAGAGCTCCGCGCCGAGGTCACTCAGCAGCATCGGGGCCCTCATCAGCGCCTCCACGGCCGAGAGGCGCTTGTCGATCCGCACCGGATCGAGGAGCGGCCGGTCGAGGCAGGCGCGCAGCAGCCTGCGGCCCATCGCGGTGTCGGTCTTATCGAGCACCCAGAGAAGCGTCCCGCGCTTCTCCCTGCCGCGGATCGTCTCCGTGAGCTCCAGATTCCGTCTTGCGGTCAGGTCGAGCGTCATATAGGCGTTATTGGTATAAAAATTTACCGAGGAGACGCGCCGGACGCCGTTTTTCTGCGTCTCGTAGAGGTATTTGAGCAGCGCGCCGACCGCGTTTTCGCAAAGTTTGCTTTTAAATCCGAGCTCCGCCGGAGAGCGGCAGCCGAAATGCCCGTTGATCGTCCCCTCGATCGAGGCGGGCTTATATTCCTCCGCGTCCATCTGCCCGCCGAGGCAGTTCAGTTTCTCTTTTAGGAAGGCGCCGACCGCGCCGTGGTCGAGAAATTCGTCGTTAAAAAGGATCTCGCTCGGCGAATATCGGCCGAGTTCCTCGATGAGCCGGGCGTCGAGGTCCGGTTCCCCGTCCGCCCCGGTGCAGAGCAGCTCGCCGGTCGTGATGTCGCAGAAGCAGATGCCGAAGGAATTCCCCTCCACAAACACGCTGCACAGGTAGTTGTTGGCGGACTCGTCGAGCATGCTGTTTTCGACGACGGTGCCGGGCGTGATCACGCGGATGATGTCGCGCTTCACGAGGCCCTTGGCCAGCGCGGGGTCCTCCGTCTGCTCGCAGATGGCGACTTTATAGCCCTTTTTGATCAGGCGGGCGACGTAGGCCTCGTAGCTGTGGTACGGCACGCCGCACATCGGGGCGCGCTCCTCCTGACCGCATTCCTTGCCGGTCAGCGTGAGCTCCAGCTCCTTGGAGGCGACGAGCGCGTCGTCGTAAAACATCTCATAGAAATCGCCGATGCGGTAAAAAAGGATGTGGTCCTTATGCATGTTTTTGATCTCAAAATACTGCTTCATCAGCGGCGAAAGCTCTGCCAAACGCGATACCCCCAGCCTATAAATATACAGATTAAATTTAACATAAAAAAGACCGCTTTTCAAGGCCGGATTCGGAATCGGTTATAAATTTATAAGAAGCGGCGGCCCCGCGGCGGGAAATCCCATGTGTGCGGGAGGGGCACGGCCCGCCCCGTCCCCGGGTTCTTCGCTTCGGGAGCGATCTTTTGGAGCCCTCCCGGCGGCCCGGGGCGCTTTTGCGCGGGACGGCGAAATCTCCCGCCGCGAAACGAGCGGAAGCGCCGATGGGGGCCTGCCGGCGGCGACCGGATCCCTCGCGCTTTGCGGCCTCTAAAATAAAAAAAGCCCGGAGCGGGTCCGGGCGAAAGGCTTTGTCTATTCCAAGTATTTCCTCATGGGCTTATAAAACGCGGCGACGACCGCCGAGGTGATCAGGAATTCCGGCAGCATATAGGAGCCGTTGTAATAGAACGAATAGAGCGCCGGCAGCATGCCGAGGTCGTTGGGCCAGAGCGCGTCCCAGATCGCCCAGCCGGTGGCGAAATGGCACAGGAAGCGCAGAAAGAACGTGAGCCCGATGCCGGCGACGAGCGCGGCCCGCGGGTTTTTGATCTTTCCCCGGAACAGGCCCGAGAGCCCGAGCACGCCGTACGCGATCAGATAATCCAGCAGAATGATGCCGGCGGCCATCCAGAGCGACGTGGCGTACTGGAGGTTGTCGATCCCGAGCAGCATCTGGAGGACCGCGTAGACCGCGGCGGCCATGAGCCCCCGCCTGACCCCCCAGCGGTAGGAGATCAGGACCATCGGCAGCATGCTGCAAACCGTCACGCCGCCGCCCAGCGCCCAGATCCCCTCGAATTTCAGCATGCTCAACACGGTGCCGAGCGCGATCATCACGGCGCTCTCCGTCAGGTAGCGGGTCTCCGCTTTTTTCATGATACCTTACCTCTTTTCAATAAAAACGCCGCGGCAAAACTGCCGCGGCGAAGTGCGATTGCAAACGACCTCAAATCGTAAGCGATCCCGGATCATAACGATCCGATATCCAACTCCCTACGCAGGCATTGTCCTGATCAGGTCAAAGGGTCCGGCAAACGCCGTCTCAGCCGAAAGGCTCCCCCGTCTATTTTGTTTTAACCGAGTATAACCGTTTCTTTACTCTTTTGCGAGCTCTTTCACGGAGGCCACAAGCCCGGAGAGCGACTGGATCTCGCTCGGGATGATGATCTTTGTGGCTTGGCCGTCGGCCGCCTTCTGGAAAGCCTCGTAGCTCTTCAGCTTGAGCACGGCCTCGTTCGGGGCCGACTCGTTGAGCATCCGGATGGATTCGGCGAGCGCCTTCTGCACAAGCAGGATGGCCTCCGCCTCGCCCTGCGCCTCGAGGACCTTCGTCTCGCGCACCGCGTCGGCGCGCAGGATCGCGGATTCCTTTTCGCCCTCGGCGATCAGGATCTGGCTCTTTTTCTCGCCCTCGGCGCGCAGCATCGTCTCACGGCGCTCGCGCTCCGCCTTCATCTGCTTCTCCATCGCGTCCTGAATCTCGCGCGGCGGCAGGATGTTTTTAAGCTCGACGCGGTTGACCTTGATGCCCCACTTATCCGTGGCCGTGTCAAGGATTGAGGTGATCTTGACGTTGATGACGTCGCGGCTCGTGAGCGTGTTGTCGAGCTCCATCTCGCCGATGATGTTGCGCAAGGTGGTGGCGCAGAGGTTTTCGATCGCGGAGAGCGGGCGCTCGACGCCGTAGGTGAAGAGCTTCGCGTCCGTGACCTGATAGAAGACGACCGTGTCGATCTGCATCGTGACGTTATCTTTCGTGATCACCGGCTGGGGTTTGAAATCGACCACCTGCTCCTTGATCGAGACGCGCTTCGAAATGCGGTCGAAAAAGGGAATCTTGAAATGCAGGCCGGTCTCCCAGGTCGTGTAATACGCGCCGAGGCGCTCGATCACGTAGACCGCCGCCTGAGGAACGATCTTGATGTTGACGGCGACCGTCAAAAGAAATAAAAATAAAATGGCAAGCCCGATAAAAAGCCCCGCGTATTCTCCCATACTTTATCCTCCCTCAATCTTTTCCTTGCTTCGTTACATAGAGCGTCGCGCCCTCGATTCTCTCGATCGTCACGACGTCGCCCTCCTCGGCCTCGGAGCCGTCGGCGGTCTTCGCGCTCCAAGTTAAGCCGGAAATGTAAACTTTCCCGCCCCCGCGCAGGTTCTCGATCTTCGACGAGACCACGCCGGCCGTCCCGATCAGGCTGTCTGAGTTGGTGGGCTGTTTCTTTATTTTTACGACATCCTTGAAAAACGATCTGGTCAGCGCGAGGCAGACGGCGGATATCACCAAAAAGACCAGAATCTGCGCCCAGATCGGTGCGCCGAAATAGGCCGGTATCATGGCGGCCAAGGCGCCAACCGCGAACCAGACGCTGACCAGCGCCACCGTCGCGGCCTCCAAAATGCCGAGCACGACGGCGATCCCAAGCCAAACCAAGAGCTGTATCGTCTCCTGTGTCATCCTACCGCCTCCTTTTTTCGGTTTTTATTCTGCCGCAAGCGCAAAGCGCGCAGCGGCGGAATCGGTCATCGCCGCAGGCGGGCCATTAAGACAGCCATATAACAGCGGCTTTGTGATTATTATATCATACCGGCCGCGCCATTACAAGGATTCTGCCGCGAAATTCCCGTTTCATTCCGGCGGGGCGGGATTTTTGGGCGGCTCAGCTCATGGAATCCGTGTTCTCCCACGGCGCGTCGGATAAGATCGGCTCCTCCTCCGCGATGTCCATGACGCAGGTATATTCCGCCCGCAGGACGTAGTTCTCCCCGGAGAGGCCGCCGTAAAGCTCCCGCGAGAGAATCTCCGTGTCTTTAAGCTCCCGCGCCTCCTTTTTCTCCAACACCTCCATCGCGCCGTCCCTCGCCTGCCGTTCATCATATGTAATGTACTTTTGCTTTACAGCAAAGAACGCGTATTCTGTCAAGGATATCGGGAGTTTCGTTTGAAAAAAGAAGAGGTCCGCCGTCTCCGTGCTCAGATAATACGGCTCCTTTGCCCTCGGGCCGAACGGAAACGGGATCTCCCGGCCGAGGACCGTCAATCGATACGCGGAGCCCGTCTTCTCCCCCCTTGAGGAGAGAATCTGCTCGAGCGGAAACTCCGCGACGATCTCGTAGCCCGTCTCCGCGAAGATTTTCGCGCGGGCGTGCTTGAGCGTCAGGCGCATGTACTCGTCCTCGATCACGCCGCTGACGAGCAGGTCGCCCGCGGCGACGCTCTTGCCGATCTCCTTGACGAACATCCCGTCGGCGACGACCGTCCTGCGGATGACGCCGCCCCGCTTCGCCACGACGTTGACCGGCACGTCGTCGTCGTGGAACATCTCCGGCTCCGGGACGCGCTCGGAGACGACGATCACCGCGCGGCAGCCTTGGATATTGACGGAGACCCACGCGACGTCGCCCAGAAGCGGCAGCATATCCGCCTCGATCCGCCTCGCGTTATAGGTGGTCGAGGACCGCCCGATCGTGAGGCCGGACGCCTTCGCCGCGGCGAGCACGGCCTCCTCCGGGATTTTTTTGACGCCCTTTACCTCGATTCCCCAGACAAAGGTGCCGAACAGCGCGATCATCAAAAAGGCGAGGATCGTCCCGGCGGCGAGCCCGGCCCTCTCCCGGTTTTTCCGCAGCAAAAAGACGAGGCCGACCTTCTTTTGGATCCGCATCCGGATCCCGAGCCGCACGGCCTCCCCGCCCAGCTCCTTATAATGGCGGCAGGACACGTTTCCCGTCATGCGGATGCCGTCGACCCGGACGTCGGTGACGACGATCCCCCTGTTGGCGGCCCTGCTGACGAGGCGCGCGCAGTCCACGCCCTCCGCCTCGAATTTGACATACCCGAGCACCGCGTCGGTCAGCCTTTGAAGAATCATTCCCGCACCTCCGTCAGCAGAATTCCACGCGGGAGATCTTGCCGGACACCTTGAGCCCCTCTTCGGTGTAACAGGAGATGTCCAGCCCGCTGCCGTGAAACCCAACCTTCATCTTTCCGCACAGCAGGACGATCCGCTCGCGCCCGAGCTCCAAAATTTCCGCCCGCCCGGTGAGCACCGCCTCCAGATTGGAGGTCATATCGAGCACGAACGGCCCGAAAATCCCCACCGGCACGTCCAGCATCCGCTCCGCCGTCCGCAGTCTCTCCACGGCAGCCTCCGTCTTTTTCCCCATGAGCGTCCCCCCGTTCAGTCGTTTGGAAGATGCTGCCGCAGAATGTCCAGCGCCTTCTTTTCGATCCGCGAGACGTAGGAGCGCGAGATCCCCAGCCGCTGCGCCACCTCCCGCTGCGTCATCGCGCGGCTGCCGCACAGCCCGTATCGGAAAAGGAGGATCTCCCGCTCGCGCTTCGTCAAATACGTATTGATACATTGATAGAGTTTCTCGCAGCTCAGCTTCTCCTCAATGCACTCCGAAATGGAGCGCTCGTCGGCGACGATGTCCATCAGCGTCAGCGCGTTGCCATCCTTGTCGCAGTCGATCGGCTCGCAGATGGAGATGTCCTGCGCCATCTTTTTCTTGCTGCGGAAATACATCAGGATCTCGTTTTCGATGCAGCGCGCCGCGTAGGTCGCGAACCGGGTGCCCTTTTCATAATTAAAGGTGCCCACCGCCTTGATTAAGCCGATGGTGCCGATCGAGATCAGGTCGTCCTGCTCGGCGGAGGTGCCGTAGTATTTTTTGACGATATGCGCCACCAGCCGGAGGTTGTGCTCGATCAGCATCCCCTTCGCCTTCTCGTCGCCGCTTGCCATATCGGTAAAGCACCGGCGTTCCTCCTCCGCGTTGAGCGGCTGCGGGAAGGAGCTTCCGGAGGTGACGTGCAGCGCAAACAGAAGAATTCCGGACAGCGCGGAAAGAATCAGGAAAAGTTCCACTCCAACACCTCATCAAAACAGGATACCAAAATATATGAGCGGACAAATCCGGAATTGCCTGTACCACCCCGCCGCGGCCGGAGAGTTCCGCGCCGCCTGCAGACGCGGCAAAAAAATCCATTTTACTTCGATTTAACCTCCCCTCTCTTTTTGATTTTACTTTCGGGTTTTATCATAAAAACCGTAAGACCGGAAATCATCAAAAAGAAAGGGAGAACGACCATGAAAAGAATTTTTGCGGCGGCGCTTCCGGCGCTCCTCGCGCTTTCTCTGCTCGCGGGCTGCGTGAACACGAACGCGCCGGGCGGCGGGCTCGCCGGTTCCGTCTCGACGGACGGCTCAACTTCGATGGAAAAGGTCGTCGGCTCGCTCGGAGAGGCGTTCACGGCCGACAACCCCGGCGTAAAGTTTACCTATAACCCCACGGGCTCCGGCAGCGGCATCACCGCCGTGCTGGAGGGCCGCTGCGACATCGGCCTCTCGAGCCGCTCCCTAAAGGACGAGGAGAAGGCGCGGGGACTCACGGAGACGGCGCTCGCCTACGACGGCATCGCCGTGATCGTGAGCCCGGAGAACCCCGTGGACAGCCTCACCCTGGAAGAGATCGCGAAGATCTACACGGGCGAGATCGCGAACTGGAGCGAGGTCGGCGGCAACGACGCCCAGATCGTGCGGATCGGGCGCGAGGCGGGCAGCGGGACGCGGGACGGCTTCGAGTCGATTACCGGCACGACGGACGCCTGCAAATACCGGCAGGAGCTGACCTCCACCGGCGACGTCATCACGACGGTCTCGCAGAACCCGGACGCCATCGGATACGCCTCCTTCGCCTCCGTCAAAAACAGCGTTCGTACGGTCTCGGTGGACGGCGTTCTGCCCGGCGAGGATACGATCAAGGACGGAAGCTACAAGATTCAGCGCCCCTTCGTCCTTGTAACCAAGTCGGGCGCGGCGCTGTCCGAAGCGGCGCAGGCCTTCTTCAACTACATCACCTCGGAGGAAGCCGCCGAAATCATCGCCCAAGCGGGCGCGGTCGCCGCGGGCTAAGAGCAAGACATTCCACGGCAACCGATCTCTTTTCCGCGCGGTTTTCAATGAGACAAAGCGTTTCCCGGCGGCCGCCTTTTTCCGCGGCCGCCGCAAATCCATATAAAAGGATAAAGACTATGCTGAAAAGGACCAAAACGAACAAATCGGCCGAGGCCGTCATCCACGGCGTCTTTTTCGCGCTCGGCCTCGCGGCGGTGGGCTGCGTGCTGCTGATCACCGTCTACCTTGTGGTCGCGGGCATCCCGGCGATCCGGGAGATCGGGCTGTTTCCGTTCCTGTTCGGCAGGCGGTGGGCCTCCACCGCGGCCGAGCCCGCCTTCGGCATCCTGCCGATCATCCTGACCTCCGTCTACGGGACCGCGGGCGCGATCCTGCTGGGGGTGCCCGTCGGTTTTTTGACGGCGGTGTACCTCAGCAAGGTCGCCGCGGCGAGGGTCAGGGCCGTCTTGGAATCCGCGGCCGGGCTCCTCGCCGGCATCCCCTCGGTCGTCTACGGCCTTGTTGGGATGCTCGTCTTGGTGCCCGCGATCCGGAAGCTCTTCCACGTCCCGGATGGCGCGGGCCTCTTCGCCGCGATCCTCGTGCTGGCGGTCATGATCCTGCCCTCCATCATCAAGGTATCCATCACGGCGCTCGACGCGGTGCCCAAAGACTATGAGGACGCCTCCCTCGCGCTCGGGGCCACGCCGGTCGAGACCTATTTCCGGGTGTCCGTGCCGGCCGCGAGGAGCGGGATCGCCGCCGCGGTGGTGCTGGGCGTCGGGCGCGCCATGGGCGAGGCCATGGCCGTGATGATGGTGGCCGGAAACGTCGCGAACATGCCCTCCCTCTTCCAAAGCGTGCGGTTTCTGACCACCGCCGTGGCGAGCGAGATGTCCTATTCCTCCGGGCTCCAGCGGCAGGCGCTCTTCTCGATCGCGCTGGTGCTCTTCTTATTTATCATGATGATCAACGCGGGACTGAATTCTCTTTTGAAAAGAGGCGACGGGAAATGAGAAGCTCCTCGTCCCCGAAACGGAGAGCTTATGAGCGTCTGATGCGCATGCTCATGGGCCTCGCGGTGGGGCTCACCGGCGCGCTCACGCTGTTTTTGATCGGATACATCCTCGCGCGCGGGCTGCCGAATCTCACGTGGAAGCTCCTTTCCACCAAGCCGAGCTACCTCTCGGACAGCATCGGCATCCTGCCGGACATCCTCAACACGCTCTATCTCATCGTCGCGGCGCTCGTCTTCGTCCTGCCGCTCGGGGTCGGCGCGGCGGTCTATCTGACTGAATACGCGCGGAACAAAAAGGTGGTCGCCGTGATCGAATACGCGGCCGAGACGCTCTCCGGCATCCCGTCGATCATCTACGGCCTCGTAGGCATGCTGTTTTTCTGCCAATTTCTCAACCTCAAGACCTCGCTTTTGGCCGGCGCGCTGACGCTCGTCATCATGAACCTGCCCACGATCATCCGCACGACGCAGGAGAGCCTCAAGACGGTGCCGCAGAGCTACCGCGAGGGCGCGTTTGCGCTCGGTGCGGGAAAATGGCGCGTGATCCGTACCGTGGTGCTGCCGGGCAGCGTGGATGGCATTCTCACGGGATGCATCCTCTCCGTGGGCAGGATGCTCGGCGAATCGGCGGCGCTGCTGTTTACGGCCGGCTTCGCCCACGAGCTCTGCGGCTTTTTTGAGGGGCTTGGCGGCGCGGGCGCCACGCTCACCGTCGCGCTGTATGTCTACGCGAAAGAGCAGGGCGAATTCGACGTGGCGTTCGCCATCGCGGCGCTGCTGATGCTTCTCACGCTCCTCATCAATTTCATGGCGTCCCTTGTCGGGAAACGCCTCAACCGGAGGAAAGAGTTATGAATATCCTTAAAGTCAGCGATCTCTGCCTGTGGTACGGGCCCGCGCAGGCGCTTAAAAACATCACGATGGAGATCCCGGAAAAGAGCATCACCGCCTATATCGGACCCTCCGGCTGCGGAAAATCCACGTTTCTCAAGACGCTCAACCGCATGAACGACCTGATCCCCGGCGTGAAAATAACCGGCTCCGTTTTATACCGGGGAGAGGATATTTACGCGCCGGGCGTCGACGTGACGAGCCTGCGCCGCGAGATCGGCATGGTGTTCCAGAAGCCGAACCCCTTCCCCATGAGCGTCTACGACAACGTGGCCTACGGCCCGCGCACCCACGGGATCAAGGGCAAAGCGAAGCTCGACGATCTTGTGGAGCGCTCCCTGCGCGACGCGGCGATCTGGGACGAGGTCAAGGACCGGCTTAAAAAATCGGCCATGGGGCTCTCCGGCGGGCAGCAGCAGCGCCTGTGCATCGCGCGCGCGCTCGCCGTGGAGCCCGAGGTGCTCCTGATGGACGAGCCGACGAGCGCGCTCGACCCGATTTCCACCGCGAAGATCGAAGAGCTTGCTCTTGATTTGAAAAATAGATATACTATTGTTATCGTCACGCATAACATGCAGCAGGCGGCGCGCATTTCCGACAACACGGCGTTTTTCCTGCTCGGCGAGCTGGTTGAATACGGCGACACCGGGGGGCTTTTCGCCCAACCGAAAGACAAGCGTACCGAGGATTATATTACCGGGAGGTTTGGATGATGAACTCTCGTTTCGACGAGCAGCTTTCCCTTTTGAATAGAGAACTGATCGAGCTGGGGGCGCTGTGTGAGGAGGCGATCGCCGTTGCGGCGAAGTCCCTTTTGGATGGCGACGCCGGAGTGGCGTCGAAGGTCGCCCCGCTTCGCGGGGAGATCGAGCAGAAGGAGCGGGGCATCGAATCCCTGTGCCTGAAGCTGATCCTCCAGCAGCAGCCCGTCGCCCGGGATCTGCGCCAGATCTCGGCCGCGCTCAAAATGATCACGGACATGAAGCGCATCGGGGATCAGGCGGCGGATATGGCGGACATCATCGCCCATCTCCCGGGCAAAGCGGAGATGGGGAGCGGGCTCATCGGGGATATGGCCCGGGCGGTCATCAAAATGGTGACCGAAAGCGTGGACGCCTTCGTCAGACACGATATCGACCTCGCCGCCGCGGTCATCGCCTACGACGACGTGGTGGACGACCTTTTTGAAAAAGTCAAGGCCTCCCTGATCGGCATGATCGCGGAAACGCCCCGGAGCGGCGGGGACGCCCTGAATCTTATGATGATCGCAAAATACTTTGAACGCATCGGCGACCATGCCGTAAACATCGCGGAATGGGTGGTATTTTCCGTCACCGGCATTCATGAAGAGGAGATCGAACTATGATTTTCTGTGTGGAGGACGATGCCAGCGTCCGGGATATCGAAGTCTACACGCTCGAATCCGTCGGCTTTCAGGCCGAGGGCTTCGCGGACGGAGCCTCCTTCTTCGAGGCGCTCAAGGCGAGGACGCCGGAACTTGTCCTGCTCGACGTGATGCTTCCCGGCGAGGACGGCACCTCGATCCTTAAAAAACTGAAAGCGAACCCCTCCACGAACGCCCTGCCCGTCATCATGGCGACCGCGAAGGGCGCGGAGTCGAGCAAAGTCCTGAGCCTCGACCTCGGGGCCGACGACTATCTGGTCAAGCCGTTCGGCATGATGGAGATGGTGGCGCGCGTGAAGGCGGTGCTCCGCCGCTCCGCGCCGGCGCAGGACGCGCCGCTCCTTCAGGCGGGCGGGCTCGTGATGAATGCGGGCGAGCATATCGTCACCGCGGACGGCGGGCGCGTCACCCTGACGCTAAAAGAATTTGAGCTGCTGCGGCTCTTCTTGTCGCACCCGGGCATGGCTTTTACCCGAGATCAGCTTCTGTCCGGCGTCTGGGGCGTGGATTACGACGGGGAGACGCGGACGGTGGACGTCCATATCCGCACGCTGCGCCGCAAGCTCGGCCCCTGCGGGGATCTGATCGAGACCGTGCGCGGCGTCGGCTACCGGATGGAGGTGAACGGCGCATGACAAAGCGGATCTTCCGTTCGATCTTTCTTGTCGCCTCCGTCGTGCTGCTCGCCTCTTTTCTGATTATCATGGGCGTATTGTACGAATATTTTACGAATATGCGCAAGAGCGAACTCAAGGTGGAGACGGCGCTCGCCGCCCACGGCGTGGAAAACGAGGGACTCGCTTATTTTGAAGGCCTGAATACCGAAAATTACAGGATCACCTGGGTGGCCGCGGACGGCGCGGTGCTCTACGACAGCGAGGCGGACGCGGCCTCGATGGAGAACCACGCGGAGCGCCAAGAGATCAGGGACGCGCTGGAGTCCGGCATCGGCGAGAGCGAGCGCGCGTCGGAGACGCTCGCGGAAAAGACGCTCTACTGTGCCGAGCGGCTTTCCGACGGCACAGTCCTGCGCGTCTCGGTCATGCAGTATACGGTCCTCGCGCTGATGCTCGGGATGCTCCGGCCGATCTGCGTCGTGCTGGGGGTCGCGCTGATTCTCTCCGCCGTGCTCGCGCACAGGCTCTCAAAGATGACCGTCGAGCCGCTCAACGCGCTCGACCTCGACAGCCCGCTCGAAAACGACGTCTACGAGGAGCTCACGCCACTCTTGACGCGCATCGAGCGGCAGCACCGGCAGATCCGCACGCAGTATGAGGAGCTGACGCGGAAGCAGGACGAATTTGTCGCCGTCACCGACGGCATGAGCGAGGGCCTGATCCTGATGAACGAAAAGGGCGTCATCCTCAGCATCAACCGGTCGGCGATGCGGCTGTTTCAGACGACCCCGGACCGCGTGGGCCGCGATATTCTGACGGTGGACAGAAGCCTTGCCATGCAGCGCCTCCTCTCCGAGGCGCAAAACGGCAGGCACGGCGAGACGGTCATGGCGCTTGGCGGCGGCGAATTCCAAGTGAACTCCAGCCCCGTCGTGTCGGACGGTCGGATCATCGGCATGTGTATCTTCGCGTTCGACATCACGGAGAAAGCCCGCGCGGAGAAACAGCGCAGGGAATTTTCCGCGAACGTGTCCCACGAGCTCAAGACGCCGCTCCACTCGATCATGGGCTCCGCGGAGCTTCTCGAGGAGGGGCTTGTGGAGCAGGAGGACGTTCCGCGCTTTGTCGGCCACATCCGCGCCGAGGCCGCCCGCCTTGTGGAGCTCGTCAACGATATCATCCGCCTCTCGCAGCTCGACGAGAACGAGGAACTGCCGCGGGAGGACGTGGACCTGCGCGCGCTCGCGGAGGAGGCTGCCGCCGCGCTCGCGGACGAGGCCAAATCGAAGGACGTCGCCGTCGAGGTCCGCGGGAATCATCTCGGAATAACCGGCGTGCGCCGCCTGCTCTACGAGATCGTCTATGATCTCTGCGACAACGCGATCAAATATAACGTGTCCGGCGGCCGCGTGGAGATCGCGCTCTCGAAGGAGAGAGGCGAAACCGTGCTCGCCGTGTCCGACACCGGCATCGGCATCCCGCCGGAGGCGCAGGGCCGCGTGTTCGAGCGTTTCTACCGCGTGGACCAGAGCCACTCCAAAGAGACGGGCGGCACCGGGCTAGGCCTCTCCATTGTCAAGCACGCCGCCCAGTACCACAACGCGAAAATCGAGCTCGAGAGCGAGCCCGGGAAAGGTACCCTTGTCCGGGTCCGCTTCCCGGGGGCCGAAGAGAAGAGCCCGCCGACGGCCGCGGCACAGGAACCCTAAAATCAGAGCAAAATAAAAAAGCCCCCGGAGAATGTCTCTCCGGGGGCCTCTTTCTTAGGCGAAAATTTATTTTTTGTACAGCTCGTTCCAGATATCCGGCATCAGCGGGTCCGGGTTTTCCTCGGCGGCGTAGCCGGAAAAGCTCTCCCTCGTCTCATCGTCCCGCAGCTTCCGCGCCACGGCGACAAGACGCTCGCCGGTGAACTCATAATCGCAGGTGGAGAGCATCAGGAACGTGTCGTCCGTCCCGGCGTCCACGTTGGTCGTAACCAGCGAGCGCTCCGTGACGGCGTCGATGAATTCCTGTTTCTCCTCCTCGCTGTCGAAGCGGCGCATGGTGTTGTAGAGGAAGGGCTCGCCCTGCTCCTCGAGCGTGTTCGCGACAAAGACCGAGACGATCACGTAATCGGCATCCTCCCATAAGGTGTCGAACGTGAGAAACGGGTTCGCGGAGACAAACTGCGCCTTCCGGTATTTCGTCAGGTTGGAAAACATCGTCCCGTCGAGCATGTTGTGGCCGAAAATGATCAGGCAGTCGTCCGGATACCCCGGATCGTTCGGGTCCGCGGTGTTGTGCCGCGAGAGAAACAGCGTACCGTGGCTGCTCTCCTCCCCGTAAAAATCATGTTTGAGATAATAGGAATTGTCCAGTTGGACCACCGGCAGGCCGATGTCGATCCCCTCGACCTCGAGCCAGCCGACCGTATCTTTATTTTGGTCGAGCAGCGCGCGGAAGCGGCCGTTGACGGGAATTTCCGCCTCCGGGTCCCCTTCCGGCTCCGTGTCCGATTCCCCGTCGTCATAGAGATCCTGAATCGAGGAGCTCTGGTTGTTGACCTTGCCCGTCTCCATCCAGACTTCAATGAAGCCGCGGAACACGTAGGCGAGCACCGTCAAAACCGCGAGCAGCATGAGCGCCGCCACGGTCAGGATTTTTTTCTTCGTCAGTTTGATTTTTTTCTTAGACATTGTTCCTCAGTCCATCCGTTTGCGTTTTTGTGATTTGCGCAGCGCGCCGACCGCGACCGAGCTCCCGGCCACCAGCGCCAGCAGCAGGATCAGCAGCCAGCCGCCGGAGCCGGCGTCCTTCGCGATGATCTCCGTCCAAAGCTGGTCGATCAGGGCGTTCGTCTCCTGCGGGAGCGTGGCGAAGGAGTCGAACCTCGCGAGCAGCTCCGCGTCCGGATACGCCACCTTATTGTCCCTCAGTTCCTCGTCCAAAAGCTCCCAGGAGGCGGTCATCGGCGTGGAATAGCCGACATACAGGCTGTTGGCCGCGCCGATCTCCGGCTCGCACATGAAGTTGATGTACAGTTCGGCCGCCTCTTTATTCTTTGCCCCCGCGGGGATACAAAAGGAATCCACAAAGAGGCTGGTGTTCTCCGGGATATAAAAGCCCAGATCCTCGCTTTCGTCCATCATCAGGACGGCGTCGCCGTTATAATAAGGGGCGATGGCGGCCTCCCCGCCCTCCATTTTATCATAAATCTCGTCCATGACATAGGCCTGAACGAGCGGCTTTTGCTCGGCGAGGTGCGCCGCCGCCGCGCGAAGCTCCTCTTCATCCGTCGTGTTGAACGAATAGCCGAGGTCGAGCAGCGAGAGGGCGAACGCGTCCCGCGAGTTTGCAAACATCAGCATGTTGCCGGCGTATTTTTCGTCCCAGAAGATGTCCCAGCCGGCGAGCTCCGACTCGTCGACCATCGTCTTATTATAGATGATGCCGACGACACCCCAGTAGATCGGCACGGCGTATTCGTCCTGCGGGTCGAAGTTCCGGTGCCGGTATTTTTCGTCGATGTACTTGTAATTCGGGATGCTGGCGAAATCGAGCTTCTGAAGCATGCCCTCCCCGATCATCCGCCCGATCATGTAATCGGACGGGACGATCACGTCGTAGGAGGTGCCGCCGGCGCGCATCTTCGCGTAGAGCTCCTCGTTGGAGGCGAACAGCGTGTAGTTGACCTTGACGCCGGTCAGTTTCTCGAATTCCCGGTTGACGTCCACGAAATTGAGAGAATCGTTCGCGAGATATTCTCCCCAGTTATAGACGTTGATCTCAAGGTTCTGCCCCTGAAATTTTTGATAATAGGACTCGTCCTCCACGTGGACCGCATAGGTCTCCTCCTCCGCGGAGGGAACTCCCGGCTGGGGCGTATCGCCCGTCTGCGCGCACCCGCCGAGCAGCAGCGCCGGCATCAGCAGCGCGAGCCCCATCGAAAGCCATTTTTTCATAACCATGATCCTCCTCCCGTTCTCTTTTGCAATCTTTTTTCTTTCCTCGCCTTGTAAAAATTCATGGCAAGGAGGACCGACAATACCACGGCGAACATGATCGTCGACAGCGCGTTGATCTCCGGGCTCACTTTGAGCCTCGTCATCGAATAGATCACGACCGAAAGCACCTGAGAGGTGGGGCCGCTCGTGAAGTAGCTGACGACGAAATCGTCGAACGAATAGGTGACGGAGAGCAGGAAGCCCGCCGCCACGCCCGGCATGATCTCCGGCAGCATGACCTTGAAAAACGCCTGCCGGCGGTTGCAGCCGAGGTCCAGCGCCGCGTTGTAGACGTTTTTGTCCATCTGGCCGATCTTCGGCAGCACGTTGAAGATCACGATCGGCACATTAAAAGCGATGTGCGCGAGGATCAGCGTCGTATAGCCCAGCTCGATGCGCAGAAACAAAAACAGCAGCATCAGCGAGACGCCGGTGATGATGTCGGGGTTGATGATCGGAAGATACGAGACGTTCATCACGAGCTCCCTCATCCGGCGGTTGAACGCCGAGATGCCGATCGCGGCCGCCGTTCCGAGGACGGTCGCGATGACGCCGGCGATCAGCGCGACCACGAGCGTGTTGACGACCGAGCCGATGATGACGTCGTTCGTCAGGAGCTTCTCATACCACTTTGTCGTGAAGCCGGTGAAGATCGTGCGGCTTTTGGACTCGTTAAACGAGAAGAAGATCAGCACGGCGATCGGGACGTACAGGAAGAAATAGATGAGGCCCACGTAGAATTTGGTGAGGTATTTCATACGACGATCCCCTCCTCCTGCTCCTCCTTGTCGGAGTCAAACTGGTTCATCACGCTCATGCAGAACAGGACGATGACCATGAGCACCAACGCGATGGCGCCGCCGAGATTCGGGTTGTAGGTGTTGCCGAGGAACTGCATCTCGATCAGGTCGCCGATCATGAGATCGGAGCCGCCGCCGAGCATGCGCGAGATGATGAACGTGCTGACCGCCGGCACAAAGACCATCGTGACGCCGGTCGTGATGCCGGGGACGCTCAGCGGAAAGACCACGCGCGTAAAGACCTCTATGGGGTTGCCGCCGAGGTCCTGCGCGGCCTGTATCACGGAGACGTCCATCTTGATGAGCACCGTGTAGAGCGGGATAATCATAAACGGCAGGTAATCGTAGACCATGCCGAGCACGACCGCGCCCTGCGTGTTGATGAGCTGCAGCGTCCCGAGCCCGAGAAGCCTCAGCAATCGGTTGATGAGCCCGTTATTCTCCAGAATGGTCATCCACGCGTAGGTCCGGAGCAGGAAGTTCATCCACATCGGCAGCATGATGAGCGTCAGCATCGTGCGGCGGACATGGGTTGTCCGCTTCGCCATGAAATAGGCGAACGGGTACCCCAGCAGCAGCGAGATCACCGTGGCGACAAACGCCATCCAGAGGCTGCGCAGGATCACCGAGGAATAGCCGACGACCCCGGCGATGTTGGCGGTCGTGAACGCGCCGCCGGCATCCGTAAAGGCGAAATAGGCCACCATGCCCAGCGGGACGACGATGAAGATCACCATGAATAATAAGTAAGGAAAAGCGGGATATTTAGATCTCAGCATGTTCGGGCTCCTCCGTGCGGTGCATGATGTGGATGTCGTCCGGGATCACGGAGAGGCCGACCTCCCTGCCCGGTTCCTCATACAGCGTGGAATGGATCTTCCAGTGATACCCGCGCGCGAAGACCCGGATCTCGTAATGTACGCCTTTGAATATCACGCTCTCCACCGTTCCGGAGATCTGGCCCTTCTCCGGCTCGGACACCTTGATGTCCTCCGGCCGGATCACGACGTCCACCCGCTCATGGTCGCCGAAGCCAAAATCCACGCACTCAAAATCCCGGCCCGCGAACGCCACGAGGTAATCTTTCTTCATGACGCCGTCGAGGATGTTGGATTCGCCGATGAAATCCGCGACGAACGCGTTTTTCGGCTCGTTGTAGATGTCGACCGGCGTGCCCACCTGCAGAATCCGCCCGGCGCGCATGACGACCACGGTGTCGCTCATGGTCAGGGCCTCCTCCTGGTCATGCGTCACGTAGATGAAGGCGACCTGCGTGTTCTGCTGGATCTTTTTGAGCTCCACCTGCATCTCCTTGCGCAGCTTGAGGTCGAGCGCGCCCAGAGGCTCGTCGAGCAGCAGCACCTTGGGCTGGTTGATGAGCGCGCGGGCGATGGCGACGCGCTGCTGCTGCCCGCCGGAGAGCAGGTCCACGTCCCGGTGCTCGTAGCCCTGCAAATCGACAAGCTCGAGCATCTCGGAGACGCGCCCGCGGATCACGTCGTTCGGCATTTTTTTGAGGCGGAGCCCGAAGGCGATGTTCTCAAACACATCGAGA
>CAZAAR010000018.1:0-31826 GCA_964483415.1 uncultured Oscillospiraceae bacterium
TTTCTTACTCTTGAGAATTCAAGGGTTTCCTATGCTGTTCAATTTTCAAGGTCCCATGCCGGCTTGGAGCCGGCCGCTGTTCTTTAGACAGCTTTGTCATTATATCATCACGAATTTCTCCTGTCAACAGTTTTTTCGGCGTAATATTTCAAAGGCGCAACGTCACCGGGTGTTCGGTGAAAAACCTTTCACAATGCGTTGAAAACCTGAAATTTCCCGCAAAGTTTTTCACGCTCCGGCTCTCTCCGGCCCCCGGCGCTATGATAAATCCATCTATTTTTGGGGGCGGCGTCATGCCGATCTTTGCCCCGGGCGGCCCGCCGGCGCGCGGGCCGCCCTATATTATCATTATGGAATAAAGAGATGTGCGCCCGAAGAAAGTGTCCTCGGCATTTTTGAGCACCGGCTGCTCACCGCGAGCCGCGGTCCGGCGCGCGGCTTCGGCGGGGTGGCGCCGTGCTCAGAATAGAGACGCCCGGCGGAGAATCTCCGCCGGGCGTCTCTATGCTCTTCTTTATTTTTTATTCATTAAGAGATCCCAGTTCTTGCGGATATAATTGTAGCCGGAGATCACGGTGAGCACGGTCATGACGACCACGAGCACCTCCGAAAGAAGCCAAAACCCCTCGGTCACGGGCGAGGCGCTGTTCCACTCGGCGATCGCCTGCCAGAGCAGGATGCAGCAGACGCCGATGTCCTGCGTGGCGGTCTTGAGCTTGCCCCAGCCGTCGGCGGCGATGACCTTGCCCTTGTTGGCGCCGATCAGGCGGAACGACGTGACCAGCAGGTCGCGGCTTATGATGATGATCGTCACCACCGGCGAGATCAGGCCCTCCGCCGTGAAGCAGACCAGCGCGGACGTGACGAGGATCTTGTCCGCCAAGGGGTCCATCAGCTTGCCGAAATCCGTGACCAAATTTTTATACCGGGCGATGTTGCCGTCCAGAATGTCCGTGAGACTCGCCACGGCGTAGAGGATCAGCGCGATCAGGAAATGTCTGTCAAAAGCGACGAGAAAGGCCGCCACAAAGAGCGGGACCATCACCATCCGCAGGATCGTGAGTTTGTTTGGAAGATTCAATCTCAAGCCTCGCTTTCCGGAATGTCCGCGACCAGAGAGCCGCAGAGGTCATAATCCGAGGAATTTTCAATTTTCACCGAGACGAAATCGCCCAGCTTGTGGCGGAAGGGGCTTGTAAAATAGATCCTGCCGTCGATCTCCGGGGCGTTTTCCGCGCTGCGGCCGATAAACATTTTATGAATCGGATCGTAATTCTCGACCACAACCTCCTTGATCTCCCCGACCTGCTTTTTGAGCAGCGTTTTGGAGATGTCGGTCTGGATGGCCATGACGAGCTCGGCCCGGCGCTCCTTGACCTCCTCCTCCACCTGATCCGGGAAGTCGGCCGCCGGCGTGCCCTCCTCGCGGGAATAGGCGAAGCACCCGAGCCGGTCGAACCGCGCCGCCTTGACGAAGACGCCTAGGCTGTCGAAGTCCTTCCCGGTCTCGCCGGGGAAGCCGACCAGCAGCGTTGTGCGCAGGGTGACGCCCGGCACCTTTTCGCGGATGTGTTTGAGCTGGGCGAGGATCTCCATCATGCTGCCGGTGCGGTTCATATTCCGCAGGATCCCCTCTTTGCAGTGCTGGTAGGGGATGTCCAGATATTTGACGATCTTATCTTCTTTCGCGATCACGTCGAGCAACTCGTCGGTGATGCGCTCCGGATAGGCGTAAAGGATCCGGATCCATTTGACCCCGCCGATCTCGCAGAGCTTTTCGAGCAGCTCCGGCAGCTTTCGCCCGCCGTAGAGGTCCTCGCCGTAGCGGGTGGTGTCCTGCGCGATGATGTTGAACTCCCGCACGCCACGCGCCGCGAAGTCCCGCACCTCCTCGACGATGTCCTCCATCGGGCGGCTGTGGAAGCGCCCGCGGATCATCGGGATGGCGCAGTAGGTGCAGCGGTTGTCGCAGCCCTCCGCGATCCGGATGTAAGCCGTGAACGGCGCGTTGGCCAAAATCCGCCGGCCCTTGAGCGGGACGTTCTCCGGCGCGTAGAATTTCTGCACCTTTTCGCCCTTCAGGGCTTTTTTGATCGAGGAAGCGATCTCGTCGTTCGCGCCGATGCCGAGCACGACATCCGCCTCCGGGATCAGCTCCCCGACCTGTTCGCGGTAGCGCTCCGCGAGGCACCCGGTCACCACGACGACCTTGGGGTTCCCGCTCTCTTTTTTCCCGCAGAACTCCAAGATGCTCTGGATGGACTCCGCCTTGGCGCTCTCGATGAACGCGCAGGTGTTGACGACGACGACTTCGCATTCGCCCGGATCCGAGGAAATTTCAAACCCCGCCTGTTTGAGCGCGCCCATCATCAGCTCGGCGTCCACCTGATTTTTGGGACAGCCGAGGGCCACGAAGCCCACTCTCGCTGCGCTGGTCTTTTCCGGCATTTTTTTACCACTCCATTTGTATTTCTTGTCCGGCTTTTTTGATCGCCGTGTTTATCATATCATATCCGTAGCCGAGGCGAAAGAGGGCGGCGACCGCGCGCCGGCGGTTATCCTCATCCGCAAGGCGGTTTCCGTACTTAACGGCGAGGAGCCGGTCGAGACGGGCCTCGGCGCCGCCGAGCTCCGCCTCCGCCCGCCAGACGGCGTCCTGTGCCGTCCCGTCGTCGATGCCCTTCCTCGCGAGCTCCCAGCGCAGCCGCATCGGGCCGAGGAGCTTCCCCTCGATCAGATCGTGCGCGTACTGCTCGGCGAAGGCCGCGTCGTCGATTAAGCCGACCTCCGCAAGCTCGTCGAGCACCGCCGAGGCCGTCTCCGCGTCCGTGAAGCGGCGCAGCTTCTGCAAAAGCTCGTAACGCGAATGAGCCCTGTACTCGAGCAAGTTCAGGGCTTTTTCCCGCGCCTCTTCTTTCGTCAGGGGGCCCGACGGCGATTTACTCGTTCTCATCGTTCTCGACGTCCACCGACACGGGCTCCACGGACAGCACCTTGGATTTCTTGCCGCCCGGACGGGAGAGCTCGTCGATCTTATCCATATTCTCGCGCAGTTTTTTGTCGAGCTCATTGGCGAGCTCGGGGTTGTCGCAGAGATACTGGCGGACGTTGTCGCGGCCCTGCCCGATGCGCTGGCCGTTGTAGGAGAACCACGCGCCGGACTTCTCGACGATGTCGAGCTTGACCGCGAGATCGAGGATCTCGCCCTCGCGGGAGATGCCTTTTCCATAGAGGATATCGAAATCGGCCTCGCGGAACGGCGGGGCGACCTTGTTTTTGACGACTTTCACCCTCGTGTGGTTGCCGATGACCTCGCCGGCGTTTTTGAGCTGCTCCTGCCTGCGGACGTCGAGACGCACGGAGGAATAAAATTTCAGCGCGCGGCCGCCCGGGGTCACCTCGGGGCTGCCGTAGAGCACGCCGACCTTGTCGCGCAGTTGGTTGATGAAGATGGTGACGCAGTTGGTCTTGCTGATGGCGCCGGTCAGCTTCCGCAGCGCCTGCGACATCAGCCTCGCCTGCAGCCCGACGTGGGTGTCGCCCATCAGTCCCTCGATCTCGGCCTTCGGCACCATGGCGGCGACCGAGTCGAGGACGATCACGTCGATCGCGCCGGAGCGAACCAGCGCCTCCGTGATCTCGAGCGCCTGCTCGCCCGTATCCGGCTGGGAGACGAGCAGGCTGTCGATGTCGACGCCGATCGCCTTCGCGTAGACGGGGTCGAGCGCGTGCTCGACGTCGATAAACGCGGCCTCTCCGCCCAGACGCTGCGCGGAGGCGACGATCTGGAGGGCGACGGTGGTTTTGCCCGAGCTCTCCGGCCCGAAAATTTCGACGATCCTGCCGCGCGGGATGCCGCCGATGCCCAGCGCGCAGTCCAGCGTGATGGAGCCGGTCGAAATGGCCTCGACGTTGAGCTCCGGCGACTGGCCGAGTTTCATGACCGTGCCCTTTCCATACTGCTTTTCGAGCTGCGCGATGGCCGTTTCCAATGCCTTCTGTTTATCCGCCATATCCCAACATCCTCCGTGTATGCCCGCCGGAGGGACGCTCCGGGCGGGCGCGATTCCTTTTACTGTCTCTCATTATAAACGAAGCTCCTTTTAAAAGCAACCGTTTTTTGAAAAGATTCGAACAAATGTTCTTGAATGTTTTCCTTTGGAAAGCGAAGAATAAAAGGAAAGGAGGTGAATGCCATGAGCTTTGAAAACGTCGCCAATCTCAGTTCCGAAGAGATCGAAAAGATCAACAGCCTGCAGGAGGAGATCAAGAAGACCCGCGGCAAAAACGTCGTGCTTGTCGCCTATAATGGCGCCGAGCACCGCTGCTGCCAATAAACCGGCGGACAAGACCGCCGGGGGACCGGGAACCCTCCCTGCGCGGCGAGGCGGCGGACTCCCGCGGATTCGGGCGCCCGTCTGTTTAAAATTGCGGGGTTTCCCCGGAATTCCCGCGAAGGACATGAAAATCGAATTGACATCGGGCGTTTTGTTTGTTATGATAAGAAAGCAAAAAGTGTGTGCCAATGCGTGAAAACGTCGGCGGAATACCGCCGTGGGAATCGGATGTGAATTCCGGGCTGCCCCAGCAACCGTGATGCGGATGAAAGAGCGTATGCCACTATCTTCGGATGGGAAGGCGCTCGAGTAAAGTGATGCTAAGCCGGGAGACCTGTCGGTGCATGACAACTCCTGGGATTGAGTGAACTTGCGATAAGCTTATGACGGACTTATGCAAAAAGGTTGCTTCTCAATCGGGAGGGGCAGCCTTTTTTTGCTTTCTCCGGAAAAATGAAATGAAACAAAAGGAGCTAAAAAAATGAAACGCACCAAGATTTTTGCGCTGATGCTCGCGGTACTTATGATCCTCTCCATGATGTCCGGCTGCAAGGCGGAGCCCGCCGGACCCTCCGGGCAGGAGAGCGGCGAAGCCTCCGGGCAGCCCTCCGAACCGGCCGGAACCTCCTTCACCGTCACCGACATGACGGGCAAGGAGATCACGCTCGAGGGGCCGGCCACCCGCATCGTCGCCCTGACGGCCGCGGACTGCGAGATCCTCTACGCGCTCGGCGCGGGCGACCTGCTGGTCGGCCGCGGCGAATACTGCGACTACCCGCCCGAAGTGATGGACATCCCCGCGCTGCAATCCGGCGACAACACCAACATCGAACAAATCATCGCGCTCGCGCCGCAGGTGCTCCTCATGGGCACCATGGCGCAGACCGAGGAGCAGGTCGCGCAGCTCGAGACGGCCGGGATCCGGGTCGTCGTCAGCGACGCGCAGGACATCGAAGGCGTGTACACGGCGATCGGGATGATCGGCGCCCTGACGGGCAAAGACGGCGAGGCCGCCGCGCTCGTCGGCGGCATGAAGGACACGTTCGAGGCGCTCGCCGCCGAAGCCGCCGGAAAAAACGCGGGCGGCGAACCGAAAACCGTCTATTTTGAGGTCTCCCCGCTCCAGTACGGCCTCTGGACCGCCGGGTCCGACACCTTCATGAACGAGGTCGCCGAGATGCTGGGTCTCGCCAACTGTTTTACGGACGTGAACGGCTGGGGCGAGATCTCCGAGGAGCAGGTCATCGACCGCAGCCCCGACTACATCGTGACGATCGCCATGTATTTCGGCGAGGGCCCCACCCCGGACGAGGAGATCGTCTCCCGCACCGGCTGGGAAGCCATCGCTGCGATCCGGGACGGCAAGATCCTGAACCTCCAGAACAACGAGCTCTCCCGGCCCGGCCCGCGCCTCGCGGACGGAGCGCAGATGCTCTTTGATTTTGTGTACCAAGACGCCGAGTGAAGCGCCGCAAAATCGGAGGGGGCGGCGCACCGTCCCGCTCCTATCGGGAGGACTTGCCTTGAAACGCGACACGGAGACTTTTCATCCATGGGAATACGCGCTGTTCGCGCTCGCGACGCTCGCGACGCTGGTCGTCTGCGTCTGCGTCGGCAGCGTGAACATCCCGCTTAAGGAGACGGCCGCGATCGTCTGGAACGCGATATGGAAGCTGCCGATGCCGGAGACGTTTTCGGACTCGATCGTCCTCGCCGTCCGGCTGCCGCGCGTCGTCTGCGTCGCGCTGGTCGGCGCGTCCCTCTCGCTGTGCGGCGGCGCGATGCAGGGCCTGCTCAAAAACCCGCTCGCCGACGGCTCCACGCTGGGGGTCTCCTCGGGCGCGTCCCTCGGCGCGGTGATCGCGATCGCCTTCGGGATCACCATCCCGTCGCTGCCGTTCGCGGGGACCGTCGTAATGGCGATGCTCTTCGCGTTTCTCTCGCTCATCATCATCCTCTCGCTCGCGTATAAACTCGATTTCTCCCTCTCCACCAACACGATCATCCTGATCGGGGTCATCTACTCGATGTTCGTTTCGAGCATTCTGAGCCTGATCATCACATTCGCCTCCGACAGGGTGAAGCACATCACCTTCTGGACGATGGGGAGCCTTCAGGGGACGAGTTACCAGAACGCCCTCGTGCTCACCGTCTCGCTGGCGGTGTTCGGCGGCGCGATCATGAGCAAAACGAGGGAGCTCAACGCCTTCGCGGTCGGCGAGGACATCGCGAGAAACATCGGCGTGGATGTCCGGAAGGTGAAGCTTCTGATCTTGATCTGCGTCTCGGCGCTGATCGGCGTGTGCGTCTCCATCGGCGGCACGATCGGCTTTGTGGGCCTCGTCACGCCGCACATGATCCGGCTGATCGTGGGGCCGAACCACCGCAGGCTTTTGCCCGCGTCGCTGTTCGCGGGCGCGGTCTCGCTGATGTTCGCGGACCTCGTGGCGCGAATCCTGCTCAATCCGCTGGAGCTCCCGATCGGCGTGGTCACGTCGTTCATCGGCTCCATCGTGTTCGTCTATATCTTCTACCGGTCCAGAAAGGCGGTGTGACGATGCTCGAAATCGACAACCTGACCGTACGCTACGGGGAACGGACCGTGGTCGACGACGTGAGCTTTTCCGTCCGGCCGGGCCAGTGGCTGATGGTCGTCGGCCCCAACGGCGCCGGGAAATCGACGCTTATCAACGCCGTCTCCCAGAATACCGCTTTCAGCGGCGCGGTGCGCCTAAACGGCGCCGACATCCGAAAAATCAAGCAACTGGACTTCGCGCGCAGGGTCGGTGTGCTCACGCAGAACCATTACGTCGGGTACTCCTTCACCGTGGAAGAGATCGTCCGCATGGGCCGCTACGCCTACGCGCCCGGCCTCTTCGCAAAGGAGAGCGACGACGACAGGACGCTCGTCGAGCGGGCGCTGGAACTGACGGGGATCGCCGAGATTCGGAGACAATCCGTGCTCACGCTCTCCGGCGGCGAATTACAGAGAACGTTCCTCGCCCAGATCTTCGCGCAAAATCCGATGCTGCTGATCCTCGACGAGCCGACGAACCACCTCGACCTCGTCTACCAGCAGCAGGTGTTCGACCTGATTAAAGACTGGATCCGCGAGGGCCCGCGCGCCGTGATGTCGGTCGTGCACGACCTCTCGCTCGCGCGCGTTTATGGGACGGACGCGCTGCTCATGGACCGGGGGCGGAGCGCCGCCTACGGGAGCATCGACGAGGTGCTCTCCCCGGATCATCTGAGGAGCGTCTACAGCATGGACGTTTACGGCTGGATGCGGAAGATGCTGTCGCAGTGGGACGATCAGGGGAACGTCCTTCCGATCCGCCGCAAACAGGCCTGAGGCGCAAGCCGCACGAAAGAAATAAAATGATAAACCGTCCTAAAAAACGGGGTAAAAAGCCGCCTAAAAAAACAGACGGACCGTCCAAGCCGGCAAAACGATCCCTCCGAAGCGGGCGGGCGAAACCCTTTCCAGAATAAAAACGGCGGGGCGAAATCTCTCCATAGGGAGGCGAAAACGGATGATGATCCTTTTGACCGGCGGCTCGGGCTGCGGCAAAAGCACCTATGCGGAGAACCTGCTGGCGCGCCTGCCCGCGCCGCGATATTATGTCGCGGCCATGCGGCCGTACGACGAGGAATGTCTCAAAAAAATCGAAAAACATCAGGCTGCCCGCCGCTCGGCCGGGATCGAGACCTTTGAGCTCTACACCGACCTCGCGGGCCTCGCGCTGCCGGAGCGCGGGTCGGCCTTGCTCGAATGCGTCTGCAACCTGACTTCCAACGAGATGTTCGACGAGCAGAGAAGGAGCCGCGACCCGTTCGACCGCGTGGTCTCGGGCGTGGCGGCGCTGGAGAGGCAGTGCGGCACGCTGATCGTCGTGACGAACGACGTCGGCAGCGGAAAGGCGCATTACGACAGGGGCACGGAGGACTATATCCGGGCGCTGGGCGCGATTAACGCGGCCCTCGCCGAGCGGGCCGACGCGGTCTATGAGCTGGTCTGCGGCATCCCGATCGCGATAAAAGGGGAACTGCCGTGATTTTGCCCGGCGGACGGGGCTTTCTTCATGTCCGCGACCCTGTGCGCCGACCGGAAACGCATTTTTCTCTTCGGCTCGGCCTTGCAAAAGATTGGGATTCCAAGTGAGCTCCGGGGCGGGGCATACATGCCCGGCGGCCTTCGTGATAAAAAAGTCCGGACGCTTTTCGCGCCCGGCCGTTTGGGAAAGGGGATGTCCTCCGTGATTTTGATTATCGGGGCCGCCGCCTCGGGGAAGCGCGCCTTCGCCGAGACGCTGGGATACCGGCGCGCCGACATGGCGGACGCCTGCCTCGACGACAGGCCCGTGCTTTTCAATTTGCAGGATCTCGTCTGGCGCGACCCCGGCCACGCCGACGCCTTGCTCCCCGGCCTGCTCAAAAAAGAGGCCGTCCTCTGCGACGAGGTCGGCGGCGGGATCGTCCCGGTCGACCAAAATGACTTTGCCGCGCGCAGGGCCGTGGGGAAACTCTGTATCCTGCTCGCCGGGCGCGCCGACTGCGTCGTGCGCGTGGTCTGCGGGATCCCGACGGTCATAAAAGGCACGCTCCGCTGAATCCGGGGCACGGGCATAATAAGAAAAGACAAAGGCCCTCTCCCGGATATGGGAGAGGGCCTTTGTGGTTTTTATGAATCGGGGAATCGGTTTGGGGCCGCCGCGGGCTTATGCGCGAGCGCCTTTGGCCGGAAGTTTTGGGGTCTATAACCCTCCATATCCGGGAGAGGGCCTTTGTGATGTTCATGGGGCAAGGGATTAGCTCCGGATCCCGCGGGATCATTCCTCCCGCCGACCATCCAGAAGCGCTTTATAGATCTCGCCCTTCGCGCAGCCGCAGAGCTTCGCGGCCTCCCTCGCTGCGGCCGAGAGCGGCATGCGCTCCTCCGCGGCGAGCTTATGCGCAAGCGCGACCGCGTCCTCAAACGGATCGGCTATCTCCTCCTCCGAAGCGCCCTCAAGGATCAGCGCGTACTCGCCCTTCGGCGGGGTCTTCTCGTGATAGGCCACCGCCTCCGAGAGCGTGCCGCGCCATACGGACTCGTGGATCTTCGTCAGTTCCCGCACGAGCACCACGTTTTTGTCGCCGAGCACCGCGTACATGTCTTTGAGCGTGCTCAAAAGCTTGTGGGGCGCCTCGTAAAACACCATCGCGCGGCGCTCATGGAGGAGGCTCCGAAGGTGCTCCATCCGGGAGCTGCGCTTGACGCTCAAAAACCCCTCGAACGTGAAGCGGGAGACGGTGAGCCCCGAGACCGCGAGCGCCGTGACGAGCGCGGACGGCCCGGGCACGGCCTCCACCGGGACCCCGGCCTCGGCGCACAGGCGCACCAGCGTCCCGCCGGGGTCGGAGATGCAGGGCATGCCGGCGTCCGTCACGACGGCACAGCTCTCGCCCGCAAGGAGCCGCTCGACGACGCGCCCGCCCTGCTCCCGCTCGTTAAATTTCTGATAGATCACCATCGGCTTCTTGATGCCGAAATGATTTAAGAGCTTCGCGGTGACGCGGGTGTCCTCCGCCGCGATGAAATCCACCGCCGCGAGCGTCTCCGCCGCGCGCGGCGAAAAATCGCCGAGATTGCCGATCGGCGTGCCGACCACATATAATTTCCCCATCTATCCTTACTCCATCAGGTCGTAATCCGTTTTGATCTCCACCGCGAGCCCCGGCTTCGCGCCCTTTTTTCCCTCGGCGAGCAGCAGCCACGGTTTCTCCTTGCCGGGATGGCACAGCAGGCAGAGGCGCTTGGGCTCGAGACCGTTCTCCCGCATCAGGGAGAGGAGCTCCGCCATGCGCTCCGGCCGCTGGCAGACGCAGAACCGCCCGCCAAAGCGCAGCAGTCTCGCCGCCTCCGCGACGAGCTCCGCGAGCGCGCAGGCCGACTCGTGCCGGGCGGCGTCCCGCTCCGGCGAGGCGCAGCCGCTCCCGGCGTACGCGTCAAAATAGGGCGGGTTTGCCGTGACGAGCGTGAAGCTCCCCGCGGGAAACAGCCGCTCCCGCAGGTCCCCGCGGACCGGCAGAAACCGGTCCCCGAGCGTATTCTCCGCGACCGTCGCCGCCCAGAGCGGCGGGGCCAAAGGGCTGATCTCCGCCGCCGAGACATTTCCCGGGAAGCCTTTCGCGATCCAGCGAACCGGGATGATCCCGCAGCCGGTACAGAGGTCGCAGGGCAGATCTTTGCTCTTTGGGGCCGCGAAATCCGCGAGATACAGGGCGTCCTCGCCAAAGCCGTGCGGCACCGAGACGGCGAGCCGGAGCCCAAAGATCTCCTCAAACGTGAAGTTCGCCAAAACCGTCCCCCCATCTCCGCTAAAACGAAAAACCGGCGGAAAGGCAACCCCTCCCGCCGAAGTTTTCAGCCGAAACTTTAGTCGAGCCGCGGCGCGCCGACCGGGCAGACGCTCTCGCAGGAACCGCATTCGATGCACTTTTCCGGGTCGATGACGTATTTGCCCTCGCCGTGGGAGATCGCTCCGGTCGGGCATTCGTCCTCGCAGGCACCGCACTCGATACAATTATCGTGGATTTTATAGGCCATATTCCGCACCTCCAAAAGATTGTAACTTTATTTTATCACACCGGTGCGAAAATGCAATCGTTATTCGTCCGGAGTTTTGCTTTCCGTTTCGGCCTCCCCCGATTTCCGGTCCTTGCGGATCGGGCGGACCTCCGTTTTGTCGAAGACCTTCGGCGCGCCGTCGGGCGTGTCGTCCAAGCGGACCGTGACCCTGCCGGTCATCAGGCCGATGTCGGAGACCGTGCCGGGGCCCTCCGGCGTCCGGACCGCGGAGCCCACCCGCGGCATCGTGCGGATCAGCTCCTCGTAGCCCTCCTGCTCGTACTTGAGGCAGCACATCAGCCTGCCGCAGGTGCCGGAGATCTTGGCCGGGTTGAGCGAGAGGCCCTGTTCCTTGGCCATCTTGATCGAGACCGGCACGAACTCGCCCAGAAAGCTCGAGCAGCAGAACGGTTTCCCGCAGATGCCGAGGCCGCCGAGCATCTTCGCCTCGTCCCGCACGCCGATCTGCCGAAGCTCGATCCTCGTATGGAAGACGGAGGCGAGATCCTTGACAAGGTCGCGGAAATCCACGCGCCCGTCCGCGGTGAAATAGAAGATGATCTTGCTGTTGTCAAACGTGTATTCCACGTCGGTGAGCTTCATCTCAAGGCCGTGGGCCGCGATCTTGCTCTGGCAGACGTCGAACGCCTGCTTCTCCTGCCGGTGGTTCTCCTCGATGTGCGCGAGGTCCTCGGCCGAGGCGGCACGCATGACCGGCTTGAGCGGCTGGACCGCCTTTTCCTCGTCGATCAGGCGGTTCGCCACGGCGACTTCGCCGCACTCCACGCCCCGGGCCGTCTCGACGATGACTTTGTCTTTTAAAGAATATTTTTTGCCTTCCGGGTCAAAGTAATAGACCTTGCCCACTTCCTTAAACCGGACGCCGATGATTTCGATTTGACTGCTCATACATTTCCTCCGAATATCCGCGCCATTCCGGCGCAAAACCAACTCTGCAGCAGATCTATGCCGCAGTTCTGCCAAAGATCCTCCCTTGCCCGGGAGATCAGTTCCTGTGCCCGGAGCGCCTCGGCGGGGGTAACCTTCCGCCCGGCGGGCGGTCGCCCGCCCTTCGCGCCCGAGACCGCCGCGCGGCCCACCCATTCGGAGAGCCTGCGCAGATAGAGGTCGAACGTCTCTCTTGTCTTCGCCGAGGCGGAGAGCGCCGCCAGAAGGCCGTAGACCTCGCCGCCGCCGAGCATGCCCGGCGTGTCCGCCGCGAGGCGCGGCAGCGCCATGCCCTCCGGCGCGGAGAGCGCCTCCGACGCCGCGCCGAAATTGCCGCCGAACACCGCCGCCGCGAGCGCGAGCTCCTCCGGCTTTTCGGCCGGGAAGCGCTCCCGCAGCAGGGCCTCGCATTGCGCGGGGGCGGGTGCGTCGAGCGTATAGACCGAGGAGCGCGAGACGATCGTCTCGGCCAGGGCGAACCGGTTCTCGCAGGTCATCACGAACCGGGCGTGGCGCGGCGGCTCCTCGAGCGTCTTGAGTAAAGCGTTCTGCGCCTCGGCGCCCATCTCGCCGATCTCCAAAAGGACGAAGACGCGCTCCTCCGCTTCGCCCGGAGAGAGCCAGACCGACCCCCGGATATTCCGTACCTCCTCGATATGAAAGCTCCTCGCCCCGCCGCCGCCTTTGACGACCTCGACGTCCGAGTGGTTGCCGGAGGCGATCTTTTTGCAGGGCGCGCAGCTTTCGCAGGGGGCGCCTTCTTTTTTCTCGCAGAGCAGCGCCCGGCAGAGCCATAGGGCGAGTTCCGTCCGGCCCGTCCCCTTTTCGCCCTCGATCAGGACGGCGTGGGGCAGACGCTTTTCCCTGACCGCGGAAGCGAAGATCTCCCGCAGTTCCCTCGTCTCCGGCATCAGGCTTTCTCGAAGCGCTCGACGTTCATCACGAACACCGTCGCGCCCCCGACCGTGACCTCGATCGGCAGCGCGGAATACATGCCGACTTCGCTGAACGAGTTGTCCGGCACGATCTGCTTGCGCTTTCTGCTGTGGCGGCCGATGACGGCGATGGCGTCGTCCACTTTGTCGTCGTCGATGCCGATCAGGAAGGTCGTGTTGCCGCTCATCAGGAATCCGCCGGTGGTCGCGAGCTTCGTCACCTGAAAGCCCGCCTTGGTCAAAGCGGTGGAGACGGCGTTGCTGTCGTCTCCGGATACGACGGCCAGAATCATTTTCATATCGGATCAGCTCCTTTTTTCGGGGTTTGGGATCATCGGATCACGCGGACGCGCCCGACGCCGTATTCGAGCAGCAGGCGCGCCGTCTCCGCGCCGATCGTCTCGCCCGGCACGGTCAGGGCGACGCAGGGCGGACAGGGGATCTCCAGCGAGGCGGCCGTCCTGCCCGCCGCCTCTTCGGAAGGGATCTCCTCGCTCCCGGCGAAGAGCGCCTCCCGCATGGGCATCTTTTGCTCCGGTGTAAAATCCGGGCAAAACTCCTCCGCGGGAATCCCGCGGCCGGGCGTCGAGCGGATAAATTCCTCGAGCCGGCGAAAGTCCTCCTCCGCGTTAAAAGGCGAGGCCATCAGCACCGCCCGCGCGGGACTGACGTATTCCGGCTCGATGCCAAAGCGCCGCAGCCGCGCGCCGAATTCCGCCCCGGTCAGCCCGGCGGCGGAGACGGAGAGCGTGAGCCGCGCCGGATCGACCTGTGCCATCCGGGGGGAAGGGCCTCCGGGAGAACCGTGTTCCCCAAGAGAGACACGCGCCTCGGACGAGGCCCGTCCCGCGGGCGGAACCCGCCCCGTCTGTGGGAAGCGTTTGTCGGGCGAAGTTTGCCCCGTTTGCGGGGCCCGCCCCGTCTGTGGAGAACACTTGTCAGGCGAAGTTTGCCCCGTTTGCGGAACCCGCCCCGTCTGTGGGAAACGCTCGTCGGGTAAGGCTTGCTCCGTTTGCAGGGCCCGCCCCGTCTGTGGGAAACGTTTGTCGGGCGAAGCCCGCTCCATCCGCGGGGCGTATCCCAGCGGGGAGAGGCCGTTTTCCGCGGCGAGGGCGCCGAGGGCCTCCATCCGTAAGGCGAGCGCCGGGAAATCGGCGCGGGCCCTCGTCCGGAGGTAGTCGAGGCAGCCGTCCGCCGAGAGCATGATGAGATAGCTCGGGCTTGTGCTGCCGAAGAGCCGCATCCGGCGCTTGGCCGTCTCATGGAGCGACGGGTCGCGCAGGTGCAGCAGGGCGCCGCCGGTCAGCACCGGCAGCGTTTTATGCAGGGAATCGGCGCAGAGGTCCGCGCTGAGGTGCATCGGATGGAGGTTTTCCTCAAAGAAGGGCAGGTGCGCGCCGTGGGCGTTGTCGACGAGCAGCTTCGCGCTGCGCGCGTGGCAGACCTTTGAGCACGCTTCAATATCCGCGAGCCGGCCGAAATAATCGGGCGAGGTGAGATACGCGGTCCGGACGTCCGAATGCTCGGAAAAGGCGTGCTCAAGCGCCTGCGGCGTCTGCTCCGTCAGCCAGACCGGCTCAAATCCGCACAGCGCCGCCGCGTGGACCGCCGAGCTGTGGCAGTTCCGGCCGATCAGGAATTTCTCCCCCGGCCGGAGTACCGCCGCGAGCATCGCCTGGACGCAGAGCGTGGAGCCCCCGGCCGAGAGCAGGCAGTCCCCGCTCCCATAGAGGTCGGCGTATTGCCGCTCGGTCTCGCGGAGAGCGCCCGCGCACTCGTAGAGGGAATCCGCGCCCTCGACTTCGGTGATATCATATTCGGAGATCTCCGCAAAAAGCCCTTCGGCCCGGCCCTTATGCCCGGGCATGTGGAACCGGGCGAGGCCCTTCGCGAGATACGCTTCGACGGCCCCGGCGAGCGGCGTCATTGCTGCGCCTTTCGCTTCAGTTTCCGGAGCGCCGCGTTGAGGCGCAGGGCGTGCTTGACAAGTTTCGCCGCGAGCGGGCGGTAGACCCGGTCGAATTCGCCGGGCAGCTCGTCGATCTGGCCGTTGAAGCCGCGTTTAAAACGGTAAAGCCCGTAGAGGTGGTCGTTTTCGTTTTCGGTGTCGCCGGAGATGCCCATGAAGTCGTAGACCGCGCAGCCGGTCCCGACGGCCCAGCGGATCATCTCCCACTGAATGAGATAATTGGGCATCACGTTGCGGAAGGCGTTGTCCGAGGCGCCGTAGACGTAGCAGCATTTGCCGCCGTAGTTGGTGGCGACCGTGCCGCAGACGGCCTGCCCGTTATAAAATCCCATATATAAGCGGATGTGCTCGCCGAGCGCGTCCATCATGCGGTCGAAATACTCCTTTGGGCGGATGCTGAAGCTGTCGCGCTCGCCGGTGATATCCATGATGCGCATGAATTCGTCGAGATATTCCTTGCCGACGATTTTGATCTCCACGCCGTGCTTCATGGCGACGCGGATGTTGTAGCGGGTCTTCTGCGTGAGGTCCGCGAGCACCTGCTCCTCGGTGCGGCCGTTAAGGTACAGGCGGTAATTGAAGCGCACCTGAATCCCCTCGAAGCCGGTCGGCCCGTACCGGCGCGCGAAGCCCAGTTGCTTCATCGTTTCAAGAAATCCCGCGTCGGAGACGGGGATATCCGGGTCGCATTTAAAAAGGTGGGCCTTATATTGTTTCGCGAGGAGGTCCGCGCCCGAAAAGAGATCGGCGAGGACTTTTTTATCGCTCAAATCGCAGACCGGGCCGCGCGGCGCGTAGAGGAAGCTCGTGCCGATAAGCGGGATCTTCTGGATCAGCACCAGCATCCCGCCGACGATCTTGCCCGCGGCGTCCCGGGAGACGACGATCTCGCTCTCCCAGTTGACCTTGACGTCCGGCCACATGGCGGACTGGGTGAAGCAGCTCTGCGGGGAACGCGAACAAAACTCCTCGTACTCCGGCCACCGCTCTTTTTTGAGGATCTCCAAATTCAGCCCTCCAGAATCTTATAGTTGCGCTCGAGGATCTCCGGGCCCCTCCATCGGTAGGAGCGGTCGGAGAGGTCCATCCCCGGGGCGTAGACCGGCTTCGCGGTATCTTTGAATTCCGGCCAGCCGGTGCCGTCGGCGCCGCGGTTCATCGGACAGACGTCGGTGCAGCGGTCGCAGCCGGAGACGAAGCCGACCTCCCGGACAAGGCCCCGCTCCCGCTCGGTGAGCTCGCCCTTTTTCTGTGTGATCGCGGAGACGCACCGCGTCCGGTCGAAGCCCTCAACCGAGAGGGCGGCGTTGGGGCACGCCTCGATACACTTGTTGCACAGGAGGCAGGAACCCGCCCGGCTCTCCGATTTTTGGAACTTGCGGGTCGTGACGATCTCGCCGACGGCGCAGCGGGTGCCGTATTTTTCGCTGATCAGCAGGTTGCTCCGCCCCCGGACGCCGAGCCCCGCCAGCACGGCGGCGCGCACCTCCGCGACCGGGGACGAATCGACAAAACAGGCGAACCGGTCGTCCGGATAGACCCGCCCGAGGATCTCCGCCGCGGCGGAAAGGTGCTTTTGGCCGACAAGATGATAATCCATGCCGACGCAGTGGCGGGCTAAGTTCCGGCCCTCGTTTTCGCCGGTGTCCCACGGGATCAGGCAGACGACGACGGACCGGATGCCCGGAAACGGCTCCCCCCGCCGGAATCCGGTGCCGGGGAGCGTGTCCGCGTAATCCGCGACGCCCCAGCGGTCGAAGCCGGCGGCCTCCATGATCTCTCCGAGCGCGTCCGCGGACATGTCAGTTCCTCCAATATTTCCGGTCGAGGCTCCGGTATTGCAGGGCCTCGGCGATGTGTTTGGTGTCAATCATCTCGCTGCCGTCGAGATCGGCGATGGTGCGGGCGACCTTGAGTATCCGGTCGTACCCGCGGGCCGAAAGCCCCATGCGCTCGAAGGCGCGCATCAGGACGCCCTTCGCGTCCTCGGTCATCACGCAGTATTTGGGCAGCATGGCCGGCGTCAGCATCGAGTTGCAGGGGATGCCGGTGCCCTTGTAGCGGCGCAGTTGGACGGCTCTGGCCTGATTCACGCGCCGCCGGATCTCCGCGGAGGGCTCGCTGCGGCCGGAATCGGTGAGATCGGAAAACTCCACCGGCATGACCTCGACGTGCAGGTCGATCCGGTCCAAAAGCGGGCCGGAGACCTTCGCCATATAGCGGGAGATGGCCCCCTCGCTGCAGGTGCACCTTCTGGCCGGGTGGCCGTAAAACCCGCAGGGGCAGGGGTTCATCGCCGCTACGAGCATGATCGAGCAGGGATAGGAGAGGCTCCCGGCCGCCCGGGAGATCGTGACCGTGCCCTCCTCGAGCGGCTGGCGCAGCACCTCGAGCGCGGAGCGGCTGTATTCGGGAAGCTCGTCCAGAAACAGCACCCCGTTGTGCGCGAGGGAGATCTCCCCCGGCCTCGGGACGCTGCCGCCGCCGGAGAGGCCCGCGGGCGAGACCGTGTGGTGCGGCGAACGAAACGGCCTCTGCGCCATCAGGGGGACCCCCTCGGGCAGCGCACCGCAGATGGAATGAATTTTTGTGGTCTCGATGGCCTCGTCGAAGGTCATCTCGGGCAAAATCGAGGGCAGGCGCTTCGCGAGCATGCTCTTCCCGGAGCCGGGCGGCCCGATCATCAACACGTTGTGAAAGCCCGCGGCCGCGATCTCCAAGGCGCGCTTCGCCTCATACTGGCCCTTGACGTCGGCGAAATCCGGGCCGTGGATAGGATGCTCGGGCAGGATGAAATCGGACGCCTTCGCCTGAGCGATCTTTTTGCCGCCGGAGAGATGGGCGATCACCTGCGCGGCGGTCTTCGCCGGGTAGACGCGGATGCCGCCGACGACCGCGCCCTCGGCGGCGTTTTTCTCCGGGATAAAGATGTGCTTGATCCCGAGCTTGCGCGCCTCGAGCACCATCGGCAGTACGCCGGAGACCGGGCGGATCTCGCCCTCGAGCGAGAGCTCGCCGATGAACGCGGAGGCGGAGCTGTCGATCCCGGTCTGGCCGCTCGCGATGAGGATGCCGACAAAGATCGGGAGATCATAGAGCGGGCCGGTCTTTTTGACGTCGCCGGGCGCGAGGTTGACGACGATTTTCCCCAGCGGGAATTCGTAGCCGCTGTTTTTGACGGCGGAGCGCACCCGGTCGCGGGATTCCTTCACCGCGACGTCCGGCAGGCCGACGATTTCGAAGGACGGGAACTGTCCGTCGATGTCCACCTCGACGGCAACCTTGTATGCGCTGATCCCCAGAAGCCCCATGCTCGCGCAAGCGCAGAACATATCCCCTCGCCGCCTTCCCATGACCCAAGATGTAACCGATTTTATTATATATCAAAATTGATGGAAATTACAAGGGTTCCCGGAAAGAATGGGGAAAACGGGCCGGCGCGCGGCGGCTTTCGACCCTTCCAAAAAAGGCAAAACTTCCGGTTTCGGGGCGAAAACCGGGAACCGAAAGCGCGAAGAAGCGGCCTCCCGGCGAAGAAGAGATTCCCGGGAAAACGCTCTCCCCCGACGGTTAAAAAAGCCCGCGGGACGCCCGAAAAAGCGCGAGATTTCCACGCGGCGCGGTTTCCTTCCGCGAAAGCGGGCCTCCGCCGGAAAGGAGCCCCCGAACCTTGCGTTTGCGGCCCCGGCGGGGTATAATAAAAACAATATATGACGACCGGAGGGGACATTCTGATGGACGAAAGAAGCGAATATCTGCGCTGGCGCGCCGGCGCCGACGGGGAGACCTCCGCGGAGCTTGCCGCGATCGAAAACGACGAGCAGGAGATCCGGGAGCGCTTTTACCGCAGGCTCGAATTCGGCACCGCCGGACTGCGCGGCCTGCTCGCGGCCGGAACCAACCGCATGAACGTCTACACCGTGCGCCAGACGACCCAGGGGCTCGCCGATTATCTTAAAGAGTCCGGCGGGAACCTCTCGGCCGCGATCGCCTACGACACGCGCCATCGCTCCGAGCTCTTTGCGCGGGAGGCGGCCCGCGTGTTCGCCGCGAACGGCATCCGGGTCTGGCTCTACGCCAAACCCGCGCCGACGCCGATGCTCTCCTACGCCGTGCGGGAGCGCCGCTGCGGGACCGGCATCAACATCACGGCCTCCCACAACCCCGCCGACTACAGCGGCTACAAGGTCTACGGCCCGGACGGCTGTCAGATCGGCCCCGGGACCGCGGACGCCGTCTCCCGCCGGATCGCCGGAACCGACGTCCTCTTCGGCGCGAAGCTCTGCGATTTCGACGACGCCGTCGCGGAGAAAAAGATTGTGTTTTTGACGGACAGCTTCTGGCGGCGGTACATCGCGCGCGTCATCGGCGAGGGCGTCGACCGCGCGCGCCACGCCGAGAGCAATCTCTCCATCGCCTACACGCCGCTCAACGGCACCGGCCGGGACGCCGTGATTCCCTGCCTCTCGCTCGCGGGGTTCGGCGACATCTACCCGGTGGAGGAGCAGATGCGCCCGGACGGCGGCTTCACCACCTGCCCGGTCCCGAATCCGGAGCTGCCGGAGGCGTTGGAACTCGGCCTGCGGCTCGCGAAACGGGAGCGCTGCGACCTGCTGCTCGCGACCGACCCCGACTGCGACCGCGTGGGCGTCGCCGCGAGGGACGGCGGGGAATACCGCATTTTGACCGGAAACGAGATCGGCGCGCTGCTGCTCGATTTCATCGCGCGGGCGAGGACCGAAAACGGGACGATGCCGGAAAAGCCGGTCGCGGTGCGCTCCATGGTCTCCACAAAGCTCGCCGACGCCGTCGCCGGGCGCTACGACATCGAGATGCGGAAGGTCTTCACCGGCTTTCGCTATATCGGGCAGGTCATCGCCGAGCTCGAGGCCGCCGGGGAGGCCGGGCGCTACATCTTCGGCTTCGAGGAGAGCTGCGGCTACCTCAGCGGCACCTACGCCCGCGACAAGGACGCCGTCAACGCTTCGCTTTTAATCTGTGAGGCCGCCGCCTACTGGAAACGAAACGGCCTCACCCTCGCCGGGGCCGTCGACCGGCTGCGCGGGGAATACGGCTATTTCCTCGACACGCAGTCCAATTTTTACCGCGAGGGGATCGCCGGCGCGGAGAAGATCCGGCGCGCCATGGGCGCCCTGCGCGAAAAAGCGCCGCGGACGCTCGCCGGGCGCGCCGTCGCGGCGGTCCGGGACTTCCTGCCCGAGGCCGACATGATCGAGCTTTCGCTTTCGGGGGACGCCTCCGTGATCATCCGCCCCTCCGGCACCGAGCCGAAGGTCAAGGCGTATTATTCCGTCCGGGAGAGGGACAGAGCGGCCGCCGAAGCCGCGGCCGCGGCGCTTGCCGAAGCCGTGGCGGAACTGCTTCATCTGTGAGGTTCCGGCGGAACCGATCGGGCTCCGAACGCCTGCGGCCCGGGCCGCTCGGCCGGTGAAATTTCCGGCCGAAAAACCGCCCGCGCTTCCCGGAATTCCCCGAAAAAAATGGTTGCATTTCAAATTTGTTTGTGTTAAAATACGCTTACTGGTGTAAAAAAACGGGTTTATTTCAGATATAAGCTCTGGGAAAAAGAGGTGACATACATGAGAAAAGCCATTCATCCGGACTACGGTCCGACCACCATCACCTGCGCCTGCGGCGAGGTCTGGCAGATTTGTTCCACCAAGAAAGACATCCGCGTGGAAATCTGCTCCAAATGCCATCCGTTCTACACAGGGCGTCAGAAACTTGTCGATACCGGCGGCCGTGTCGACCGCTTCAAAAAGCGCTTCAGCATGGATTAATCAGAAACGAAAGCCCGGTTTTTCCGGGCTTTTTTCTTAAACGAACGGGTTTTTGAGGGGAGGCGCTTTCATGCCCTCGTATCAAACCGCCGCGGGGCGCGGCGAGGGGGAATTCACCGAGAAAAAATCCCGCTTCATCGGGCATCTGGCGCCCTGCTCCGGCGAGGAGGAGGCGCTCGCTTTTCTTGAGAGCGTCCGCGCGGAGCACCGCGCCGCGAGCCACAACGCCTTCGCCTTCCGCCTGCGGGCGCAAAACCTTGAGCGCATTTCCGACGACGGCGAGCCGCAGGGCACGGCGGGCGTCCCGGCGCTCAAAGTGCTCGAGGGGCGGGCGCTCGTCGACTGCTGCGTCGTCGTGACGCGGTATTTCGGCGGCACGCTGCTCGGCACCGGCGGGCTGTCGAAGGCCTACGCGCGGGCCGCGGCCCTCGCCTGCGAGGCCGCCGGGACCGTGACGATGGCGGAGACGCTCGACTACGCGCTGGAGACGGACTACCCCGGCTACGGCAGGCTGGAACGCTACGCGGCGGAAAAAGGCATCCGGGTGCTCAGCGCGGAATTCGGCGCCTCGGTCTTGCTCCGGCTGCGCGTGCGCTCGGAGGATCCGTTTTCGTTTGAGCACGACGTCGCGGAGCTCACAAACGGCGCCGTCAAACCCGTGCTCACGGGGAAGGGCTGGAACCCCGCGGACCTCGAGCGGCAGGACGGGGCCCGGTCGGGCGCGAAAGCGGCCGATCAATCCTCGGCGCGATCCGCACAGACGGGACGGCCGCATGAATAAGATGACCGTACGGATACGGCCGCTCCCGGGACATGGCGGGGACGGAGCGCGTTTTTTTCCATTTTTGCCGGGAGAGCCCGGCCGGAGATCGAGATTTTATTAAATCAAAAGAGGGTGTTTGGATGACTTTGGAAGAGGTGGTCGCGCGGTTCGGGAAGGACCGTTTTGCGACGGAGGCGCTTGGCGCCGTGATCGAAGAGGTGGGCGACGGCTACGCGAAATGCTCGCTGACGCTCCGGGATATCCACAAAAACTCCGTTGGGAACGTGATGGGCGGCGTCTCCGCGGTGCTCGCGGACTTTTGCTTCGCGGTCGCCTCCGCCGCGGATGAGAACCGCCTCGTCACGCTCAACAGCAGCATCACCTATCTCGGCATGGCGAAGGACACACGTCTGGTTGCCGAGGGACGCCGCGTCAAGGACGGCCGCAGCACCTGCTGCTATACGGTGGACATCACGGACGGCATCGGAACGCAGGTGGCGATCGCCAATATTACCGGCTTCCGGAAAGGCTGAAAAGCTCGGAAGCCGAGCTTCCGGAAAGGTTAAAAAGCCCGGCTGCGTGGGACAATCGGAAACCGGAATCCGTCTTCCGGAAAGGCTGAAAAAGCCCGGAATCCCGCTTTCGGATGGGTTAAAAAAGCCAGGAAGCCCGCTTCCGGAAAGGTTAAAAAGCCCGGCTGCCCGCTTTCGGATGGGTTAAAAAAGCCCTGCTGCGTGAGACAATCGGAAACCGGAAGCCCGCTTTCGGATGGGTTAAAAAGGCCAGGCCGCGTGGGACAATCGGAAACCGGAAGCCGTCTTCCGGAAAGGCCGAAAAACGCCGGCGCGCCGGAACCGCGGCCGCCCTGTCGAAAAAGGGCGACCTTTTCTTTTGCCTGAGCGCCCTTCCGGCTTCGGTTTTCGTTGACGAAAAGGTTTTTTTATTTATAATATAATATATAATAAAAAGTCACTTTTTCGGCATAGAATAAGAAAAAGCGCCTATCGCGCATTTTATATGTTAAGGACGGAACAAAATGAAACCTACGTTACTGATTATGGCGGCCGGCATCGGCAGCCGATACGGCGGCGCGAAACAGATCGCGCCGGTCGGCCCATCCGGAGAAAGAATCATCGACTATACCATGTACGACGCCTACAAAGCCGGTTTCCAGAAGGTGGTCTTCCTCATCAACCGCGCGCTGGAGGCGGATTTTATCGAGGTGGTGGGGGAACCCGTCTCCCATTATATGGACGTGGATTACGCGTTTCAGGAGATCCCGGAGGCATACGCCGGGCTCGGCCGCAAGAAGCCGCTCGGCACCGCCGAGGCCGTGCTGCTCTGCAGAGGCCTGATCGACGCGCCGTTCGCCGTGGTCAATTCCGACGACTATTACGGCGCGGGCGCTTTTCGGGCGATCCTGCCCGCGCTGGAGGCGATGGAGCGCTCCTCGGACGAGTATGCCATGCTCGGCTACCGCATCGAAAACACGCTGACGGAAAACGGCAAGGTCGCCCGCGGGGTCTGCCGCGTCGAGGACGGGCTGCTGCGGGAGATCGTCGAGCGCACCCATATTGAAAAACGCGGGACCTGCGCCGAGTTTACGGAGGACGGCGAGGCGTGGACGCCGGTCCCGGCCGGAACTCCCGTCTCGATGAATTTTTGGGGCTTCACGCCGGACGTCTTTGCCTACCTCGCGGAGGCGATGGACCGCTTTGAGGCCGGGGAACTCCGGGAGGACGCTGTGCGCAGGGAGTGCTACCTGCCCAACGTGGTCGGCTCCCTGCTGCGCGAGGACCGGGTCCGGGTCCGCTGCATCGAATCCCCGGACCGCTGGTACGGGCTCACTTACCGCGAGGACACCCCCGCGGTCGTAAAGGCGCTAAAGGACCTGACCGGCCGCGGCGTCTACCCCACCCCGCTCTGGGACCTGAAATAGACGCTCCCGGCGGGCAGGCCGTAATTCTTTCAAAAAAGATTCGCAAATGATCCATAACATGCAAACCGGAATTTTGGTCAATACTCCGTTTTGACAAAGCGCGTTGTTTTCCTTATAATAGACAAGGTATTGCAACTATATATAATTTAAGGCCGCGCACATGCCCCGCAGCCCCGTCGGACGCCGAATCTACTCCGAAAGGTGGAATGCCACCGTGAAACAAGAGATTAAAGGTAAACTGAGTGAAACATTAACCGCAGTCCTACCGGTCGCGGGGATCATTTTGCTTCTCCACTTTACCATAGCGCCGATGCCCTCAGGCATTTTGGCGCTGTTTCTTTCTTCCGTGGCATTCCTGATCCTTGGCATAACGCTGTTTTCGCTCGGCGCGGATTCGGGCATGACGCCGATGGGCAACCAAATGGGCGCGGCGCTGGTCCGGCTGCACAATCTGCCGCTCTTTGTCGTCACGGCCCTTCTGCTCGGCATTATGATCACCATCGCGGAACCGGATTTGCAGGTCCTCGGCAACCAGATGCCGAGGACGACGCTGTTTATGCTCGGCGAGACGGCGGTCTCCGTGGGCTCCGCGCTGATCTACGCCGTGGCGGTGGGCGTCGGGCTGTTCCTCGTCGTCTCCGTCCTGCGGATCCTTTTTAAGATCAGTCTGTCGTTTTTGCTGATTATTTTTTACCTGCTCACCTTTTTTCTCGCCGCCTTTACCGGCAAGGAATTCCTCGCGGTCGCCTTCGACAGCGGCGGCGTCACGACCGGCCCGATCACCGTCCCGTTCATCCTCGCCCTCGGCGTGGGCATCGCGTCCGTGCGCGGCGGGGACAGCTCCCGCGACGACAGCTTCGGCCTTGTGGGGCTCTGCTCCCTCGGCCCGATCCTCGTCGTCACGATCATGGGCATGCTGGTGCCCGGCGGGACCGCTTATACGAGTGACCCGATCCCGGAGATCGTCAGCTTTTCCGGGCTGATGAGGGTCTATCTCGACGCCCTGCCGCTCTTCTCCAAAGAGGTCGCGCTCGCCCTCTCGCCGATCTTTTTGTTTTATCTGATTTTCCAGATCTTTTTTCTGAAGCTCCCGAAGCATGTCATGAATAAGACCCTGATCGGCGGGGTCATCACGTTCTTCGGCCTCGCGATCTTTCTGACCGCCGTCAACGTCGGGTTCATGCCGGTGGGCATCTATATCGGCGGCGCGATCGCCTCGCTCGAAAACAACTGGGTGCTGGTCCCGATCGGCATGGTGGTCGGATTCTTTATCGTTGCCGCGGAGCCGGCCGTGCACGTGCTCAACGAGCAGGTGGAGAGCGTCACCGCGGGCTCCATCTCGCGCAAAGCGATGATGATCTCGATGATGATCGGAATGTCGATCTCCGTGGGCCTCGCGATGATCCGGGTGCTGACCGGCATCTCCATCTGGTACCTGATCATTCCCGGCTACGCGCTCGCGCTCAGCCTGACCTTTTTTGTCCCCAAAATTTTTACCGCCATCGCGTTTGACAGCGGCGGGGTCGCCTCCGGGCCGATGACCGCGACGTTCCTGCTCCCGTTCGCGGTGGGGGCCTGTCAGGCCGTCGGCGGCAACATCATGACGGACGCTTTCGGCGTCGTCGCGATGGTCGCCATGACGCCGCTCGTCACGATCCAGATCCTCGGCACCATTTACGCGTTCAAAGAAAAGAAGGCGTCACAGGCGGAGATCCCGCCTGCGCAAAACGCCGCGGAGCTGGAGAGGAAGGAGGAAGAGATCATTGATTTCTGAAAATCCCCCCCGCAGAAAATACGACCCCGTCGAGATGCTGGTCGCGATCGTCGACCGCGGGCTCGGCGAAAAGGTGGTGGGCTTCAATCAGGCGCACGACGTCAAGGTCAATATGATCTGCCTCGGCCGCGGCACCGCGAGCTCGCGCATCCTCGACCTGCTCGGCCTCGGCTCCACCGAAAAGGACGTCGTGCTGAGCTTTGTGCCCGTCGACCGGGTGTGCGAGGCGCTCGCGAACCTCGGCGAGCGGATGGAATTCCAAAAACCCGGCAAGGGCGTCGCCTTCTCGGTCCCGATCAACAGCATCGCCGGCGCGAACGTCCTCCACTACTTCACCACCGCATCCCTTGAGGAGGAATGAACATGGATGAACATAAAACCGAATATTCCCTGATTGTTACGATCGTCAACCGCGGCTACTCCGACGAGGTGATGGAGGCCGCGCGGGAGGCCGGCGCGCAGGGCGGCACCATCCTCTATTCCCGCGGCGCGGGCATTCATGAGACGGAGACCTTCTTTGGCATCTCCATCCAGCCGGAGAAGGAGCTTGTGCTGATCCTCGCCAAGGAGGAGATCCGCGCCCCCATCATGCGGGCCATCGTCCGCAGGGCCGGCCTCAACAGCGAGGGCCGCGGCCTCTCCTTCTCGCTGCCCGTCAGCTCGGTCACCGGCATCTGCCACCTCAACAACGGAAAAGACGCATGAGCATCAAGGTCTAAACGAAAAAATCCCCTCCGCCAAAAAGCGGAGGGGATTTTTTATGATGTCTTACTTCTGTTTTACGCCGGTCCCCGCGTCCGCCGGGGTATTCGCGGGGCTGGCCGGGGAAATCTTGGCTTCCGGCCCCGCCGTCAACCTTTTTGCGGAGCCCGGGGCGCGCCTTAATCTCCGGTCTCCGGGGCGCGCGGCGTTGCCGGGGCGCTCTCCGTGTTCGCGGCGACCACCGCGGCGATCTCGGGATACCGCTCCATGATCCGGTCGTAGTTTTCCCGCAGATGCGGGAACAGGCAGTCCTTGCAGTTCTTTTTGCCGTCTTTTGTGAAAGTAAAATTGCCGCCGCACCGGTCGCCCAGCGTGTAGAACGGGCAAAAGCAGAACATGCAGTTGAAATCATCGGGGTCGTCGGTTTTATGGCAGGGGAAAAACTCGCAGGCCCGGTGCTGAAAATATTTATAGTTCTCCGTCTTCACAGGTGCTCCTCTCCGGCCGTCTCCAGAAGTCCCTCTTCTTTCGCCGCCGCGATCAGGTCAAAAAGCCGCCTGTTATAGTCGCCGCGCGGCACGCCGGCGTCGATGACCCGGCGGCAGCGCCGCATGACCTCCAGCGCGGCCCGGTAGGTCTCGTCGCGGATCGCGCAGAACGGCCGCTCGACGATCACCCGCGAGGCGAGGCGGTTCGCGAGCCGGCAGTCGACGTCGCTCGGATAGAGGATGCCGGCGCAAAACGGCACGCCCTCCCGCTGGAGCTTCCGAAAGACCGGGATGCCCGAACCGCCGCCCGCGACCACGAAGACCTCGGGCGCGCCCGCCGGTTTTGGGAGCTCCACGCTGCCGAAGGAGACGTCGTAGACGCCCTCCTCGAGGTCGTAGAGCCTGCGGACGGTCTCCTCGTGAAAGATCTCCTCCGGCGCGCCGAAGCGCAGGATCGTGTCCCCCCGCACGCAGATCACCTTATCGGAGATCTTCTGGGCGAGGTCGATCTCGTGCAGCGACATGACGACCGTGATCCCTCTTTCCCGCGCCATGTGCCGCAGGGTATCGAGCAGTTCCAACTTATACCGGATGTCGAGATAGGCGGTCGGCTCATCCAGAACGATGATCTCCGGTTCCTGACAGAACGCTCTCGATAGGAGGATCCGCTGCCGCTGCCCGTCGCTGATTTGGCTGAAATCCTGCCCCGCGAGGTCCTCTACGCGCATGATTTCCATGGCCTCCTGCACGATTTGCTCGTCTTTCGGCGTCAGGAGGCCCATCCGGCCGGTGTAGGGATACCGGCCCGTCGCGACGATCTCCCGGCAGGTCATGAGCTCCGTGCGCACGCGCTCCGTGAGCACGACGGCCATATGGGCGGAGAGCTCCTTATAAGACATCTTCGCGACGTCGGCCCCGTCGACCCACACCGCGCCGGCGATGAGTTTGAGCTGTTTAAAAAGGCTCTTGAGGATCGTGGATTTCCCGGCGCCGTTCGGCCCGATCAGCGTGACGATCTCGCCTTTTTTGATGCCGAGCGCGATGTCGCGGATCAGCGCCTTTCCATGATATCCGACGGAGAGGTTTTTTGTCTCTAAATACCAGTCCTCCATACGCTCAATACTCCTGCTGTTTTTTGATCATGATTAAAATGACGATCGGCGCGCCGAAAACGGCGGTCACCGTGCTCACGTTGAGCTCCGACGGGGCGAATACCGTCCTCGCGATCAGATCGCAGAACATGCAAAAGACCGCGCCGCCGAGAAACAGCGTGGGGATCAGAATGATCGGCTTCGCCGTGTGCAGAACCTTCTTAATCAAAAACGGAACCGCGGTGCCTACAAACGAGATCGGTCCCGCAAACGCGGTGACCGAGGCGGTCAGGACGCTCGAAAGTAAAATGACGGCTACCCGCAGCAGACGGATATTGACGCCCATGCTCTGGGCGTAGGCCTCCCCCATCTGGAACGCGCCGATGGGCTTTGAGAGCAAAAACGTCAGCAAAAACGTGGCGGTGACGATCCAGAAGGCGGTGTGCACGTTGCCCCAGTCGGCGCCGGAGAAGCTGCCGAGCGACCAGTTGTGGAGATTGACGATGTCCGAGTCGTCGGCGAAGGTCACGATGAAATCCGTGACGGCGGTGCAGATATAGCCGACCATGATGCCGGCGATCAGCAGCACCGGCATCTGCCGGAGCCTGCGCGAGAGGAGCAGAATAAAGCCGGTGACGAGCAGGGAGCCAAAGAGCGCCGCCAAGATGAGCACGGATGAGGAGACCTCGCGGTATCGTTCAAGAAAATAGATCATCACAAGGGCGACGATCATCTTCGCGCCCGACGAGATGCCGAGCACGTACGGCCCGGCGATCGGGTTGCGGAAAAAGGTCTGGAGCAAAAAGCCCGAGAGCGCGAGCGCCCCGCCGAGCAGCGCCGAAAGCAGGATGCGCGGCAGGCGGATCTGCCAGATGATCCGGTACTGCGTCTCCTGTTCCCCCACCCGCCGGGCGAGAATCCCGAAGACCTCCCCCGGGGCGATCGCGACGCTGCCGGAGTAGACGTTGACGACCGCGATCGCGAAAAAAGCGGCGGTCAGGAGCAAAAGGATGAGCAGATACCGGGACCTCGTCCGGAGCCGGTCCGTCATCCACGCGGGGGTCTTGCTTTCAGCGTTCATAATCCCTCTCAGACTGTTTTTTTAATATAATTTATATAGGAACGTCGGCTCGACCGCCGCCCCGTCGCCGGATGTCAGCATCAGGTGGATATCCCGCACGATCTCGCCGTTTACGTCGGAGGCCTGGTACAGATATTTGGTCGTGCACCAGACGTTGCCCTCCCGGACGGCTTTGAAATCGGCGAACAGCTCGTTTTTGAAGAGCAGGCCGCCGACGGAGTCCAGCGGCTCGTCGATCGAGGCGTTATAGATCAGAAAATCCGCGTCCCGCGCGGAGGCATAGAAGGTCTCCATGTCCATCGTGACCGAGGAGGAGACCGTCCCGGAGTCCCCGAGATTGGAAAAAATATAGCGCCCGCCGGCCATCTCGATCATCTTCGGGATGTAGTCGCCGGACTTTTTGGTCACGATCGCCCCGTTGGAGTTGACGTAAAAGAAGGCGACCGCCTTTTCGGTGTTGACAAAATCCTCGAGCTCCTCCGCATACTGTTTTTGCCCGGCGAAGATCTCCTCCGCCCGGGCTTCTTTCCCGAGCAAAACGGCGTAGGCCTTGATCCACTCGGTCCGGCCCAGCGGCTCCGGCTCGTAGCTCGACAGGTCGATCCACACGGGGACGCCGAGCTCCTCGAGCTTCTCCTGCACCTTCGGCGAATGGAGGATCATCGTGGACTCGACTGCCAGGCTGCACCCCTTTGACAGGATAAGCTCATAATCCGGCGCGCTGTATTTCCCGGCGTAGAGGATGTCTCCCCCCTCCATCGCCCGGACGGCGTTCCCGATATACCAGTCGTCCGCCTTCGTGCCGGAGAAACGGATGTTTGAAAGGCCGTCCAGCGCGTCAAACAGGCACATGGCGGAGGTCGCCGCGAGATAGATCCGGTCGAGCGGCCGCCGCAGAATAAAAAACCGGTCCGCGGCCCCGGCCGGGGCCTCCGCCCCCTCCGGCACGATCAGATAGCCGCGGCTGTCGCCGGTTTCTATGACCGCGCAGCCGCCCTCATAAAAATATACGTCGAAGCATTCCGCGTAATCAAGTCCCATTGTGGACTCGTAGGTGAGCCCGTCGATGACCGGAGCGTCCGGGTCGGCGGCGGACTCCTCTGCGGACGAGGGACCCGAAAGGCCCGGACCGGCGGGGCCATCCGTCCCCGCCGGCCCGGTTTTGCCGCATCCCGTCAAAAGCACGGTCAAAAGCGCAAGGAGGAGCGCGGCAAGTTTACTTTTCATAGATCGTGAGCACATAGTCGACCACGTGCGGGGCGCCCATGGCCGTGGTCTCGGCGCTGATCGGCGTCTCGCCGTTTAAGACGACCGGGATCACAAAGGTGGAGTCCCCGCCTTCGTTGGTATTATCGTATTTGGTTCCGTTCACCTCGGCGTAGGTGTAATTGGAGCTGCTGAAGACGATGGTTGCGAGGGCGGTGTCCCCGGAGACCTCGACGCCGCCGCAGGAGATCGTGACGCGGCCCGACCCGCCCGTAAAGGAGAACTCGTACGCGCCCTGTTCCTCCGATTCGGAGGCGAATCCGTCCGGCTCAAGGCTCGCGGAGAGAAAGCGCAGGGTGCGGTCGTACCATTTTCCGGTGCTCTCCGAATAGACGGCGACCGGGACCTCGTTGTCGAGCGACGGGATCACAAACGTATAAGTATATGCGCCGGACGCGTCCGCAATGGCTTGGATACGGTCCGTCCCGGCGGCCTGGAGGGCGTCCTTGGCGAGGCCGGCATAGAGCGCGCCGTATTTGTTGTCGGCCGCGGTGAGCACCGCCGTCATCACGCCGTCCCTGACCGCCAGCGTACAGGCCGTGGGGGCGAAGAGCGCGGAGTCGGACACCGCTTCGACTTTATAAACTCCATCGTCCGGGGCCGCGTTGTATGCGGCGAGCGCCGCGGAATCGAAATAGAGGGTATGGTCCGCCCACGCGCCGCTCCCGGCCGAATGGAAGGCCACGGCGACGCCCTTATCGAGCGAGGGGATCTCCACGGTGAAGCGAAGCTCCTCGGCGGGCAGGGCCGCCTCCGCGGCCGCTCCGGCGAAGAGCGCGTCGCAGCCGGCGTCGGCCACCGTGAGCTGTGCCGTCATCACGCCGTCCTTGACGGAGAGGACGCAGGCGGTGATCTCCGGCCCGTCGGATTCGACATTGACCGTGTAGACGCCGTCCTTCGGCACAAGGTTATACGGCTGGAGGTTTCCGGAGAAGAACTGCAAGGTGCGGTCGTACCACTTGGCATACTTGATGGACCACGAAGCGACCGCCATATCGGTGTCGAGCGCCCCGATGGGCAGCGCGAAGGTGTGCGCGCCGTCCTCGTCGAGCACGCAGGGGATCCACTCGCTCTGCGGCACGGCGTCGGCTTCCGCGCCGGTGCCGGGGTAGAGGTAGCCGTAGCCCAGCCCGCTCATGGTCAGGACCGCCGTCATCTTTCCGTCCCGGACGCGCAGGACGCACCTGACGACACGGAACATCTCGGCGCTCGAGTTGACCCCGATCGAATAGAGCCCGTCTGGGACCGGCCCCTCCCCGGTGTCGCCGCTCTCCCCGGCGGAGCTTTCCGGCACGGAGCCGGCCTCCCCGGATTCCTCCGGCGGCGCGCCCCCCGCGCAGGCCGCAAGCGCGAGCATCAGTAAGATACAGGCCAGCAGCCCGGCGATAGGGGAAACTCTTTTTTTCATACTGTTTCTCCTTCAAAGTTCGCGGCGGACGCCGCTCCCGCGGGAACGGCGCCCACCGCGAACCGTCCTATTCTATAAGGAAATCTTTGCTCAGAGCCCGGCGCCCGTGATCGCGGACGCAAGGTGCGCGACCTCGACTTCGCGGACCCCCTCGTTCTGGCCGAGGCCCTGAATCCGGCATTCCACCTCGAAGCCCGCGGCCTCGAACGCGGATTTCCAGGAATCCGCCTCGTCGCCGGCCATATCGTTATTGGCGTGGTCGCCCGCGACGATCATGAACGGATAGAGGACGACCTTGCTCGCGCCGTAGGCGGTGACCGCCGCGATCACGTTATCCACGGTGGGATAGCCCTCGACGGTGCCGACAAACGCGTTCTCATACCCCTCGGCGTGCAGCATGTACTCGAGCTCGCTGTACGTGGCGTTGGCGAAATGCTCGGTGCCGTGGCCCATGAAGACCACCGCCGTGTCGATGGAGCCGGCCTCCGCGACCGTGGCCATCACGGCGTTGACGACGTTTTCGTAGTCCTCTTCGGTGGTCAGCAGCGGCTTGCCGACGATCAGCTTGCTGAAATAACCGGTGTAAGTTCCGACCTCGGCGACGACGTCGTCATACTCAAAGCCGGGCATGACGTGCGTAGGCTGCACGACGACCGTGCCGTAGCCGTCCGCGATCAGGCGCTCGAGCGCCTGCCCGACGTTGTCGATCTGAAG
>CAZAAR010000019.1:0-31671 GCA_964483415.1 uncultured Oscillospiraceae bacterium
TCCTTCACCTATGGCACGGAAAAGCGGACGCGGAACATCCGGCTGCTGCGCCCGGTAATAGACTCGTCGGAGCTGGATCAAATCGCGGAGAAATTCCGCTATGAAACAGGGATCACGCCGACTTTACTGTCTTGATAGCCGGAAACCAAGCTGCTAATGCAATCACATCAGTGAAAAGAAAGGGGCATTTTATGTATTGCTCACATTGCGGTGTAGCGCTATCCGAGGGGACAAAGTTCTGTCACCAGTGCGGAACGCAGCAAAGAGAAGCCATGCGAACCGTCCCCACGCCTTCCCCAAAGGCCGCTTTGTCCGATACGGCGCGTCTGTCCGGGCAATACCGCCGCCCGGTCGTGTTCCGCGCCGTGGCCGGCGTACTGATCGTCGCGATGGGCATATCGGCGTCGGTGAGGCTGCTGCCGGATGAGCCGGCGGGGTTCGGCGGGAGTCCCTCGCCGGGCGCGTACCGGGAAAGGCCCGTGGAATCGGAAACGGTGACCGTCACCCTTGATCAAACTGTCGTATCGGCGGCGGGCGTGACGGTCGATGTCAACGCGCTCAACCTCACCGGCGGGAACGCGGCGCTGACCGTAGAGCGGTACGGTCAGACGCTCGGCGAGGACGGATTTATGGGGGTGGAGTACGACGTCGCGCTGGATGACCGGCATTATCTGCGCGCCCCTCTGACCGTGACGCTTCCCTACGACGCAGGCGCCGCCCGCGACAGCGAGGTGTGCGTCCTGCATTACGACAGCGATTACGGGGAGTGGATCCCGCGGGAAACGAATCTGAACGCCGCCGCGGGAACCGTTTCGGTGAAGCTGACGTCGCTGTCGCCGGTGCGGCTGGTCTATTTTGACAAGGATTATTCCGGTTCGCTTTATTACATTGCGAACAAGGGGCACACCAACGCGACGCTCGAGGTGAGTTACAACTATTGGGCGCACATCAAAAACACGCCCCTGGAGCCCGCGCGCATCGTGGCACAGGATTATGCCGCCAACGGCAATACCGTGTCCTCCACCCAATGGCTCCACAAGGCCGACGAAGCCATCAGCAGCGTCAACAACTATCATACGCTGTTCGGCGCGCTGGCCGATACGATATACGCCACCGCGAATGTTCTCGGAGCCGAGGGCAGTATGCTCAAACACGTGACGGACAAAGCCTCAAAAGGGGTCGGGATCGTCTCCCTGCTGATTGCCTCGGCGCAGCTCGCGTTTGATGTCACCACAAAGGATTCCACCGGCCCGCGGAATGAGACGGCCATCAACCTTTACAAGAATATCTTCACCAACACCGGCACTCTTTACAGTTTCTGCAGCGGCTATAGCTCGTCGACCCTGAGCGCGAGCTTCTTTGCCGTGGCCATCACCGGATATGTACTCGACACGCTGGTCGAGGAGGCGCAGACCATACAGGACGATACGGTCACGGCCGTGTTCGACGCCTATTACGGCGGGTACACCTCCTTTAACGAGCGCGATTGGTACAATATTTTCGTGGACGCATACTGGGACGCGTGGCAGAACAACCGCGATTCCCAGGACGGCATGGATTACGCGATAAAAAAGGTGACAGCCGCCATCGACGAGCACGCCGAAAAATTTTGGAGCGATGTCTATAACGGCGGGTCCGCGCTGACCTTCGCCGTGGGGGATGCTGGCCAGACGAAGATGTATACCCCCACCCCCGAGCAAAGGAAGGAACTGACCTCCCGCTTCAAAAGGGATCTGTTCGCGCGCTTCAATGGGAAGATGATCCCGTTGATCAACGAATTCATGAATGAGCGCATGCAGGACGCGGTCTACGACGCGCTAAAGAAGACCGCCCAGCCGTACAACATATACCACAGGGTACAGATACAGGAAGTTGTCCCGGACGGCAGCGCGGAAATATGCAAATACCAGATGTGCCCGATCCGCTTCGGAAGCATGGGCGGCTTCGTCGCTTCCGATTATCCCCGGGAATGGGAGCTTTTGGCGCCCGAGGGGGATAAGGAGTGGGCGGTCAGGCTGGATTTCACGCTGCTCGGGTATATCATGGCGGGCGCGCCCGATAAGATATTCCTGTTCGACGCATGGGACGAGGAGCGGCGCTTCGGCGATCAGATCGCGATGGAGACGCTGGTTCTTTTGGGCGAGGAGGCGGGCTATACAACGCTGATCGATTTGTCCCCGGCGGCCGGGGAACAACCGGAGCTTCCCAGCGGCATCTATACGGGGGAGAGCCTCGACGGCGGCTACCGCGGGACGCTTGCCCCGGCTATTCGAATCGAGCAAATACAGGCGGAACTCCTGGTCGCTCCCTGCGACGAGAATGGAGATTACGAAAGCAGGCTGCAGGCAAAATGTACCTACAATCCCTCGACGCGCCGGTATGAGGGCCGAATAAGCGAAAAACACAACGGCGTCAAAGAAGAGATGATTTATTTTATCGCTGTCAAAGAAAACCTCGAAAGGCCGCGCGTGCAGGTTACATTCATGACGCGCGGCTCCGACGGCCGGGAGACCATCGTATTTGAAGGCGAGATGACATGGAAAGGCTCTCTGAGCGGAGGCCCGGCAGATGAACAAACGCAGTCGGAACCGCCGTCCGGTGTTCCTTCGGGCTACGGCGTTCCGGTGGGCGGCTTCGGCCCCATTGCCAATTAAGTTAAGGAGGATCGAGCGCATGAAACCACCGATCAAATTTGGATTTATCGATATCGTCCTTTGTGTATTGCTTGCGGCGGGGCTTTTCGTCAACATTTGGGCCTATCTGCCGCGCGGCGAAGCACGGGCTGCGCCGGAGGCTTCCCACGGGGCAAGTCCGCCGCCCGCTTCTTCCTATGAGACAGTCGCGCCGGAGGCTTCCCAGACATTCGGCGGCTACCTGACCGAGCTCACGCCCGACATCCTTGAGGGTGAGTGGGACGCGGATATGATCCTCTACTCCGACGGGGAGCGGGCGCTGCCCTATTCGATTTACGAGCTGGTGTTCGATATCCGGCATCTTTCCGGCGATTCCTACTCGGTCGGCGTGACGACATGGGACAGCAGGTTCGCGGACGCGTCGGTCAACCCGGATGTGCCGCCGGCGGGCTTCGCACCCGCGCTGATCGAGGACGAAGCTTTCGCTGAAGCGGATGGAAACGGGACCCTTCGCTTCCATTTCAGCTTTGACGCGGAGAATGTGTTTGCCATCCCGTTGGCGTATGGCCAAAACGGCGTGCTCACCGGCACAGCTTACCAAACGCCTGAAACCGGTTTGCCCGAGGGCGGGATGCATACGGTTCTTACGCTGACAAAGCGGCGGTAGGGGCGGGCAATTCGGGGAGGGCTCGCGCCGTGGAACATCCGGCTGCTCCTATTGATGCTTGTGCCAATTCCGAGCATCGTCCCGCTGTTTATGCGGGGCTTTGGCGGCTCGGTCAATCCCAATAAGAGGAACTTCGCGCGCGCCATGCTCATCGTCGGCGCGATAGGGTTTGTACGCTCCCTGATATTCGGAGGCGCTCTCATCGGTATCGTGGGAGAATTGTTCGGCGGCTATTATGAAAGCCGGTCATGGAAAAGGGGGATGGCAATGGAAAGAATACAGTGGCAGATCAGCGTGCCCATATTTAGAAACACGGTCATTTTGAAGCAGCTCGGGCTTGCCGTCGGCATACCCTTCGGCCTTGTCGCGCTGGTGATCGGGCTGACCTCGGGCAAAAGCGTCTATACGCTCTACGGGCTGGGGCTGATCGCCGCGCTGCTGCTTTTATCCTGGCTCTTTATCATGGCGGTCTATCGTGGCAAATATGAGGCCGAGTTTGTGCTGGACCAAAAAGGCGTCCTCTGCCGCACACAGGCAAACCAGGCGAAAAAGAACAGGATCGTCAATGCCCTGACGGTCGTGCTGGGGCTTTTTTCCGGCAAGCCGGCCGTCGCGGGCGCGGGGATGCTGGCGCAGTCGCGGCAGGAGGTTTTTCTTCAGTGGAACCGCGTCACAAAGGTGAAATGCAAGCCCAAAAGCCGCACCATCCTCTTGCGGGGCGGCTGGATGGAACAGATCGCGCTGTTCTGCGCGGAGGAGAACTATTCGCAGGTTGAGCGGGCGGTCATGCTTCAGACAGCGCACTTGGAAAAAGGGAACGCGGAGTTATGAAAACGATACGGTTGATCGCCATCACATTGTCGGCGGCGCTTTTGCTGTCCGCCTGCGGGCTGTTCCCGCCTGTACCCGGCGACGAACAGATCACCGGCAACATCATGGAGCGGCGGTTTATCCTCCCCGATTTTTAACGGCACATCACAGCGACGCCGCCCGGCACGGGCGGCGTTCTTTTTTCAAAAATATTTGAAAAAAAATCAAAACCCCAAGCATTTGCTTGGGGTGCTTTTTTTATTTTTCTGCTACAGTATAGGCGTAAAGCGATCTTTTTTACAGCTTCGAGTGAAAGCGAGGTGAGCGTCATTTGAAAACGATTCTGGTCAGCATCCCCAACTCCCTGATGGCGGGGGGCATTTGCATGTATTTAGAGCAGTCGCCCGGCCTGCGGGTGCACAGGCACAACGAAAGGCGAAGCATCGCGGGGATGTGCATCGACGCAAAGGCGGATGTGCTGCTGGCGGAGGCGCGCCCCTATTCCCCCTACACCGTTTCGGACTGGCTGGACGAGCGCGACACGATCAAGGCCCGGCTGCCCGATTTCAAGCTGGCCCTTGTGGTGGATGAAAACAGCTGCCCCGAAACGGCGGAGGAGATACAGGAGGCCCGCGCCAAAGGACTGCTCGATTTGTTTTTTTACGGCTCGGTGTCGGGGGAGTACGTAACCGCCGTCATCGCCAGCCTGTAAGGGGGGTGAGCGACATGAAACCAAACCCCGATGAGGGGACCTACGCCTTTGCCGGCTATCTGCTGCCCCATATCCCCAACGCCGCCTTTTGGGAGGAACAGGAGTGCAGCTATGTGCATCTGCGCATCCATGACCGGCTCCAAGACGGCAAAGAGCGCTTTCGCATCCAGTTTTCCGACGACGGGGACGACCCGGAGGAACGGATGCGCAACTGGGCCAATCCCGACTGCGACTTTGTGAGGCTCACGGGCGAGCACAGCGGCGGCTACCTGATCTACACGCCGGGAAAGGCCGCGCCCAGCGGATATGTGCAGGGGCTTGCCGTTTTCCGGGTGAGCGAGGGCGACCGGTACAAGGACTGCATCAGCGTGCTCTGGTTTGACCCCGACCTCCCCGCCGAGGAAGCCGTCGCCCTGCCGGAGATTCAGGCCCTCTTTTCCGGCCTGCGGCTTGCGCCGCTGTAACCACACAACCCCTCACGCGGCCCGCGCCGCGTATCCCCAAAGCGGGTGACGCCCGCGCCAATCTGACAGACAATATGCGAAAATAAGGAGGAGACAAAATGCAAAAAACAACCAGACGCCTGTTCTCTATGCTGCTTGCACTGGCAATGGTGCTGGGGATGCTGCCCATGACGGCGGTGCCGGCTTTTGCGGAAGGCAAAATAGTAATCTCCAGTGTTACAGCGACATCCAACATTGCAGCGCCGGTCTACGGCGATACGCTGAAATGGCCGACTTTTACAGTTACCGCAGGCGACCCCGCACATATCGAAAGCGGAAATTGGCGGAAAAAGATTGGTGAAAAGTGGGTGCAAATTAACTCTCCGAACACCATTACCGAAGGGGAATGGCGTTATTATACACAACTTCGCATTGACGGTGTATCCGGAACAACGCATGTGCTGAGCGAAGAAGTTGCCGTGATGGTGAATGGAGCTGCCTGGGAGAAAGGGATTTTTCGCGCAGAAGATACATACTCCTACATACCCATCTACTCTCCCGTATACACCGTGACGGCGCCGGAGGACGCTCCTCTGACATTCACAGACCTTGGCTTCAGTATCCCCGAAAATAATACATCTGCCGAGATAACCCCCCTCAATGTAAGCGGCGCCTTTTCCGGCGGAACAAAACCCTACACATTCTCAAAGGCATCCGGCCCCGCATGGATACAAGTCAGTACGGACGGCATCATCAGCGGAACGCCAGACGCTGTTGGCCCCAACGCTGATTTGGTGGTCAGAGCGACAGATTCCTCAGCATCAGCGCAATACAAAGAGATCACCATTGCGGTGGGCAGCACCTCTATGCATCCGGCTGATCGCACCGTGGTGGATGCCGTCGAAGCCACGGTAACAGGCTTGCTGCCGGTCTACGGCGCGGCGCTGCCATCGCCGGATTTTACAGTTACCGCAGGTGACCCCGCACATTTCGAAGAAAGCGGAAGTTGGCGGAAAAAGATTGATGAAAATTGGGTGCAAATTAACTCTCCGGAGACCATTACCGAAGGGGAATGGCGTTATCATAGACAAGTTTGCATTGACGGTGTATCCGGAACAACGCATGTGCTGAGCGAAGAAGTTACCGTGATGGTGGATGGAGCTGCCTGGGAGAAAGGGGATTTTCACGCATATGATACATACTCCTACATAATCATCTACTCTCCCGTATACACCGTGACCGACAGCGCCACCCTTCCCGACGCGCCCACCGATGTAACGGCCGTGGCGGGCGACGGGCAGGCGACCGTGAGCTTCACGGCTCCCGCAAGCAACGGCGGCGCGGCGATTACCGGCTACACCGTGACCTCTAACCCCGGCGGAGTAACTGCCACCGGCACGGGCAGCCCCATCACCGTGACCGGGCTGACAAACGGCACCGCCTACACCTTCACCGTGGCGGCGACCAACAGCAAGGGCAATAGCGCGGCTTCCGCTGCCTCCGCTGCTGTGACGCCCGCTGCGGTCACCACCTACACTGTCACCTTTGACGCAAATGGCGGCACCAACACCATGGCCCCGCAAGCTTTCACGGAAGGTGTGGCGCAAACCCTGACCGCCAATACCTTTACCCGTGACGGTCACACCTTTGCGGGTTGGGCAACCACAGCAGGCGGCGCCGTTGCGTATAGTGACGCGGCAAATGTCACAATGACAGCAACCATCACCCTCTACGCCAAGTGGACTCCCGACACTCCCGACACCTACACCGTAACCATCAGCGGCGGCGGCTCCGGCGCAGATGGCGCTGGCGGTTATGAAGAAGGCGAGCCTGTAACCATCAAAGCAGGAAACAAAAGCGGATATACCTTCACCGGTTGGACTTCCTCGGATGTGACGATTACAGACGCCAGCAAAAAAACTGCAACCTTCACCATGCCCGACCATGATGTCGCCGTGACCGCCAACTGGACTCGTATCAGCGGCGGCGGCAGCGGCGGCGGTTCTACCACCACGACGCCTCCCGCAACGTCCACGGCTCCCGAATGGCTGGAGAAGGGCAAAACCTCCGCGTCAATCAACGAGGCAAAGGAAAAAGGCCACAGCTATACCCTGACCCGCGCCAACGGCCGGTATGGCGTGCGCGCGTCGGCGTGGGCGGCCTTCACAGGCTTCCAGTATTGGCACGACACCATGTACGGCAACGCGGTGCAGGTTCGGGTCTATGTGAAGAACCCCGCCGCCATCACCACCGATCTGCTGCTGTCCGGCACTGTCAAGGGCCCGGAGGTCGAGGCAATCAAGGCCCTCTTTGAGCGGTTCTTCAGCAACAAGGTGCGCACCATCCATCTGGATCAGGCCGAAGCCTGGGGCCAGCCCGTCGGGATTGCCGCCAAGGTCGATCTGGCCGACATGGATATCACAAAGCTCATGATTTACAGCTACGACAAGGCGGCCAACACCTATCGCCGCATCGAAAAGCCCGCCTATTGGCTTGACGCGAACGGCTACCTGCACTTCACCACCAGCCTCGCGGGGGACATTGTCATCAGCGAAGGAGCGCTGGCCCTCAGAAATGCTGCTAAGTGAAAAAATACTTTTGTAAAAAGGAGCCGCGCTGATAGCGGCTCCGGTCGTGTCATGACGCGCCAGTCTTTAAGCCCCGCCGCCAGCCGGTTTCGTTCCGGCAGGCGGCGGGGCTTATTCATTTTGCAAACTCTTTGTGAACGGCGGCATCATTAACTCGATTTTATTCGTCATAACATATATAATAGAAGAAAGGCGGCGACCTGAAAAACACATGACAGATCGTCAAGTAAATTTTTCTCTATGCTGTTTCTTTAACAATTGATAAACATCTATATTCTATACTGAGATGGAATGCGGGAGAAGCGTTCCGTTTTGGAGAAAAGGAGGAACTGTTTGTGATCAACATACTTGTCGTTGAAGATGACACACGGTTTAATCAAATCATCTGCACCTATCTCAACAATAACGGTTATGCGGCAAAAGGATGCTTGAATCCAAGCGAGGCCCGTGATCTTATGTATAGTAATCTGTACGGCCTCATTATCTCGGACATCATGATGCCGAGGGAGGACGGCTTTGAATTTGCCAAGACCATCCGAGAACAGAATAAAACGATTCCTATTTTGTTTATTTCCGCCCTTGACGATTTTTCTTCCAAACAAAAAGGGTTTCGTCTCGGCATTGACGACTACATGGTGAAGCCGGTCGATATGGATGAAATGGTTTTGCGTGTGGGCGCTTTATTACGGCGCGCCAATATCGCCAACGAGAACCGCCTGGGAATTGGCAGCCTGACGCTTGTTAAAGATGAAATGGGCGCCTATCTTGACGGAGTGGAAGTTCCGATTTCCGCCAAGGAGTTCAACATTCTATATAAACTTCTGGCTTACCCTAAAAAGATTTTTACCCGCAGCGAGCTTATTGACGAATATTGGGGACTTGAAAACGACACCGGATTACGGACAGTAGACGTCTATATTACAAAACTGCGCAATAAGTTTTCGGAGTGCAAGGATTTTGAAATCGTTACAGTACATGGCTTTGGTTATAAGGCGGTGTTGAAGTGAAAAAACCCGAGTCTAAAAAAAAGTTGGATAAACGTATAAATGCAAGCCTGATCTCGTTCCGCGTTTATCTATCCACCTTTGGGATCGTGCTCCTCTTACTGGTTGGCCAGACATTTATCATAATAGGCTATTTAGGTCAAACACTTCCGTTAATTGGTACGCTAAGTTACTATTTATTAGGCATGTCCTTGGTTTTTACGGTCCTGTTCGGTGTATTTAAAAGATATGTTTATGGAAAGCCAATAAGACGAATCGCCAAAGCCGCCCGTCAGATAACGGAGGGCGATTTCAGCGTCCGAGTGGAATCGCTAAGAAAAGATGGAAAAAAGGATGAAATCGAAGTATTGATTGAAGACTTCAACAAAATGGCGGAGGAATTAAACAGTGTTGAAACCTTAAAAAGCGATTTCATTGCCAATGTTTCCCACGAAATTAAATCACCGCTTTCCGTCATTCAAAGCTATACAATGGCATTAAAGGATAGAGATTTGACGCCGGATAAGCGGGAGGACTATGCCGATACGGTGATCGAGGCAACAAAAAAGCTCTCTTTCATGGTAGCCAATATGCTGAAACTGAATAAACTCGAAAATCAAGAGATTTATGCCGTTCGGAACCGATACCAGCTTGGGGAGCAGCTACGCCGGTGCGCCTTGTTTCATATGGAAAGCTGGCAAGCCAAAAACATTGATTTTCATATTGACGTTGAAGACGCAATTGTAAATTATGATGAAAGCCTGCTTGAGATCATCTGGACGAACCTGATTTCAAACGCCGTTAAATTCACCGAACCCGGCGGCAAGATCGAATTGTCTTCCGCTCTGGATGAAGAGTATATTTATGTAACTATAAAAGATACGGGCTGTGGGATGAGCGCGGAAGAGATCGAAAGAGTCTTTGATAAATTTTATCAGGGCGACACCTCGCATTCGACACAGGGCAACGGCCTGGGTCTTTCGCTGGTCAAAAAGGTGCTGCAAATTGTGGAAGGTGAAATCAATATTGAGAGCAGCCCAAGCGAAGGCTCCACATTTACGGTGAAACTGAAAAAAGGATACCCGTCTTAAAAAGCAAAATGACATCCTGACCCCTCCCGGCGTTTCCCGCCGGGAGGGGTTTTTTAATATCTCATTAACAACTTTCGGGAATCTGATAAACAGTCGCGCTTTAATCTTTATTGGAGGAGGTCGGATTATGAAACGTTTATATATTATTACCGGAGCAAACGGTCACTTGGCCGGTACAATCATAAGATACCTGAGAGATACTGATTGTGAAATAAGAGGGCTGATCCTGCCAAGCGAACATGGGGATGACGATGAGGTTTTATCATTCTTTAAGGGAGACGTCGCCGACATTGCCTCACTTCGAGAGATATTTACAAATTTAAGAGGCTATGAAGCCGTTGTTATTCACGCGGCGGGTATTATCAGCGTTGAGCGTGAGGTCTCGCCGCTTCTATACAAGGTCAATGTGTCAGGCACAAAAAATATTATTGAACTTTGTTTACAGCACCGCGTCCATAAATTGATATATGTAAGCTCGGTACACGCCATTCCCGAAAAGGAAAATATGGCTGTGATAGAAGAAGTGTCCATGTTTTCGCCTGAAAAAGTGATAGGCGCGTACGCAAAGACAAAGGCGGAAGCGTCACAAGCTGTTTTGGACGCTGTGAAACAAGGGCTGAATGCCGTAATTGTCCATCCCTCCAGAATTGTGGGCCCGTATGATACAGGCAACGACCACGCCGTTCGGCTCACGAAGGATTATATCTCCGGCAAGCTCCCGGCCGGAGTAACCGGCGGATATGATTTCGTCGATGTCAGAGATGTTGCCAAAGGCTGTATTGCGGCCGTTGAGAAAGGAGAAACGGGAGCGTGTTATATTCTGTCAAACCGATACTGCACGGTTAAGGAACTTTTAGAATTCATGCGTCTTGCATCAGACGGGCCCAGGAAAATATGCGTACCTTTGTGGTTGGCGAAAACGACGGTTCCGATTTTTGAATTGATTGCAAAAGCCGCAAAAAAAAGACCTTTGTTCACCGGATATTCACTGCGCATACTGGAAAGCAACGGCCATTTCTCACATGACAAGGCAACGAAAATATTGGGATATCATCCAAGAGACATGAAGGCCACGATTGCCGATACCATCCATTGGTTACAGGGAAAACCGTTGCCCTTTCAGACATAATAAGTTAAAACCAAAACCCCGCGCGGACATATTTGCTCAAAGAATGGCGCTTCATGCGTGAAGACGAAATGCCCCGGACACCGAGGGGCGATAATGGATCACAAAGGTGTTTATTAAACAGATTTTGCGTTTAAGATTTAACTGACAAAAACCGGGAATTTGACAAATATGATTGAGGTATGATTTTATAAGCGAGCAAAGACAAGGAGAACAGCAATGAAAAATTATGTTTTATTAACTGAGAGCGGTTCCGACCTTTCTTCGGAGATGGCAAAGGAATATCGAATCAGGGTAATTCCCATGTATGTTCAGATCAACGGAAAAACATATGCCGACGGCGGCATCTCATCCGCGGAAATGTTCGACTCCTGCGATAAAAGCGGCGTGTTTCCCACGACCTCCGCGCCTAGTCCCGCAGACTTCGAGTCAATGTATCGCAAGATCCGCAGCGAGGCTCCGGATTCTATTATAATGCATATAGGATATTCGGCCCAGACCACTTGTTCCTACCAGAATGCGCTCATGGCAGATGAAGGGTTTGAAAATATCTATCATGTTGACAGCGAGCATGTAAGCGCCGGTTTGGGCGCGGTGGTCATTCAGGTTGCCAAATATTTAAGGACGCATCCGGATGTGGAACCCGCGGAATTGATTGATAAAATCAAAAAAATTTCCAAGTCTATGAAATTCCATTTTGTTGTGCAGGATATGCGTTATTTAAAAGCCGGAGGACGCTGCTCCAACGCCCAATACTTGGTGGCGCAGATATTGGGCATAAAACCATTGATCGAAATGAAGAACGGCTTGTTGGTGGCCGCCCGGAGATATAGAGGAAAGATGGAGCGGGTATGTGAAAAAGCGGTGGAAGATTTTTTCAACTCCGCGGACATCGATACGGATGAAATCTATTTGGGTTATACCTATGGCCTTCCCAAAGAAGTTTGCGCGAAAATCGAGGCAAAGTGCTATTGGGATTACCATGTAAAGCGCGTTTTGTGGTTTACCTCAGGCTGTATCATCTCAACCCACAGCGGCCCCGGCGGTTTCGGTATCGGCGGTTTAGCGAAGGGATAATCAGGTATGAATAATGAAGGAGGAAAAGAGAAACAGGCTGACGCGCAGAAAATATGGACGGTACCAAACATTCTGTCGCTTATCAGGATTTGCTTGATCCCTGTCATTATCTGGCTGTACTGTTTCCGGCAAGCGTATTTGTCAGCCGCTATTGTTATCGGTATTTCGGGGCTAACGGACATTTTAGACGGTATGATCGCCCGGAAATTTAACATGATTACAGATGTGGGGAAACTTCTCGACCCGGCGGCAGACAAACTGACGCAGATTGCCATTGTGGCTTGTCTCTCCGTTCAATTTGTACCGATGCGGGCTCTGTTGGCGGTTCAGGTTATTAAGGAATTTATAATTCTTCTGCTCACTTACCTTGCGGCGCGGAAAAAGAGTATAAACAGCGCTCAATGGTACGGGAAACTCTGTTCGGTAATTTTATTCATTGTAACGGCAGTCCATATTCTTATCCCTTTTCTTTCGGAGACGGTATCATGGATTCTTTCCATGACCGCTATAACTTTTACGGTTCTGTCGCTTGTGATGTATATACGGTTCTATACGCATATTCCAGACAAACAATAATGCGGGCGCCTGGCGTTCTTGCGCATGATTCAAGGAGAAATGATCATTATGACCGGCATAAAAATTGGAAACAAGACCTCCCGGCTCCCCATCATCCAAGGCGGAATGGGCGTCGGGGTATCACTGCATCGTTTGGCGGGTACGGTCGCCAAAGAGGGCGGCATCGGAATAATTTCGACTGCGGATATTGGATTTCAGGAGCCCGACTTTGATACAGCTCCCCGAAAAGCGAATCTGCGCGCAATTAAAAAGGAAATCGCGCTGGCGCGGGAGATTGCCAACGGAGGAATCCTGGGTGTGAATATCATGGTGGCAGGTCAGCAATATGAGGATATTGTGCAGGAATGTGTGGCAAATGAAATTGACATCATTATTTCTGGCGCCGGGCTTCCCATGAAGCTGCCGGAGCTTGTAAAAGGCTCAAAGACGAAAATCGCACCTATTGTTTCCTCAGCCCGCGCTTTTCGGCTCATCCTTAAAAGCTGGGTTAAGCGATACGAATATATTCCCGATTTGGTTATCGTGGAAGGCCCGTTGGCCGGCGGTCATCTCGGTTTTAGCTACGACGAGCTGACCGACCACCCGCAGAGTCTGGAGGAGATTGTTCTTGACGTCCTTGCTGCCGCCACGGAAGCGGAGCAGGAATTTGGTGTAAAAATCCCTGTGGTTGCGGCCGGCGGCATATTCACCTGTGACGATGTTTCCCGTTTTATCAAATTGGGTGCGGCAGGTGTTCAAGTTGCCACAAGATTTGTAGTTACAGAAGAATGTGACGCGGCTCCGGAATTTAAACAAGCCTATATCGACGCGGAAGAGGATGATATTGAAATCATCCAAAGTCCTGTTGGGATGCCGGGACGCGCGATCCGGAACGCCTTTATTAAGCGTATTGAAGAACAAAAAGAAAAAATCGAAAGGTGCAGCGGCTGCCTGAAATCCTGTCATATTGATAAGGCGCCATACTGTATTACCAAAGCGTTGATCAATTCGGTGAGAGGTGATGTTTCCAACGGCCTGATTTTTTGCGGCAGTAATGTTTCCAGAATCAGGAGCCTTACAACCGTGAAAGAACTACTGGCGGAGTTATGCGGCTGTCTGCCTGTCCCTGCTGCAAATGCGACAGTATAGACAAATCTATGAAAGAGATGAATGTGAAAACATGATTGAAGTGAGCCCCGTTTTGATTTTCGGAGGAGACTGTGAGACCGCGTTTGAATATTATAAATCCGTGTTCGGCGGTGAATATCAGTTTCTATATCGCTATAAAGACGCGCCGGCCGATTCTATTCCGGCAGGCTGCGAGGAGAAAATCCTGCACATATCCCTGCCGCTGATGAAGAACGTGAACCTGATGGGAATGGACGACATCGGCTGCCCCCGGCGGGACGGCGCCGGCGGATCGGTGGCGATAGGCGTTCGCTTAAATGACGAGGCGGAAACCTTCCGCCTGTTTGAGGCGTTGTCGGTCGGGGGAAAAGTCGCGGCGCCGCTTGAGAGGGCGTCTTACGCGGATTATTTCGGAACCGTCATCGACAGGTTCGGAATCGCATGGTCATTTAACTGCAACCTCGGAAGGGAGTCTCTCGTCTGATCGTGCCGAGCGCAAAGAGGAAAACCGCGCATGGGCCGCCGCAACGGCAGGCCATCTTTTTAAGACGGAATCGGGAGACGACGGGGACGTTCATGTTTTTAAGGGCACATTCGAGTGCGGGTAAAAGGCGCATGAAACAATAAAAAGACCGGGAAAAAAACAAGCAGAAACTCTAAGCCACTGAAAACCATGCGATCCTGCCTTTCTCGTTCGTCCGCTATTTTTTTGAGCTTGGGGCGGCCCGTTTCCGAGGAATCCCGGCGGGCTCGTCCGCGCTCCGGGGATCCGGCAAACTCTCCCGCGCCCCCGGAAGTCCGGCGGGCCGGCCGCCCATGGCGCCCTTCCTTATCGTCTGCTCAGGGCACCCACCGATAATAAGGATCGTGTGGGGATCCTTCCCTGTCAAGCGCGCAAAAGCCGGTTTTGAGTCCGTATGGGAAACACACATAAAAAAAGCGCCGCCCGTCTTCGGGCGGCGCTTTTTTGTTTTTTCGTTCTGTTTCCGGAGGGCCTCTTCGGTTTTTTCATCCGGTTTCCCATGCGGCCCGGACCGGGCGCGCCGCGTCAGGCCAGCCTCGTGACGGCGGTAAAGATCTCCGAGATCCGGTACCAAGTCGGGTAATTCACCTCCCCGGTCACCGGCAGGCCGAAGACCTGCTGAAAGACCCGGACGGCGGCGGCCGTGCTTTCCCCATAGATGCCGTCCACGATGAGTTTCGGGATCAGGGGATAGTTTTGGGAGATCGCGTTGAGCTGCTGCTGGACGACCTTGACGTATTCGCCGGCGGAGCCGGCCTTGAGCACCACGCCGGGGAAAGAGATCGGGATGCCCTCGACCTTTTCCGCCTCCTTGAGCACGATGTCGTAGCCGTAGTAATTTTTGAGAATCTGCAGGGCCGTGTATCCCTGCTCGCCCAGATCCTTGGAACCCCACTGGCTGAGCCAGCCCGGGCGGTTGACTTGGATGCCGTCGTTATATTGGGTGAAAAGGGGCTGGACGATGTTTTGCCGGGAGATGTAGCGCGTGAACGTCTCGTCCACGACCTCGGAGATCTCCTGATAGACGTTTCTGCCGTAGGTGAACGACTGGTCGTAGGCGGTGGAGTTGGTGATTGTGAAATCGAAGCCCTTGCTCCGGTACCACTCGGTGTAGACCCGGCTCATCGTGAAGGAGAGGATGGCCAAGATATTGGCCCGGAGCGTCTCCCTGGGCCAGGTGGCGTAGATCTCGCTGCTGGCCACATTCTTGATGTAGTCCTTAAACGTCACCGTGTAATTGGGGGCCGAGGCGTTTTCCGGCCGGCCGGCGTGCACCACGATGAGGCCGGGCACCACCGGCCGCGGCAGGACCACCAGGCCCTGCGGGAACGGCAGCGGCTTGACCTCGTCCTCGGGGATTTTGGGCGGGAAGTCCCCCCAGAGCGTCGGGTACGGGATCAGGATGTTCCGGTAGATCGGTTTCAGTTCGACGTTTTGCAGCGCCGTGCAGGTCGGGTATAACTGCACATTGTCGATGGAGGCCTCCTCAAAGCCGGCGACGCTGACCCTGACGTCATATTGGTTGAACGGCCTCGGGCGGTCGGGCTGCAGGGAGTTTTCGAGCGGCGGGGTCGTGAGGGTGACGGGAGGGATCTGGCCGTTTTCGTCCGTTCTGGCCTCCTCGAGCACCGCGCCGGTATCCGGGTCGATCACCCGCACCAGCGCGTTCTCCGCCGGGCTCCCCACCGAGTCCGTATATGTGTTGACCCGCAGCATCCCGAACCCGCCCGAAGTATTTTGTACGGGAGCCGTGTTGTTTCCATTCATGGCGGTCTTCTCCTATCGGTCGTAGGTCGGATTCTATCGGAGAACGGTTTCTGTGAGCGATGAAAAGGTGTTGAACAGGTTGAGCTTGCCGTATCCCCATTTGATGTTGGGATATTGAATATTTTCCTCCCGCACACACCCGCTGATCAGCAGGCTTTTGAGCAGGTCGCCGTCGAGGGCCGGCACGTTTCCCTGCTCGACCCCCCACTCCATCAGCAGGGCCGACGCGCCGGCCGTGATCGCGGCCGCCACGCTGGTACCGGTCATGGCGCCGCGGCCCGTCGGGAAAGTCCCCTGCACGTTGACGCCGGGCGCCACGAGATCCGGCGCCATCCGGGGGAGCCTCGTCGGTCCCCACGAGGAGGAGACATAGAGGCTGCCGTCGTCGGTGTCATAGGCCCCGCAGGTGATGGTCCGTATGGCGCTGGCGGGAAACACGATCGTGTATTCCGGGACGGGCCTTAAAAACTCGATCGTCGGGTCTACCTGCCCGGTGACGGGCAGCCATGAAAAATAATCGCCGCTGATGATGGAATCCCCGAACAGCGTGATGTCCCAGATCCCCTCGGTGGCGTTGCGGAAGCCCAAGGCGATCTGGTTGCTCCCGTTCCGGTAATAGTTGATGGAAATGGTGGTGTTTTCGAGCAGCAGCTTCTCGGCGTATTCAAATCCCGCCCGGAACGGGATTCTGGTCACCACCTCCCCGACCGGGGACGTGACGCCCACCGAAATTTTATCGAACGAGTTGCAAAAAATGAGCACCATAAAAGAGGCGTCCTGTCTGCCCACCTTCAGGCTGATGATGTCGGTGCCGCCGGACTGGCCGATCGTCCCCTGGGTGTGGTGCTTGGCGTTGGATTCGTTGCCGGCCGCCGTGACGACCGCGTAGCCGGGCCACTGGGAGATATAGGAGATATAATCCTCGAACAGGGTGTTCCCGTCGCGGGCGGTGCCGTTGGAGCCCAGGCCGATGCAGATGATCGCGGGCTGGTTGCGGGACAGCGCCAGATCGAAGATATAGCGGATCCCCAGCAGGCAATCCGAGGATTCGTACAGATTGGGGTTGTCGGGCGGCAGCAGGTAGCGGCTGATATAATAATCCCTGGCGCGGCGCAACTTCACCATGACGATATCCGCTTTGGGCGCGGCGCCGATATGGGTGCCCGTCTCGTTGCTGGCCGCCACCGAGGCCAGGAACGTGCCGTGCCCGTCCTCGTCTACGGAGGGCACGATGCCGCGGGGATCGTCGGACTGGTTCGCGAGGTTGATCCGCTCCGCGCTGTAAGTGGAGCCAAAGTAGATGGGCCCCTCCCGTTCTCCGTCGATCGTCTGGTCCCAGATGCTGATGATCTTGGTGCTCCCGTCCTCAAACTTGAACGCGTTTTTGGTGTAGTCGATCCCCGTGTCGATAAACCCGATGATGATCCCTCTCCCGGTGAGATTCAAAAAAGGCTGGTTGAGCACCCTCGTGATGCCGACGGCGTCGTTGCTCGGGCTGTCCAGCGGGGACAGGATCTTGGGGAAAAACGTCACAAAGTCTTTGCCCAGATCCTCGAACACGCTTTGAATATACTTCACGTTGACGTAGGTCACGATATAGTGATTCGCGAACTCCGTCCCCGGATGCAGATACGGTCTGGCCGCCACATAGTTTCTGAACCGCTGCGTATTCAGCGTCTGAAAGTCCACCGTGGTGGGCAATTTTACAAATTCGCTCAGCGGGAGGTCATCCTCGTTTATATTTATAGCCATAAATTATCGAATCCCCATCTGTATTGATCCAAATATGCCATCGTGTTGCCGAGGCAAAGCGTGCCGTACCCAAACGCGGGGTTGGGATAAGTGACGTTTACCTGACGGTTCGCCCCCAGTCTGAGAAAGGCCCTGACCCGCTCGCCGTATAAAAAAGGATCGTTGTTTCTGATGATTCCCCACTGCATCATCAGCGCGACGCAGCCGGTCACAAAGGGCGCCGCCATGCTGGTGCCGGTGAAGGAATCATAGCCTCCGCCCACCCGGGTGGTCAGAATCCCCACGGCCGGAGCCGCAAGATCGGGGTTCGGCAGCGCCGTGTTGCCGTTCCCCCTCCCGGAAAATTCGGCGATGTTGCCCACCCGGTCGTTGTATCCGGCCACCGTGATCATTTTATAAGCGGTGGAGGGGATCGTCATGGTGTCCTCGGCGGTCGGGCTGGAAAAATACGTCTCTGCGGTGACCTGCTCGAGCGTCGGCAGCCACATCCGGAAGTTGCCGTCCACCACCCTGCCGGAGATGACCCGCAGCCTCCATGTGCCGGGGAGGATGGTGCCAGTCGTGGCCCGGACCAGAAAAAAAATCTCCTGATTGATGGAGTAGTGGCTGGGCTGGCCGTAGATCACGGTGAGCACCAGATTCCCCACGCGGATATTCCGGGCCTGATCGCTGATGCTGATGATGCCGGAGGACTCCCCGGTCGGGAACAGGATCTCCACCGAGAAACTGTCCGAAAAGTTTTTCCAGAAGGAGATGTAAAACTCCGCGATCCCCGGGGCGGTGAAAAAATTGATCTCCTCGATCTGATTGGCGGCGATCCGTCCCCGGTAATGGTGCCCCGCCGAACCTTCGTTTCCGGTCGGGATCACAAAGGAACTCTTCCACTCGTCGCTCATGTCGGTGAGGTAGGTTTCAAACAGGGTGTCTCCGCGGTGGGAGCCGTTGTTCATCCCGAAGCTCATGTTGATGACGACCGGCATGCCCAGCCTCCTCGCCGTGTCGATCACATATTTGACGGCGCGCATGAGTTCCGTGCTCCTCGCGAAATCCCGGTAGCCCCTCGTGCCGACCTTGACCACGAGGAGCGACGCCTCGGTCGCGACCCCCGTGTCGACTCCGTCGCTGCCCCTGCCGTTGCCGGCCGCGATCCCCGCCACGGCGGTCCCGTGGCCGTTCGTGTCCATAAAATCGAGGACCTCCAGCGGATCGGGGCTCTGCAGCGCCGCATTGATCTGCTGCTGCGTATATTCCACGCCGGCGGAAAAACCGGACGGCGGCGTCCCCTCCCCGCTTTGGTCCCAGATGTAAAGGATCCGGGTGGAGCCGTCCGCGTTTCGGAAATCCGGATGGGTGTAGTCGATGCCGGAGTCGATGATCGCCACGATCACCCCCACGCCGGTCAGCTCGTAGGGCCGGTTGATCACGGTGGGGATGCAGGAGGAGACCAGATTGTATGCGGCCGTTATGTATAGGCTTTTGGGGAGCTCCAGATGCTCGATCTGCGGATAGGAATAGAGGTTCATGATTTTGTTTCGGTTGAGGGTGACGATCGCGTAGGCCGGGGACAGGATCTCCACCTCGGCCTGCAGCTCCCGCGCGACCTGCCCGATATCCCCGTGATATTTGGCGATCACTTCCGTCTGGTTTGTGTCCTCGCGGAACAGGTGCTGAAATCCGTTGTCAAGGATCTCCACCGGCTCACGCGCTTTTCCGGGCGCCTGCGGTCCGCCGCGTTTATAAGAGTTTCGCATCCGGATGGCCTTTCCGCCCCCTTTCTCAGTAATAGGTCAGGATCCGTCTTTTTTCGATGGGATGGTAGTCCCACTGATTGTTGGCAAGGACGTAGCCGATCAGCAGATCGCCCTGCGTGCGTTTCATGTAGTACCAATATCCGCTCCCGCTGGTGAGCCAGATAAAGACCACAACATTGATACAGTTGGCGATGGTCCGCACATCCGCCCTCGTCCGGCAGTCCGCCGGCGCGGGCTGAAAATTGAGCAGATGCCTTTGCGCCGCCGTGGCCGGAAACATCTTTTCCAACACAGATCCCCCTCCCGGCCGGCCGAAAGAGATTCCGGCCGCAAAACGCGCGGCCAAAGGCCCAGACAGCCGGATTTACTCAAATATTTATATGTTTCGGCTTTGCGAACTATCACCTCCGGCTCCGGGGGTTCCGGAAATTATCCGGCGGCCGGCCGGGGGTCTTCCTTCCGGGACCGACCGCCGGCCCTGTCTTTGAGCCGCCCGCGCCACAAAAAGAGCACACCGTTCGGTGTGCTCTTCTGCCGGCCGGGACCCGCGTGGCCGGGGCCGTATTTTCTTTTTCGGGACCGGGGCGGGCCCCCGCCTTTTCTTCGGCGCGGGCGGCCCGCGGGGATCATTCGTTCATCAGCTCGTCCGCCTCGCGCAGCGGCATCGGGCGGTAGTAATAGAAGCCTTGGATATAATCGCATTTGAGTTTTCGCAGCAGCGCGATCTGCTCCTCGGTCTCGGCGCCCTCGCAGACGATGCCGAAATGGAGCTTGTGCCCCAGAGAGACGATGGAATCCAGAATGACCGCGCCCTTCTCGTTGTCCGCCATCAGCAGCAGCGAACGGTCCAGCTTCAGGATGTCGATCGGGTAATTCTTCAGATCGGAATACGAGGTGCTCCCGGAGCCGAAATCGTCGAGGTAGATGCTGAAATTCATCCGGCGCAGGGCCTCGATGTTCCGCTGCGCGACCGCGTTGTTCTCCTGCACCACGCTCTCGGTGATCTCGACGGCGATCTGTTCGGGGTCCACCGTATACCGGTTGAAGATCTCGATCAGCTTCTCCGCCAGATCCGGGGAGGCGAAGTCGAATCTTGAAAAGTTGCAGGAGATGACCATCTTTTTTTCGCCCCGGAGATTCCGTTTCTGCTGCCACCGGCAGACCCGCTCGAACAGGTACAGGTCAAGGTCCAGGATCGTGCCCTGCCCCTCGAAGAGCGAGATGAATTTATCCGGCTTCAGCAGCCCCTTGGTCGGGTGGTTCCACCGCACCAGCGCCTCGCAGCCGTAGATGCCGCCTCCGTTGAGGCTGATATAGGGCTGCGCGTAGACGGCGAACTGCTCGGTCCGGAACGCCTCGGAAAACATGGAGATCAGCTGGTCCTGCTCCTGCATCTCATTGAGGATATCCTTGCCGCAGATCGCGTAGGACAGCTTGTGTTTGAGGGCGTACTTATACGCCTCTTTGCAGTAATAGATGACGTTCTGGGCGAAGCGGTCCTCTTTTTGGATGGAATAGATGCCGGCGTGGATGGCGATCTCATAGTCCTTTGAGAACACCACCGGGTAGGCGTCGATCTTATCGAGCACCTTGGCCGCCCAGGTTTCCAGCTCCTCCTGAGAGACCGTCTTCCGCGCGAGCACGAAGGACTCGTTTTCCACCCGGCAGAGCATCCCGGCGGGGCCCATGTTTCTCGCCAGAATATGGGCCATATATTTTAAGAAGTGGTTGACCTCGTCGGTGCCGTAGCCATCGTAGAGCTGCTTAAAATCTTCGCTGAAATAGACGACGGAATATTCCGACCGCTGGGCGTCCGTAAGTTCCCTGTCGTAATACAGGCAGAAATGGTCGAGATTCCATACGCCGGTCAGATCGTCGAACAGGTCGGCGTAATGCTGCTCATGCACGAGCACGCGGTTTTTCCGCGCGAGCGCGGCGATGGACGCCCCCGCCGCAAGGAGCAGGACGGCGATCAGGGCCAACGCCCAGCCGGGGTTTCCCGCCCGCCGGTTCCCGATCGCGTATCCGGTCAGGATGCGGTTCATCTCGTCGCTGTGCAGCGCCTCTTTGAGCGCCTCGTTGAAGCTTTGGACGAGCTCCGGGTCGGCAAGCTCCGTAAACGCGAAATACGCGCTGTGGGATTCGCCGCCGACCTCATAGACCAGCACCGCGTCGCTGGTTTGCAGGTCCAGACCGTCGAATTCGCCGTCGTCCCTGACCGCGGAGACGATCTCGACCCGCGAATTCTCGGCGAGCTCTCTGCGGCCCCCTCCCCCGGACGGATCGACGTATTGGAACTCGAGGCCGGTCCGCCTGCCGATCTCCGCGAGCAGGTCCGGCATGATCCCGACAAATGCGTCCTTTTCGCCGTCGTAAGATTCGATCGGCTCGCAGTCGCGGCAGCCCGCGACCAAGATCGCGGCGTCCGCCGGCGGGGAGAGCGTTCCCGCTCCAGACGTCCCCTCCGCGTAGGAGGGGCGCGCCCCCAGCAACACGCAGGCAAAAATCGCAGCCGCAAATGGAGTCAGACGCCTCAGCATTATTTTTCCTCCGGTATCCCGTATTTGTGGTATCCCATGGCCGGAAGCGATTCCGGATCTCCAAAAAAGAAAAGCCGGCCGCAGGAATGCCGAATTTCCGGGTATGGTCGGCAACTCCCCGTGAACGACGTTCTCCGCGCGCACGCCCGCATCCCGCCCTCGGTCTGAGCGACATATCCGCTCGTTCATGTGGCCTCGGGACACAACAGGCGCTTCTCTTTGGCAAAATAAAGCGCTTTGTCCGCGCGCTGATATAAAGTGGGGTAGGTGGAGCCGGGCATCGCCACGGCGAAGCCCGCCGACACGCGGACGACCGGCTTTTCTTTTTTGCGCGCTTCCTCCTCGATCAGATCGTTGATCCTTTGGATGGTCGCGGTCGCGAAGCCCTTGCTGTCCATGCCCTCAAGCCAGATTGAAAACTCGTCCCCGTGCAGGCGCGAAGCGACGTCGGAGGAGCGGATGCCCCGCTTGATCGCGTTGCCGATGATGACGAGCACGTCGTCCCCGATCATGTGGCCGTAGATGTCGTTGATCGCCTTGAAGGCGTCGACGTCGAGTATGACAAAAATCCCGCGGTCCTTGCCGGACATCTTTTTGAGGCGCTGCGTCACCTCGATCTCGAAGGCGAACTCGTTTTTCATCCCGGTTTTGGCGTCCGTCTCCGCCATCTGCCGGAGCTGCACCTCCCGCTCGTGTTCGTCGTGGACGTCGATCGCCGAGATGATGATGGATTTCATGATCCCGCTCTCCGCGTAAATCGGCTTGAAGGAGACGCTGTTCCACCGGTAACCCTCGCCGGATCGGATCCGCACGAGCAGCACGTTGTCGTAATTGTCTTCGGACGGCTTGGACAGGATGTTCCACAGGAGATCCGCGTCCTCCGGGTGCAGGTATTTGTTGATCTCCTCCGAAAGGTAGACTTTTAGCAGATCGGCCTCAGGGTCCCCGGTCTTCAGAATCGCGAGGGTCTCCTTCTCCGGGACGTATTCCGCGATCAGCGATTCCTTGCTGACCTGCACGCAGCGGCGGTAGCGGAACAGGCTGATCGCGTTCATGACGCGGTTATAGGACAGACGCACGGACTCGCTCTTGCCCACGATGTCCACCACGCCGTACTCGAAGCTTTTCTTCAAAATGTCATTGGTCATTTCGTCGATGCACAAGACGACCGGGATCTTGTGCATCAAGCCGTTTTTTTTGATATAATCGATCACCGCGAAACCGTCCCGCTTCGGCAGAAACAGGTCGAGGATCACGGCGATCAGGCTCTCGTGGTGGCGCTGCAGAATCTCGATGGCCTCTTCGCCATCCGTCGCCTCCAACACATCAAATTGCCCGTGAAATGAGTTTTTGAGCATTTCACGGGTCACTTCGGTGTTATCGGCAATCAGAATTTTCATCTTGTCATTCTGCATATAAACAACTCTTCCTTCATCAAGCTCATTCCGGGTATTCCCCGATGACCTCCTCGAAATGGTTATGTTCCGCGATCAGTTTCTCGAGCGCCTCCGGCACACCGTCGAAGCCGCCGTGCCGGGTGGTCTCGACGATCGGGGTGTTAAGATCAAGAAGCGGTCTGAGGCCGAGATTGGCGTACACGCCCTTCAGCGCATGGGAACGCTCGAAACAGGCTTTGACGTTTTCGGCCTTACAGGCGTTGATCAGCGGGAGGAGGGAATCCTCCGTGACCGCCTTTTTTACCATCTTTATATAAAAATCTTCCATATCCATGCAGTTGTATAACCCGTCTCTGATATTGCATCCCAATTCTTCCAGTTTGCCCAACAACGGATACTCCATAAATTCCCTCCTGCATTTCAACCTGAAATAATCCCGGTCGCCTTTTCCCGGCGGATGGGATTTCTTCTGTTTTCTGCATGATCATTCATACAGACCGCATAGGATTGCCTGACGTTTCGCTGCGGGCGTCAGGGACGCCGCGGCGCGGGCCGCGACCGGCGGCCGACCGTTTTTGACGCCGGGATGGCTTTTCCGCGTTGCGGCCCGCGACCGGCGGCACACGAAAAAATCAAAAACGAAACCCGGCGATATGCCGGTATCCGGGGCGCCGAAAGCATCCGATATGCTCATGCCGCCGCCGAAGTCTCTTCTGTCTGTCAGGAATTCCTACGGAATTACTTTTTCCGATAATTTCTCTCTCAATTTTTTATTCAGTGTATCACTTTAATAATAAATTTACAAGAACAAGCGGGATAAAATTTTCGATTTTGTGACAATTTATGAATATTTGACCGGATTTTTCTCTTTTTTTCAATATTGCAAAAATAATTTGTCACATTTTACACCCGGATCTCGGTGCGGCACGGTCCCGCCGCCGGAAATTTCCGCGCGGCGGGACCGCCGATGCTCGCCGCCGCGGAGGTTTGAGCACGCCGCCGCGGGGGGAATCGGCCTGTGCGAGCACGTCGCGCCCGCCGGGGCCCTTCTCCGGCCGGCGGCGCCGGAGCCCGGCATGTCGCGAACGCTCCCTTCCCACGGGTCCGCCTCCGGAAAAGGGGCGGCAAAACGGACGGAAAAATTGGATAAAAAGCCGGATCCTGTACTTTTGGTCAGTTGCAATTTAAAAATAATATCGGTATAATAAAAATGGATAATTGGAAGTACCTTCCTGAAAAAGCGCGGTTTCGGCCCGACGGACGCCTCCCGGACCGGGGAACCGCCGTCCGGAACCCGTTTTGGCCGCTCAATTCTTCAGGGGAGAAATAAATTGGAACTGTTCGACAAATATTTCGACCGAAAAAAGATAGGGACGCCCTTCCTCAGCTTTGAGGAGCAGGCGCGCGACTGCCTGCGGCTCGTGGACCTCTACCTCGGCTTCGCCGCCCTCGCCGAGACCGAGGCCGGCGGCAAGCCCTCCCTTTTTCATCTGCCGGGGACGGCCATCCGCCCCGAGCGGATCCCCGTCTCGCTCGAATTCTCCTATCTGCGCAACAGCGACCTCGGGCTGAAGCCGGAGTTCCGCCGGCAGATCTCGGACGGCTGGGCCTATCTCGAGAGCCGGATCGGGGACGCCTGCGAGGGGCGGCCGAACCCGCTTTCCTGGGTCTTCGGGAGCCTTTTCCACGATCACTTCCGCCGCCTGTGCGTGCTGCTGGGCATGGCCGTGCTCGCGGACAGGAAATACGAGCAGATCTTCGGCCGGATGCAGGCCGGCCCCGCCGAGGCGCTGCCGACGCTCTCCCTCGCCTACGGCCTCTCCTCTCTGGAGGAGGCGCCCTCGCTGAGCGACTGCCTCGTCTTCCCGCACTCCGGCTACCGCTGGGACCTCTTTTTCGTCGGCAGCGGCAGAGGGCTCTCCTCCTCCTTTTTGCTGCGGGAGAGCGTGTTTCACGCGTTTCTCGGCAACCGCCTGCCGGACGCGTTTCTCTCCGAATTCACCGAGCTGTTCGACTCCCGCCGGGATGGGGACAGCCTTGAGCCCGTCCTGATCCGGCAGGAGCTGCTCGACCGCGTCTGCGCCGTCTGGGCCGCCTCCAACGAGCAGGAATATCCCGTGATCGCCGCCCTCTGCGGCGACGAGGGATGCGGACGGCATTTCCTGATCCGCCACGCCGCGCGCCGGATGGGCCTCGATCTGCTCTTCCTCGATCTCGACGCGATGGACGCGCTCCCGCCCGCGGATCACCGGGCCGCCTGTACGGCCGTCGCCGCCGCCTGTTCCATCCACGGCTTCGTCCCCGTGCTCTGCTTCGGGGACCCGGAGTCCGCGCATAAACCGGAGGAGATCCTCTCGGCGCTCGCGGAATTCGGGTTTCTCTTCGTGTTTATACTCGCGGGCCCCGGTTTTCCGCTCCCGGAGAGCGGGGCGTTCTCCCCGGTCCTTTTCCCGGTCGGGCGGCTCACGCCGCAGGAGTCGGAGTCGCTGTGGAGCCACTACATCGGCCGCCTGCTCCGCGAGGAGGACGCCTACGCCCTCTCGACCCGCTACCGCATGACGCCGCGGCAGATCCGCGACGCCGTTCGCACCGCCCTCTTTGAGGCCGGCGACCGGCCGCTCACGGAGAAGGACATCGCCGCCGTCATCCGGGCGAGCGACGTGAAGAACCGCACGCCGCACTGCAATAAGGTGAAACCGTTTTATACCCTCGACGACATCATCCTGCCCGACCCCGTCCGCTTGCAGGTCTTACATATCATCGACCGGGTCGACAAACAATACGTCGTCAACAGCCGATGGGGGTTCGGTAAAAAATACGCCTACGGGAAGGGCGTGAGCATCCTGTTTTACGGCAGCCCGGGCACCGGAAAGACGATGTGCGCGCACGTCGTCGCCCAGGCGCTGGGGCTCGATCTGCTCAAGGTGGACCTCTCCTCCATCTTTAGCAAATATGTCGGCGAAACCGAGAAAAACTTAACCGAGGTCTTCCGCGAGGCGGAGAGCGCCAACGCGATCCTGTTTTTCGACGAGGCGGACTCCCTGTTTTCCCAGCGCTCCACGGAGATGAGCGGCGCCAACGACAAATACTCGAACCTCGAGACCAACCACCTGCTCCAGAAAATGGAGGAATTCGGCGGCATCTGCATCCTCACCACCAACATGATGATGAATTTCGACCGGGCGTTTTACCGCCGCATCGAATATATGGTCAACATCCCGTTCCCGGAGCCCGCCACAAGGCTCCTGCTCTGGAAAAACGCCTTCCCGCCCGAGTGCCCGCTCGCCGGGGGGATCCCGTTTGAAGCTCTGGCCGAGGATCTCGAATACAGCCCCAGCCAGATCAAGATGGTGGCCCGCAACGCCGCCTACCTCGCGGCCTACGACGGCGCGGAGAAGATCACCGCCTTTTATATCGCGGAGGCGATCCGGCTCGATTTTGCCAAAAACGGCAAGGTCATGCCCCGCCTGCGCATTCTGTAACATCGAATCCTCCCGCCCCGTCCGAACCGGGATGGTGGCCCGCAACGCCGCCTACCTCGCGGCCTACGACGGCGCGGAGAGGATCACCGCCTTTTATATCGTGGAGGCGATCCGGCTCGATTTTGCCAAAAACGGCAAGGTCATGCCCCGCCTGCGCATTCTGTAAAAAACGATTCGACTGCGGCAATCTTTGAGAGACGGAGGGATAGTCCATGGCTTCGGCAGATTTGGAAACCGAGAAAAAGAAGTGGAAAAAAGGATCGGCCCAGCCCACGAAAACGGCTGCGGAGACCGGAAAAGGCCTGCTGGGTACCGGTGGGAACGCGCTCTCCGCCATGAGGAAACTCTCCATGCCTACCCCGCTGCGCAGCCGCATGGAGGACTCCTTCCACGCCGATCTCTCCGGGCTCCGCCTATATGAAAACCCGTCGGTTGAGCGGCACGGCTTCGAGGCGGTCGCGCAGGGCGGCACCATCGGCTTCGCGCCGGGTCATTTCCGGCCGGAGACCGACTCCGGGCGCAGCGTGATCGGCCACGAGATCGCCCATGTGGTCTCCCAGGCGCGAGGCGAGTCCGCCGGCGCGGGCGGGCGTCTCCTTCACAGCAGCATGCTCGAGCGCCGGGCGGACGCCGAGGGCGGCAGGGCCGCGGCGGGCCTCTCCGTCGGCGGCGGGACGGTCCGCGTCGGCGCCGGGAATTCCGCAGACGCCCCGGCACAGGGCATCATCATGAAATCCGATAAAATGAAGACCGTCAACAAGGCCCCCTATGTCCGGGAGGGCGTATGGAAGCGCGGCCTCGACGATATGTTTTTGCTGCGCGAGAAGCTCGTGGAGGAGGCGGAAAAGGCCCCGACCGGCTCCGCCCCCGCCCAACAGCACGGGCGGGTGAGAACCGGCAAGCGCGACCGCCTCGACATGGCGACGGGCGTGCTCGATCCGGTCACCTCCTCCGTCAGCTCCACCTCGAGCGTGATGAGCGCCGTATCAAAGGTTTCCAAATTCGCCCCGCATGTGAAAGGGGTCGGCGACAGCCTCGGCGTCATCACGAGCGGCATCAGTGTCGGCACAGATCTTTATGATTTTAGCGAAGACCCAAGCTGGCAGGGCCTCCTCTCCCTCATAAGCAACTCCGGCAAGTTTCTCACCGGCATCTCCAACATCGTCGGCGACGTGAGGGACGTCATCTCCGGAACCGGGGTCAGCGACGTCACCGGGATCGGAAAGCTGGTCCCCGGCATTCAGTCGGTCCTCGGCCTTTTGGACGTCGCCGTCGGCATCGGCAATATGGCCGAGCAGGGCAAGGCCCGGGAAAACGCCAAAAAGTTCGTCGTGACCATGAAGGCGAAGGCCACGGCCGCCGGCATCGACCTTGAGGCCCCAAAGAGCGCCATCACCAAGGAGCTGATGGGCCTGCGCTACGACGCCGACGAGACCGCGGCGGTCTCCGGGCGGATGAAGAGCGCGCTCTTCCATGTCGGGAAGCGGTTTGACTTTGATCCCTCCGACGCGGCGGTCGGCGACAAATACCGGGAGCTCAAAAGCGCGCTTTCGGCCGCCCACGGCAGCGCCGGATCCGCAAAGACGGATTACTCCGACAAAAACCGGGCCTTTAGGACGGCCTCCGCCTCCGTCACGGCCTCCGGCAGGCAGCGCGCGGCCCATCAGGCCGAACGTGACAAGCTCGCCAATATGCAGCGGATCCGCGAGGACCGCCGCAGAGCGGTCGATCAGGCGGAGACCCATGTCACCAAGAGCAAAGCCTCCCGCGACCTCGCTAAAAAGCGCAAAGACAAGGTGGCCTCCGCGTTCCTGACCGAGGGGATCGACCTCGACGCTGTGGCGAAGGATAAACGCGAGGAGTTCCACCCGATGTCCAAGCTGCAGATCATCTATGAACACAAAAAGGCGGCCGAGGAGAGCAAGGCCGCGGCCGCGCAGAGCCAGCCGGGGACCGCCCCCCTGGCGCCGACAGACACCACGTTCGGCGCCCTGATGCCCGCCTTCAGCGGCGTCATGGCGTTTTATATCAATTATGAGTCTAAAAATGAGGACGTCTGGTCTTTTTACAGCCACTTTGAGACGGCGGAGAGCGGGCTCACCCAGGCGGAGGCCATGCTCGAAAACGCCCGGAGATCCCTCGCCGCCCAGGAGGCGATCCTCTCCTCCCACACCGCGGCCACGGAGGCCATGCCGCGCAAGAGCGACGCCGAGCACGAGGCGCTGACCAGCGAGGAGGAGCTTCGCCGCGGCGAAAACCGGACCGCGCAGCAAAAGCTCATGGACACGCTGGAGTCCTTTAAGAAAGCGCAGCTCGATTTTGAATTCTTTAAATCCTCGTTCGAGCAGGGCTACCCCGGCGGGATCAACGATTCCAACGCCGACAAGATGGTCAGCACAAAAGACACGGCCGAAGCCTCCGCCAAAACCAAAAAGACCTCTTATGACAGCGCCATGCAGAAGGCGCCGCTCGCCTTTGAAAAATTCGCGAGCACGATCCGGATGGGCGACCTGATGAAAAAAAAGGCCGGGCAGGAGATGTTCAACGCCGGCATCGACGTGCTCAAGGGCGTCTGCGACACCGCGGCCGGCATCCTCGACGTCACCGGCGTGGCCTCGTGGATCGGCGCCTGCGTCAGCGCCTTCAGCGCCGCGCTCTCCATCTCGAAGATGATCGCCGAGCACGTCCAGAAACGTATGCGCATCGGCATGAACCTCACGCAGACGATGGAGGCGCGCCGCAGATATGTGACCGCCGCGCTCTCCTCCTCCGCGGAGGGCGTGGACAAAACGGATCCGGGGAAGATGACCGACGAGCAAAAGGCCGCCGAAAAGGAAAAACTGCGCGCCAACGCCGGCTTCTCCCACCTCGGCCGGTACAGCGGCACCTCCGACGAGCTCACAAAACTTGACCAGATCATTCAGGACATCATCGACGAGGCCTATACCGCCTTCAACGCCGAGGAAGTCGAGCAGGCGAGGAAAGCGGGCAAATCCGATCAGGAGATCGCAAAGATCGCGCACGTCACAAGGGAGGGCAAGCGTTCCCACGGCAGGGACACCACCCGCCTTTTCAAGCGTCTGATCTGCTTCGAGATGGGCTCCCCAAAAGGGAAACGGGCCGAGCTCTCCGACATCGCCATCTACCGCAACGCCGCGAATATGCTGATCGACGCCGCCAAAGAGGCCTACGACCCCGGTGAGGTCAAAGCCTGGCGCGAGGCGATGAAGGCGGATAAAAAACAGACCGCGGTGGCCGACCCGGGCGCGGATAAGATGCCCGGCATCCAGATGCTCTTCGATCTCGGCGCCCTCAAAAACCGCTGGGAACCGCTGCCCTCTTTAAAAGATGTGGCCGGGAAGATGGGCGCCGAGCGCAAGGACTACCGGAATCTGATCAAGAATCCGGCCGTCCGGGTGTTCCCGGAGCTCATCAAGTGGCGCGCCGACGTGGGCGCGAAGTTCGGGCATTTCGACGAGTCGGACGAGGAGGTCGCCGCCCACAGGGATCAGTTCCTCTCCGGCTACGGCAGGGACATCGGCACGGGCAGGGGCGCGTACGCGCAGCAGCATATGCGCGGCATGGGCGCCCGGCGCCTCGCGGGCGACATGTTCGGCGACCGGAACGCCGTGGTATAAGAAAGACCCCATTTCCCCAAACGTCAAGGAACGGAGGAAACCAAAAAATGACCGATAACGAAAACGAACGGACCCTTGCCCCGGCGGACGAAACCGGAAAAGACACGGAGGAGACGCCCGCCCGCTTCGACGAGGAGACGTTTCTGAGCGGGCTGGCGGACGGGCTGCGCAGCTACGGCTTCGAGCCGACGGTCGAGCATATAGAGGGATTCCCGGTCTCGCTGCACGCCGCTTTCGGCGACGAGGAGGGGGAGAATGTGATCGCGCTGACCTGCGTCTTCGCCCCTTTGGAGGTCCTGACCGGCGGCGACGTGCAGACCTTGCAGATCCATTTCGCGCTGATCGATCCCATCGGGACGGAGAATCTTGCGGAGGTCGACCATTTCTGCCGCCACTGCAACTGGAAGACGGCGACCGGCGCGTTTCTGATCCAGACGAATCTGGGCGTCGTCTCCTACCGCGACGGCCTGCTGCTGCGCGGCGGGACGGATCTGCTGGACGCCGAGCAGCAGGCGCTCGACCACTTCGCCCTGATGCTCCACTATATCGAATTTTATTACGATTCGCTCAAGGCGGTCTGCGAGGGGAAGAGCACGCTCGCCGCGGAGATCGAAAAGGGCAGGATCAAATGATCCCCCGGCGGCGGGACGGGGCGGGCCCCGGGAAAAGCGGGGCCGCTTCGAGAGGACAGCCGCTTTGAAAAGATGGCCGCCCCGAGAAGACGGCCGCTTCAAATCCGGCGCGTCTGCGGGCGGGATCGCGGGCGCGGGCCGGTTTTCCGCCGGCGTTTCGCCCAAATTGCGAAAAAGTTTGTTTTGGTGCTTTACAAAGGGCAAAATAAACGGTAAAATGGAAGCGTAGAAAGAACTTCTCCATTCGGGGAAGAAATTAAAGGAGCGAATACGATGGCCATTGATCAGGAGCCCAAAAAGGATCAGCTCAAGAGGTATGAGGTTGTTCGCGAGGGCCGCGTGTATGAGAGATGCTTCAACGTCCTTGACGCGAAGG
>CAZAAR010000020.1:0-30155 GCA_964483415.1 uncultured Oscillospiraceae bacterium
CGTCGTGCTGCTCGGCGGGGATCCGGGCATCGGCAAATCCACGATGCTGCTTCAGGTCTGCGGCAAGCTCTGCGGCAAACTAAAAATTTTATATGTCTCGGGCGAGGAGAGCAAGGCCCAACTTAAGCTGCGCGCCCGTCGCCTCGGCATCGACAGCCGGAACCTGCTGCTCGCGCCGTATACGGATATCGGACAGGTTGTCAACGCCATCGCGTCGGTGGAGCCGGATATGGTGATGGTGGATTCGATCCAGACGATGAATTTCTCTGCGCTCGCCTCCTCGAGCGGCAGCGTCTCGCAGGTGCGCGAGTGCGCGGCGATCCTGACGAGGACCGCCAAAAGGACCGGCGTCCCGTTCATGATCGCCGGCCACGTCAACAAAGACGGGGCGATCGCGGGCCCGAAGGTGATGGAGCACATCGTCGACACGGTACTCTATTTCGAGGGCGAGAAGACGATGAATTACCGGATCCTCCGCGCCGTAAAAAACCGCTTCGGCTCTACCAACGAGATCGGCATTTTTGAGATGGGGACAAACGGCCTCGCGGAGGTCGAAAACCCATCCCGGATGCTGCTCTCCGAGCGGCCGGAGAATGTGTCGGGCACCTGCGCCGCCTGTGTGATGGAGGGCTCTAGGCCGATCTTCGCCGAGGTACAGGCGCTGGTCTCCAAAACCGGGTTCGGCATGCCGCGGCGCACGTCGACCGGATTCGATCTCAACCGCACGGTGCTGCTGCTGGCCGTGCTCGAAAAGCGCGCCGGCTATTTCTTCGGCAGTATGGACACCTATATCAACGTGGTCGGCGGCCTCTGGCTGGACGAGCCCTCGGCGGATCTGCCGGTCGTGATCGCGCTGATCTCAAGCCTGACGGACACGCCGGTCGGGAACGGGGTCGTCGCGTTCGGAGAGGTCGGCCTTGTGGGCGAGATCCGCAGCGTCGGCAGCATCGAGAGCCGCATCCGCGAGGCGGAGAAGCTCGGCTTTACCACCTGCATCCTGCCCAAACCCTGCCTGAAGAACCTGAACGCGAAGGATTACAAAATCGCGCTCGTCGGCGTGCGCTCGGTCGGGGAGGCGTTCCGGGCCGTCCGGGAGGCCGCGGAAAGGGAGGGCATCGGGGAAGAGAATCCGGAAAAATGAGCACGGAAAAAGGGAAGCGCCGAAATGGAATCCCTCGAGAGACTGAAATAAAAAGGCTTTGAAAGACCGGAACCGGAGAAGCGGTCACCGGAGATTTCACCAGCCAAAAACGTATTTACTTGAAAATCAAGCGCCCGGAAGGGGAGGAGGCGGCGTTCTCGCCGCTTTTTGCGATATTACTAAAAGATTGAGCACGCCAATGATCGCGGCAGACCGGGAATAAAAAATGCGCCGATCCGTCCAAATGGGAGGAACCATGAATTTCGTAAAATCTCCGAACCTGCCGGAGGGGGAGGTCTGTTTCGCCGCCGTCTCCGCCGAAGAGCCGGAGGTCATCGCCTACCTGCAATTGTGCGGGGTCGAGACGGCGCCGGTGCCGCCCCGCGAGGCCCTGCCGGCGGGACTCCGGTCGCATCCGGATCTTCAGCTATTGCACCTTGGCGGGGACGAACTGCTGGCGGCCCCGTGCCCGGAGCCCGTCCGATCAACGCTCATAGAGGCCGGTTTTCGCTTTTTGAAAGAGGACGTCGCCCTCGGGGCCAGCTATCCGGAGGTCTGCCGGCTCAACGCGGCTTTTTTCGGCGACAAAATCCTCTATAATCCGCATACGGCCGACGGCGCGATCGCGGAAATTGACAAAAAAAGGAAAATAAAGGCCATCCCGGTCCGGCAGGGTTACGCGAAATGCTCCGTCTTCATCGCGGCGCCGGACGCCGTGCTCACGGGAGATCCGGGCATCGCGGACGCCGCCGAAAGGGGAGGGGCCGAGGTTCTTCTGATCCGGCACCCGGAGGATATCGTTCTGGAGGGGTTTACGCACGGGTTTCTCGGCGGCTGCTGTGGGCTGCTGGGGAAGACGCTCGCGTTTTGCGCGGGCGACATCAGGCAGCTGCGCGACGGCGAAGACATCTTGAATTTTCTTCGCAACCGCGGGATCTATCTGGAATCCGTGTGCAAAGGCGTGCCGAGGGACATCGGCGGGATCCTCGTGCTCGGCGAAAAGGGCGCGGCTCCGTGATCTTTGAACCTATGACTTGACAGGGGGAAGCGGCCATGGTAGGATTTCCCTATGGATGCTATTTCGCTAAATAGAAATTTAGCGAAATTAAGGGGAGGCAAAACGCTTTGAATAAGAAGAATCTGGAGGACTGCCCGGATTACCTGCGGGAATTCCTCTTTTACATGGAGACCATCAAGGGCCGGTCTCCGCGCACGGTCGACGGCTACTACATAGACCTGCGTTCCTTTCTCCGTTTTCTGAAAATCAAAAACGGCTCCGCTTCCTCCGAGGATCCCTATGAAAAAATCGAAATCGGCGATCTGCCGTTCGAGGCCGTGAAAGCCGCCACCCGCTTCGATGCGATGGAGTTTCTGAGCGAATTTCAGCGGAACCACGGCAACGACGCGAAGGCGCGATCCAGAAAGATCTCCGCGCTACGCTCGTTTTATAAATACTTGATGGTCTCGGCCGGAAAGATCACGGAGAACCCGATGCGGAACCTCGAGACGCCGTCGTTAAAGAAATCGCTGCCGAAATACCTGACACTCGAGCAGGCGCTGGAGCTTCTGGCGCATGTGCAAACCGATTTTACAGAGCGGGATTACTGCATGATCACGCTGTTTTTAAACTGCGGGATGCGGCTCTCGGAGCTCGTCGGCATCAATCTCGGCGACATCCGCGAGAACCGGCTGAAGCTGTTGGGCAAAGGCAACAAGGAGCGGATCGTCTACCTCAACGATTCCTGCCTCGCCGCGATCGACAGCTACCTCGGCGTGCTGGGTGGCGGGAAGATCAAAAGGGCCGATAAAAACGCGCTTTTTCTGAGCCGCAGCGGCAAACGGATCGGCGCGCGCAGGGTCGAGCAGATTGTGGATTTCTGTCTCAAAGAGGCGGGGTTGGACGGCATGGGCTATTCGCCGCATAAGCTGCGGCACACGGCGGCGACGCTGCTGTATCAGGACGCGGGCGTGGATATCCGCGTATTGCAGGAGATGCTCGGCCACGTAAGCCTCTCGACGACGGAGATCTATACGCATGTCAGCAACCGGCAGATCGAAGAGGCGGTCACAAAATCCCCGCTTGGAAATGTGAAACGGAAAAAAACGCGGGAAACAAAACCTCCGCAAGACGCGGAGGACCCCGCGGAGGAAGAGACGGAGGAGCGGCCGGAAACAAATCTATAATAATAAAAAGGGGAGCCCTCTCCCCTTTTTTACTTGCTCTTTTTTCGGCGCGTCCGAAGGCCGCCGGCACACGCGTTCGGAAGCGCGGATGGTCGGCGTTCCCGGCGGATGCCCCGCGTTTTTTTCGCCGCCAAAACCGCCTTCCCCGTCCAAAATCCGTCCCCGCTCTCCCCTTTTACATAAATTTTAAATCAATAACAGCTTAATGAACGCCGAGAGCGCCGAGATCAGCGCGCAAAATGATGCAAAGATAAAGTACTTTACAACGTAGTCGATCGCATAATCAATGGCTTGCTGGTGCGCTTTTTCAATGGAAATAGGCCCGGAATCCGGCGAGACGACGACGGCGGCCTCTCCCCTTCCGAAAACCTGGCGGAACAGGTTGCCCGAGAGCCGTACGGAGGCCTCCGAGGCGGTCAGAAACAGAAACGCGAACAGGAACCCGTCGGCAAACAGGAGCTCCAACGCCTCCAAAAGCTGCACGGAGCCGCTCCGAAAAAAGAAGATTCCGCACAAAAGTCCGTTCGCGGCGGCCTTGAGCGCCACGGCAAACACGGTGACGGTCTGCCCGAGCGCGCAAAATCCGGAAAACATGACGACGGTCAGGAACAGGATCTCGGAGCAGAATTCGGACAGGAACATCGGAAAAAAGGAGCCGCTTTCGACGGTAAACACCTTTTCCGCGAGGCCGCTGATCTCCGCGAGCATCGCCGTCGGCAGGTAGGAAATGCAGTAGATCCCGGCCGCGCTCCCGGAAATATAGACCAGCATCAGGACGAAGAACAGGCCGTTGCTGTGGATATTTCGTTTCATTTTCGTGCTCATCTTTTCATCTCCGTATGCTTGGGACAGGCTTTCTTTGCCTCACTATATGAAGAAAAGCCTCGGGTTAGAACCGGGGCCTTCGATTTCTTCGGAAGATTTTATTGCTGCTCGAGCGGAAAGAGCAAGGCGACCTTGAATAAATCGCCGTCGAGATAGAGATTCAGGCTGCCGCCCATCTGCTCCGTCAGGGATTTGGCGATGGAGAGCCCAAGGCCGCTCCCCTCCGTGCTGCGGGAGGCGTCGCCGCGGATGAAGCGCTCCATCAGCTCATCCGCCGGGATATTGAGCGGCTCCCGGGAGATGTTTTTCAGCGTCAGGATCGCCTTGCCGTAAGACTTTTTGAGATCGATGTAGATCCTTGTCCCGGGCTGCGCATATTTGAGGGTGTTCTGTAACAGGTTGTCGAGCACGCGCCAGAGCAGCCGTCCGTCCGCGCGGATCGCGGCTCCTTCCTCCGGGAGGCCGACGATCGGCTCAAGGCCCGCGGTCCCGAACTTTTCCGCGTATTCCCCGACGGACTGGCCGACCAGCTCCGCGAGATCGAGGCTCTCCCTGTTGACGGCGATCGCGCCGGAGGAGGCTTTGGAGGCCTCCACGAGATCCTCCGTCAGCTTTTTGAGCTTCGCGCTCTGGCGGTCGAGCACGTCGATGTATTCCCGCGCGGCTTCGTTTTGGAGATCTTCCTTTTTTAGAAGGTCGATATAAGAGACGATCGAGGTCAGCGGCGTCTTGAGGTCGTGGCTGACGTTGGTGATCAGTTCGGTTTTGAAGCGCTCGCTGCGGAGCCGCTCCTCGACCGCCTTGGCCATACCCAGGCTGATGCTGTTGAGATTTTGGCCGTGCGCCTTGAAATCCAGCCAGAGCTTGGAGGAGTCCACCTGATAATCCAAATTTCCCTCGGCCAGCGCGTTTCCGGCTTTCCGGAGGATACGGAGCTGGAGCGCGACCGCGATCAGGGAGCAGAGCACGGCAAAATCCATCATCAGAAGCAGGAAGAGGAAAAAGAAAGAGCCTCGGCTGAAAGCCACCGCCGCGAAGATCATGTTGGCGAGCAGAAAAACCGCAGTGAAAACGGCCGTTTTCCAGACGATCGGCAGCGCCTTGATAAGCCCGGAGATCAGCCCGAAGACAAATCCAAGGACCGAGCAGACGATCGTGTTTCGCCACCATTTGCCCGCTTTGAGCCTCGCGGCGGCGGTCATGCAAAAGGCGAGGCATACGGCCGACCAGCCGAGCAAGACGATCGCGGCGCCGATGAAATCGGACAGAATATCGAGGCTTCCCCGGTAAAAGAAAAGCTCGTTCGCGACCCAGAAGATCACGGCCCCGGCGAAAAAGCAAAGGCCCGCGTAGAGATCCAGCGGGATCCGGTTGTGCCCGGCAAGCACGACGCCGTCCTCCCCGTCCTTATGCCCGGCAGCCGCCATCAGAAAGACGAACAGCAGGATCAGGAGCGGCACGGAGCCCGCGCAGATCGGGAAAAACTCCTCCCGGAGGCCGTAGATCAGGCGGTAGACGTTGTTCGCGGTATAGAATTCCCCGCCCTCGACCGGGAGCGTAACATAGCCTTTTATGGTGTAAAAGATCCCGTTTCCGACGCCGGAATCGTCGGTCTCCTCCACCGTGACGGAGGCGACGTAGACGGCCCCGTCCGCCGTCGTATCGGCAAGCGGTTTTTCGTCTTCCGTGAGGATCGCGTAGGAAAAGCCCTCTTCGAGCAGATCCGGCGATTTCGCGAGGGAGTCGATCGCGTGGTCGACGCCGTCGCTGTAAACGCGGTCGGCGATCCGGTACAGGTTATCATATGTGTAGGAAAGGCACCAATCGCTCTCTGTAAAGGAAACTTCCTTTCCAGCGTACCAACCGTTTTCATACCCATAATAGAGACCCAGCCCGCTTCCGAACGCGACCGGAACCAGCAGGCAAACCAAAAGGAACGCGATGGTCTTCGCCCAAAGTTTTTTCGTCAGTTTTTTCATTTTCCAGCCTCCAATTTATAACCCTTGCCCCAGACCACTTTGAGATACCGCGGGTTGGCCGGGTCGATTTCGAGCTTTTCGCGGAGGTGGCGGATATGTACGGGGATCGTGCTCTCGGCCCCGAGCGGCGAATCCCCCCAGATCAGGCTGTAAATCTCTCTGGAGGAATAGACCTTGCCCGGATTTTCCAAAAGCAGCTTTAGAATGTCGTATTCCGTCGGCGTCAGGGAGACCTCCTCCCCGTCCAGCGTGACGGATTTGCCCTCGTCGTCGAGCTCGATGCCGCCTGCGGAGAGGGATTTCGGCTTCCGCTCCATGCCGCCGAGGTAGGCGTAGCGGCGAAGCTGCGCCTTCACGCGCGCGATGACCTCGAGCGGATTGAAGGGCTTCGTGATGTAGTCGTCGGCGCCCACGGTCAGCCCGAGGATTTTATCGTTGTCCTCGCTCTTCGCCGTCAGCAGGATGACCGGCACGTTGCTTTTCTCCCGCAGCTTTGCGGTGGCCGCCATGCCGTCGAGCCGCGGCATCATGATGTCCATCAGCACGAGCTGGACGTCCCCTTTTTCCAAAAGATCGAGCATCTCCCGCCCGTTTTCCGCCTCGAGCACGGCCCAGCCCTCGCCGGAGAGATAAATTTTCAGCGCTCTTCGGATATCGGGCTCATCATCGCAAACCAAGATGTTGTACATTTTCTCGCCTCCGGAAATCATTTTACCGAAAAAAGATTTAAGAAACCAGCGGCCGACCGTTTAAGATTTTTTTAAGATGACACTGGATTGTCGCAAGGAGGCCCCGCCGCTTAGTCGGCGGGTCCCGATATGGAAAATAGTCCGGCACACGAGCTTCCATACGGGAAAGCAGCCTGTCCGTTTCGCAGGCCCGCGGGCCGTGCGGCCGGGGCCATCCCGCATTCTTCGCGGAGTCATATTCCTCCGCGTCAGCCGAAAGCAAAAGGGTCTCTCGCAAAAATATGCCGCGTTCCCCGCCCCGGCGACCATGGCCGAATCTATAAAGGATGGATTTCTTTGATATAAAAGGGCTCGCCATGGGCAGGCGGATTTCAGTATCAAATACGGTGCTCATGATATAAAAAGCCTCCGCGTCCCGTTTTTCGGGCGTCGGAGGCCTTCCGCTCAGCGGATGATCGTCACGCGGAGGCGGGGTTCCCGCTCCGGCGGCGTGACGCCGGCTTTTTCCCCGGCCTCTTTGCATCTCAGGAACCACGCGAGATTTCCTGCGAGCACGCGCATCGTCTGAAGGCCCTCCACGTCCTCCCTCACCTGCTCCGGCGTGTTTCCATACACCATGTTCCAGTATTGGGAGGAGACGACCGGCATCTCGGGGATGGTGAAATATTTCTGGATCTGGTCGAGGGCGGTCGCCGCGCCGGCGCGTCTGGCGCTGCAGATCGCGGCGGCCGGTTTGAGACGCCATGTGTCGCCCGGCGCCGCGTGAAACGCGCGGTCCATAAAGGAGGTCAGCTCCCCGGAGGCCGCGGCGTAATGCACCGGCGAGCCGAAGACGAAGCCGTCCGCCGCCTGCGCGAGATTCAAAAACTCATTAACGAAGTCGCTTTGGATCACGCAGCGGCCGGTCTCGGCGCAGCCCTTGCAGCCGAGGCATCCGGCGATCGGCTTTGTGCCGATCTGGATGATTTCCGTCTCCACGCCCTCCGCGTTCAGCGTTTCGGCGATTTCGGAAAGGGCTGTAAAGGTACACCCCTTTTCATGCGGACTGCCGTTTACGAGCAAGACTTTCATAGAAAAGCTCCTTTCTGGGTGAGAAAAACATCATCCCCGCCGGTGCGAAAGACTTCCGCCGGGCGCGGCGGGGCGGGATTCCCCGAATTTTATCCGTTTTCCGCCATGGCGGCCTTAATCATGATCGCGCATTCCACGCGCTTGCGCTCGATCTCGCAGGAGAGCTTCGCCGGAACGTTGATGTCGCCGTTTCGCTCGTAGTTGTTGGCGTTACACCCGCCGGAGCAGTAAAACTTCGCCCAGCAGTCCCCGCACCCGCGCTTCGTATAGATGTTTGAGCATGCGAATTGATCTTTGATCTTCAGATCGAGCTCGCCGGAGTCGAGATTGCCCATCTTCCACTCCCCCTTGCCAACAAACTGGTGGCAGGGGTAGATGTCGCCGTCGGGCGTGACCGCGACGTACTCGTTGCCGCAGCCGCAGCCGCGCAGCCGCTTGATCGCGCACGGCCCCTGATCGAGGTCGATCATAAAATGGAAGAAATTGAAGCAGTTGCCCTCTTTTTTGCGCCGGATCATCTCCCGAGCGAGCTTCTCGTATTGCTCGAAGATCGCCGGCAGGTCCTCCTCCGTCAGCGCGTAGGGCTCGGCGGGGTCCGCGATGACCGGCTCGACGCTGAGCTGATCGAAGCCGAGCGCCGCGATGTGGCAGACGTCCTCGGTGAAGTCGAGATTGTATTTCGTGAACGTGCCACGCACATAGTACTCCGGGAACGGGCCGTCTCTGCGCCCCTCCAGAAGCTTTTGGAACTTCGGCACGATGACGTCGTAGCTGCCGCCGCCGTTTACGGTCACGCGCAGGTTGTCGTTGACGCCTTTGCGGCCGTCGAGCGACAGGACGACGTTCTTCATTTCTTTATTGATGAAAGCGATGTTCTCGTCGTTGAGTAAGACGCCGTTCGTCGTGACGGTGAAGCGGATTTTTTTACCGAATTCCGCCTCCTTGGCGCGGGCGTAGCGGACGATCTCCTCGACCGCGCCCCAGTTCATCAGCGGCTCGCCGCCGAAGAAATCGACCTCGAGATTGTGCCGGTTTCCGGAGTGCGCAAGCAGGAAGTCGATGGCCTTCTTCCCCGTCTCGGCCGGCATGAGCATGCGCCCTTTCCCAAAATCCCCGGTGGAGGCGAAGCAGTATTTGCAGCGGAGGTTGCAGTCGTGGGCGATGTGCAGGCACATGGATTTGATCGGCGCGCCCTTCATCAGGTCGGTGAAACGCTCGTAGGTGTCCTCGCTGAAGAGCTGCCCGGCCTGCTGGAGCCCGTACAGCTCGCCGTAGATCTCGCGGATCTCCTCCTCCGGGCAGGTCCCCGAGAGCGCCGAGACGACCTCCGCCCCGCATTCCGCCGGGATCGGCCCCGGCAGCAGTGCGCAGAGCACATCGTAGCTCTCTTTATCCAGCGCGTGGACGGCCCCGGAGTTGACGTCGAGCGCGAGATAATATCCGTTTAGAAAAAACGTATGTACCATTTTATGTATCCTTTTCAAGAAAAACGGGCCCGCATTTCCGCGTGCCCGAATTCACGTCGATTCCAAAGTTTACTTGGACTGAGTTCTGGCCTGGTTCTCACATTCCTGATTCGCGACCGTGCAGGAAGTTTTGCAGGCGGACTGGCAGGAGGCCTGGCATTCGCCGCAGCCGCCCTTCGCGCAGGACTCTTTCAGATTGGCTTTATTGATGGTTTTGATATGTTCCATGATCGACATCCTCCTAAATCTTTTATAATTCACAAATTATAGCATACCTGTCGCGTTTTGACAACCCTTTACCGGATCCGGTTGACCCCGACGATCCCGCCGATCACGGCGGCGCATCCGGTCAGCGCGAGGCGCACGAACGCCTGAAAGCTGAAATCCCCGATGCCGAAGATGCCGCCCAGATCACCAAAAACATGACGACGCCGGAGATCACCCCGCACATCAGGCCGTTGCTGCCGTTGATCTGCGCGGCGAGGAACCCGCCGGCAAAGGACCCGGCGCCGATCGCAACCATCGCCATCGGAAAAATGGCCGCGGCGGGCAGGTCGATCTTCGCCATCGCGAGCGACATCAGCGCCATCAGCCCGGCGGCGGTCAGAATCCCCAGCCCGGCGCCGAATAAAGAGGATAAAAGCGCCACGGAAATCCCATTGTCTTTTACACGCAAGCCCATCCCTCCCGAAAGCAACCTGATTTACTGTATGCTTTCAGGAGCCGTTTTATGAATTATTTGCTCTGATCCTCGTGAACCGTGTTGTTTTGCTGGATGGCCCATTTGGCGATCCGGAGCTTGTTGCGGTCGCCGCCGGACTCGATGACGATGTTGTCCTCCTTGATGGAGACGACCCTGCCGATGACGCCGCCGGTGGTGATGATCTCATCGCCGATCTCGAGCGCGTTGCGCATCTTTTCCGCCTGTTTCTGCTGTCTCTGCTGCGGGCGGATCAACACGAAGTAAAAGACGATCAATACGGCGACGATCGGCAAAAAGCTGATCAGGCTTTCGCCAAGGGTGCCTCCGGCGGCCGCTTCCGCTTCCGTTCCTTCGGCGAGCGCGGTCACAAAAAGAAAATGATTGAGCATCGGTTAATTTGCACCTCCGTTTTGGCCCTTTCCGGGCTATGTGTTTCATTATAATATAAATATCGGGGCGTTGCAAGAAAAAATCAGATTCTTCTGCCGAGAACCGGCACATATTTCGCGCGAAACGCCTCAAACGTCCCGGTTTCGATCGCCTCACGGATGCGCTCCATCAGCGTATTATAGAAAAACAGGTTGTGCTGGACCGTGAGCCGGTGCGCGAGCAGCTCCTCCGCGCGCAGCAGGTGCCGGACGTAGGCGCGGCTGTGGAGGCGGCAGGTCGGGCACTCGCATTCCGGGTCGATCGGGCCGTCGTCGCGGATATAGCGCACGTTGTTGAGGTTCCGGATACCCTCCCATGTAAAAAGCGTGCCGTGGCGGGCGTTGCGGCTGGGCATCACGCAGTCGAACAGGTCCACCCCGAGGTGCACGGCCTCGATGATGTTGACCGGCGTGCCGACCCCCATCAGATAGCGGGGCTTGTCCGCCGGCATGTAGGGCTCGACGTCGCCGATGACCCGGTACATCTCCGGGGCGGGCTCCCCCACCGCGAGGCCGCCGATGGCGTAGCCGTCGAGGTCAAGTTCCGCGATCTCCTGCATATTCTCGATCCGCAGGTCGGAAAACGTGCACCCCTGGTTGATGCCGAAGAGGAGCTGGCCGGGGTTGAGCGTCGTCTCGAGCGAGTTGAGGCGCTCCATCTCGTCCCGGCAGCGGTAGAGCCAGCGCACGGTCCTTTTGCAGGACTGGGCGGCGTAGGACTTCGGCGCGGGGTTCTCGACGCACTCGTCAAACGCCATGGCGACCGTGGACGCAAGGTTCGACTGGATGCGCATGCTCTCCTCCGGGCCCATAAACAGCGCGTGGCCGTCGAGGTGGGAGCGGAAATAGACGCCCTCCTCCTTGATTTTGCGCAGCTTCGCGAGGGAAAATACCTGAAAGCCGCCGCTGTCGGTCAGGATCGGGCGGTCCCAGTTTATGAACCTGTGCAGGCCGCCGAGATCGCGGACCACCCCGTCGCCCGGCCGCAGCGACAGATGGTAGGTGTTGCACAGCGCGACCTGACAGTGCAGGTCCTTGAGGTCGAAGGAGTCGATGCCGCCCTTGATCGCGCCGCAGGTCGCGACGTTCATAAAGGCGGGCGTCTGCACGTCGCCATGGACGGTCCCCAATGTCCCCCGTCTCGCCCGGCCTTCGGTTTTCAGTAAAGTAAACATGAGTTCTCCTTATCAAACTAACATATTGCCCTCGGATGTCCCGGAAGGCGGGCCGCCTGCCGTCCCGCCTTTTTACGGCCCGGCTTCCTCTTCCGCGTCCGGCGGCCCTTCCGTGATGAGCACATTGTCGGCCACGCGCATGTCAGGCGGGGTCGGCGGCGCGATGCGTGCTTATAAGATCAGCATGCTGTCGCCGAAGGAAAAAAAGCGGTATTTTTCCTCGATGGCGGTCTCGTAGGCGCGCATCACGTTTTCGTACCCGGCGAAGGCGGACACCAGCATGATCAGCGTGCTTTCGGGCAGATGAAAATTGGTGACCAGCCCGTCCAGCACCTGATATTCAAACCCGGGATAGATAAAAATACCGGTGGTGTCGTCGTCGGCCTCGATCTTTCCGCGCTTCGCGGCGACGGATTCGAGCGTCCGGCAGGAGGTGGTGCCGACCGCGATCACCCGGCCACCGGCGGCTTTCGTCTCGTTGATCCTGTCGGCGGTCTCCCGCGGCAGCATATAATGTTCCGAGTGCATGATATGGCTCTCGATGTTTTCCACCTTGACCGGACGGAACGTCCCGAGCCCGACGTGGAGCGTCACAAACGCGGTGCCGATGCCCCTGTCGCGGATTTTATCGAGCAGCCCGTTCGTAAAATGGAGGCCGGCGGTCGGCGCGGCGGCGGAGCCCACAGGATCTGAGTAGACGTTCTGATAGTCCTCGTTGTTGCGGAGTTCCTCCGTGATATACGGCGGCAGCGGCATCCGCCCGATCTGATCGAGCACGTTGTAGATGCTGCCCTCGTGCTCAAACCGGACGATCCGGTTGCCGTCCTCGACGATGTCGGTCACCTCGGCGCGGAGAAGCCCCTCCCCGAACACGAACCGCTTCCCCGCTTTCGCGTGCTTGCCCGGGCGGACGAGGGTCTCCCAGACGTCGAGCTCGCGCTGGTTGAGAAGCAGAAACTCGATCGGTGAGCCGGTGTCCTCCCGCTGCCCGATCAGCCTTGCCGGTAAAACGCGGGAATCGTTGAGCACCAGCAGGTCCCCCGGCTCGAGCAGATCCGGGAGGTCGTAGAAATGCTTATGCGCGATGGCCCCGGTCTTCCGGTCGAGGCAAAGGAGCCGGCAGGCGTCCCGCGGCTCGGCCGGGTGCTGCGCGATCAGTTCTTCGGGCAGCTCAAAATAGAAATCGCTTGTCTTCATTTTTTCAAAACACTTTCCGTAATAATTGACTTTCGGAATGAACTTATATATTATATTGCATATATCTTTTGTTTTCAACCGATTTTTGAGGAGGCATGTCCCATGAGAGCGTATTCTGTCGGAATTCTCGGGGCGACGGGGATGGTCGGCCAGCGGTTTGTCACGCTGCTGGCGGAGCACCCGTGGTTCCAGATCAAAGCCCTCGCCGCTTCCGCCAACTCGAAAGGCAAGACCTACGAGGAGGCTGTGAGCGGGAGATGGGCGATGGAGGCCCCGATGCCGGACTCCGTCAGAAAGCTGATCGTCTGTGACGCAACCGCCGACGCGGAGGAGATCGCCGCCCAGGTCGATTTCGTCTTCTGCGCGATCAGCCTCCAAAAAGACGAGACGAGGGCGCTCGAGGAGCGCTACGCGAAGCTCGAATGCCCGGTCCTCTCCAACAACGGCGCGAACCGCATGGTTCCGGACGTCCCGATGATCATCCCGGAGCTCAATCCGGAGCACATGGAGATCCTCCGCGCCCAGCGGGAGCGCCTCGGCACGAAGCGCGGCTTCATCGCCGTCAAATCGAACTGCTCGATCCAGTGCTACGTCCCGGCGCTCCACCCGCTGCGCGAGTTCGGCATCACGAAGGTGCTCGCCTGCACCTATCAGGCGATCTCCGGCGCGGGCAAGACCTTCGCGCGCTGGCCGGAGATGGCCGACAACCTGATCCCCTACATCCCCGGCGAGGAGGAGAAGAGCGAGCGGGAGCCGCTGAAACTCTGGGGCAAAATCGAGGGCAACGCGATCGTGCCGGCCTCCTCCCCCGCCATCACGACCCAGTGCGTGCGCGTCCCGGTCACCGACGGCCACACCGCGGCGGTCTTCGTCTCCTTTGAGCACAAACCTACGATCGAGCAGATCAAGGAAAAATGGGCCTCCTTTTCCGGCAGGCCGCAGCAACTCGGGCTGCCCGGCGCGCCGAAACAGTTCCTAACCTATTTTGAGGAGCCGGACCGCCCGCAGGCGAAGCTCGACCGCGACCGCGAAAATGGGATGGGCGTGACGATCGGACGCCTGCGCGAGGACAGCCAATACGACTATAAATTTATCTGCCTTGCGCACAACACGATGCGCGGCGCGGCGGGCGGCGGCGTGCTGCTGGCCGAGCTGCTCGCGGCCGAGGGATATTTCGACCGGTAGACGCGAATCGAATAATTACGGCCTCCGCGGCATAGGAATTTATGATTCTTATCTGCGGAGGTGTTTTTATGAAACAAACTATATTTACCGGGTGCGGGACCGCGCTCGTGACGCCGATGAAAGACGATTTTTCCGTCGATTATCCGCGCCTGAAAGAACTGATCGAAAAGCAGATCGCCGCCGGCGTCGACGCGATCGTGGTGAACGGGACGACCGGAGAGTGCGCGACGCTCTCCGACGACGAACAGTACAAAATCACCCTTGCGGCGAAGGAGACGATCGCGGGTCGCGTGCCGCTGATCGCCGGGGCGGGCAGCAACGACACGGCGCACACGGTACGGCTCGCGATGAGCGCGCGCAACGCCGGCGCGGACGCCATTCTCGTCGTGACCCCCTACTACAACAAGACGTCGCAGCAGGGCCTTGTGGAACACTACAACCGCATCGCGAGCCACGCCTGCCTCCCCATGATCCTCTACAACGTCCCCTCGCGCACGGGGATGAACATCGCGCCCGAGACCTGCGCGCGCCTCGCCGAAAACGAGTACGTCTACGCGATCAAGGAGGCCTCGGGCAACATCGCGAACGTGGCCCGCATCCGGGACCTCTGCGGGGACGCGCTGGAAGTCTATTCCGGCGGCGACGAGTACGTCGTCCCGATCCTCTCCTTGGGCGGCAAGGGGGTCATCTCCGTGATCAGCAACCTGCTCCCCGAGGAGGTGCACAAGATGTGCGAGGCATATTTCGCCGGGAAAACCCAAAAAGCCGCGCGAAAGCAGATCCTGCTGATGCCGCTGATCGACGCGATTTTCAGCGACGTCAACCCGATCCCCATCAAGGAGGCCATGCGGCTCACCGGCTTTAACGTCGGGGCGTGCCGGGCCCCGCTGTGCCGGATGGACGCCAAAAAGGCCGAGCAACTGGAAGGCATTCTCAGAAAATACATGCTCATCCAATAAAATGTAAAGTAATTTTACTTAACAATTACATTTCGCATGTTCGTCACAAAATCATGAGTTTTTGTTAAAATTTAAATGCTTGATTTTTGTGCCTCGGGCGGTATAATGAACTCTGCGTGAAAACGCGAAAACGCAGAAAAGAGGAATTTTTGAATGAAAAAGATTTTTAGTGTCCTGCTTGCGGGTATGCTGCTGCTGACGATGCTCGCCGCCTGCAAGGGGTCCGAGACCCCGTCGAGCTCCGAGCCGGAAACTTCCGTTTCCGAGCCCGCGAACGAGCCGGAAACACCGGAATCCGAAACGGCGACCGAGCCGACTTCCCCGGAAGCGCCGGAGACCGAAACCTCCGAAGCCGCGTCCGATGCCGCTGGGGAACAGGAAACTGTTTCTGAAGGCGAGACCGCGGATACCTCCGACGCCGCCGCCCTGCTCCCCGCGCAGACCAACTAAAAACACCGACTGAAACGCAGAAAAGAGGATTTTTGAATGAAAAAGATGTTCGGAATGATCCTCGCCGGCGCGCTGATTCTGGCGACGCTCGCGGGCTGCTCGGGCACCGAGGCCCCGTCGAGCTCCGAGCCGGAAACTTCCGAGACGGAGACTTCCGTGACGGAAACCGCCCCCGAATCGGAGGCGGCAACCTCCGAGGCGTCCGCCGCGGAGCGCGCGCTTCCCGCATTGACCGCACTTTTGGACGACATTTCCGCAAATTACTGGCCGGGCACGGCCGGCTGTTCTCTGAACGCCGCGATCAAAGCCGCCGCGCTGCTTGACTGGTACACAAAGGACCAGCCGAAGGAAGACGCGGTCGCCGCCGCGACGCAGGAATGGTTCGGCAAGCTGACGGAGGAAGATAAGACCTTCTTCGCCCAGCAGATCGGCGATATTTATGCCGCCGCGAAGCAGCTCGGCGGCGAAGACGCGGCCGGCCTGATCGAGACCGCCGGGATCGCCTCGGACTACTATCCGTGGCAGGAGGGCTATACGAAGGCCCTTTTCGGGGCGGTCTACACCGGAATCGGCATGGATCTGCCGGAGGATGCCGCGGAAAGTTCCCAGAGCGATCTGAGCACGCCGTAATCGACGAATCCATATGACATTGGAACGAAGCGCCCGGCGTCCGGGGATCGCCTTGCGCCGGGAAACATCCGAACGGTTCGCCTGCCCCGGCGCGGCGTTTTCCGACGCCGAAGCCGCGAAGACAAAATAAAACAGGCTACGCGTCACGCGGAGCCTGTCGGAGACATCCGAAGAACTTGCTCACCGGTTTCGGTGGGCATTTTTTTATGCCGAAAAGTGGGCGGCGTCCTCCCCGCCCGCCTAAGAAAAGCGGGCTCGTCCCCTAAGAGCGAACCCGTCGTTTCCCGCACGGCCTTCGCGTGTCCCGCGGAAAAGCCTGATTTTGTCCGCGCGGGCCGTCCTATCCGGAAAAGCGTTCCGGTCCCGCCGGGCCGGAAAAGCCCCACCGTGGAGGTGGCCGCACAACTTTTTTATTTCAAAAAAAGTTTATAGAAGACTTTTTTGCCCTTTTTGAGAACGATCTCATGCTCGAAGTCGGCTTTATCGAGCATGGCGGACGCGTTGGCGATCTTTTCGTCGTTGATAAAGACGCCGCCGTCCATAATCAAGCGCTTCCCCTCTCCGCGGGATTTGGTGAGGCCGGTTTTGATCAGCGCGTCGGTGACGAGGATCTTTCCTTCCGTGAAATCGCCGTCCTCAAGCTCGACGGCCGGCATGTCGTCGGAGGAAGCCTTCTCGGAGAAGAGCGCGTGCGCGGCCGCGAGCGCCTTTTGGGCCTCGTCCTCGCCATGCACGGTCTTTGTGACCTCGTAGGCGAGCGTCTCCTTCGCCTGATTGAGCTCGCTGCCGGTCATCGCGCGCGCCATGCCCTCGATCTCCTCCACGGGCAGGAAGGTCAGGAATTTGAGGCATTTGATGACGTCCGCGTCGTCGACGTTCCGCCAGTACTGGAAGAAATCGAAGGGGGACGTCTTGTTCGGGCTGAGCCAGATCGCGCCGCCCTCGGTTTTGCCCATCTTTTTGCCCTCCTTGGTGGTGAGGAGCTGGAAGGTCATGCCGTAGACCTCCTTGTTCTCCACCCTGCGCACGAGGTCGACGCCGCCAAGGATGTTGGACCACTGGTCGTCGCCGCCGAGCTGCATGAGGCAGCCGTACCTGCGGTAAAGCTCCAGAAAATCATAGCTCTGCATGATCATATAATTGAATTCAAGGAAGGTGCAGCCACGCTCGAGGCGGGAACGGACGCACTCCGCGCCCAGCATCTTGTTGACGGAGAAATGCGGGCCGTAGTCGCGCAGAAACTCGATATACCCGAGCTGTTTGAGCCAGTCGCCGTTGCGCGCGACGATGCATTTGTCGATATCGACGACCTGCCGCATCTGGTCGAGGAAGCGGTCGGCGTTGTAGTCGATCTCCTCGGCGGAGAGCATCTTACGCATATCGGTCTTGCCGGTCGGGTCGCCCACAAGGGTGGTGCCGGTGCCGAGCAGCAGGATCGGCGTGTGGCCGGCGGCGAGCAGCCTGCGGATGATTAAAAGCTGGAGCAGATGCCCGACGTGCAGGCTGTCGGCCGTGGCGTCGAACCCGATATAGAAAACGACCTTGTCGTTGTCCAGCCTCCTGCGGATCTCCTCCTCGCCGGTGACTTGGGCGATCAGCTCCCTGCGCGCCAGATCCTCGTAAATTTTCATCCTGATCCCGCTCCTTTTATGAAATTCCCGATCGCGCCCGCCGGTTTGCCCGGCGTTTCAGTAAAACCCGGTCCCCGCGGCGCGCCTTTAAGCATACAAATTCCGGATTATACCGTATTCCGGCGGATTTGTCAACCTCAGTTGCCGGAGAGGCGCAGCAGCTCCTCCGCGCTTTGACGGATCGAATCGGTGACGTCCGCGCCGCCCATGATGCGGGAAAGCGCCTCGATCCGGCCGGGCCGGTCGAGCTCCTCCACCTCCGTATAAGTGCGGCCGTTTTCGATGGACTTGGAGATGTAGATGTGGTTGTCCGCGTAGGCGGCGACCTGCGCGAGGTGCGTGACGCAGACGATCTGGCGGCCCTCCGAGACCTGCTTGAGCTTGCGGCCGACCTTCTCCGCCGCCGAACCCGAGATGCCGGTGTCGACCTCGTCGAAGATCAGCGTGTCGATCCGGTCGTTTGCCGCGAGCACGTTCTTGATGCTCAGCATGATCCGGGAGAGCTCGCCGCCGGAGGCGATCTTCACGAGCGGCTTAGGCGGCTCGCCGGCGTTCGTGGAGATATAGAATTCCAAGACGTCCCGCCCGTCCGGGGAGAGCTCCGAGGTTTCAAAGCGGACCTCGAACCGGGCGCTGGGCATATCGAGATAAGCAAGCTCGGCGGCGACGCTTCGCTCAAACCGGGCGGCCGCCTTTTTTCGCGCGTCGGTGAGCCTTTCGGCGAGTCCGGAGGCCTCCCCGAGCAGAAGTTTCTCCCGCTTGTGGAGCTCCTCGAGCTTCTCTTCGGAAAACTCGATCGCGTCGAGCTCCCGCTTCGCCTGCTCATAATAGTCGAACATGGCCCCGACCGTGCCGCCGTACTTCCGTTTCAGGCGGTAGATCGCGTCGAGCCGCGCCTCGACCCGGTTTTGCAGCGCCGGGTCGAACTCGAGCCCGTCGGCGCAGGCGCGGATCTCGCTGGCGAGCTCCTCAAACTCATAGTACATCCCGCGGAATTTCTCCGGGGCCCCGGAAAACCCCGGGAAGTATTCGCAGAGTCTCGCGGTATCGCCGATCACGGTCTCCATCCGTGAAAGCAGGCCCTCGGCTCCGTCTTCGCCGTCGAAGGCCTCGACCGCCTCCCCGATCAGCTCGGAGAGCTTCTCGGCGCCGTTCATCCGCTTCCGCTGGGCGAGGAGTTCCTCCTCCTCCCCTTCCGCGACCGAGGCGTCCTCGATCTCCTTGATCTGATAGCTCAGAAGGTCGATCCGGTAGGCCTTTTCCGCGTCGCTGCCGGAGAGCTTTCGGATCTCCTTCTCCACGGCCCGGAGCGCCTCGTAGGAGGCCCGGTATTCGTCCCGGAGGGCCGCCGTGTCCCCGTAGGCGTCTATGTAGAGCATATGCAGCCCGGGATCGGAGAGCATCCGGCTGTCGTGCTGGCCGTGGATGTCGATCAGCTCGGCGGAGAGCGCTTTGAGCACGGCGGCGGTCGCGGGAGAGAGGTTGATTTTGCACACGGAGCGGCCGTCCGCTAAAATTTCGCGCGAAACGAGCAGCTCGCCGTTCTCGTCCGGCTCATAGCCGAGCGCCCGGACCGCGGCGAGGTCCTTTTCGGACAACGACGAAAAGACCGCGCGGACGGAGGCCTTCTCCGTCCCGGTGCGGATCAGATCCCGGCGCGTCCTGCCGCCGAGCACGGCGTGGATCGAGTCGATCAGGATGGATTTCCCGGCCCCGGTTTCGCCGGTGAGCACATTGAAGCCGGGCTTTAACTCCAGCGAGACGTTTTCGATCACCGCGACATTTTGAATTTGTAACTGAGAAAGCAAACGAATCCCTCTTTCAGCGTCAGCCGATCAGTCGCCTGACTTCGTCGACCAGGACGAGCGCCGTCTTTTCATCCCGCATCAGCACAAAGATCGTGTCGTCCCCGGCGAGCGTTCCCACGATGCCCTGACGGTTCATCGCGTCCAAAACGGCGCAGGCGGCGTTCGCCATGCCGGTAAAGCACTTGATGACGATGATGTTGCCCGCGCAGTCCACGGATTTCGCCGATTGGCTGAATATGGCGTATTTGGTGCCGATATCGGAGCTGGATTCCCCGGCGGCGGCGGTGTAGCGGTATTTTCCGCTTGGGGAAAGCGTCTTGATGAGGCGAAGTTCCTTGATGTCGCGGGAGACGGTCGCCTGCGTGATCTCAAAGCCGCTTTCCTTTAACCAAGAAAGGAGTTCTTCCTGCGTGGTGATGTCCTTTTCGGAAATGAGTTCAAGGATCTTGGAGTGGCGTTTTGTTTTCATTTCATCGTCTCCCTATCATTTTCTCGTTGAGGATCTCGTAGAATCCCCGGCCCGTGAGGCTGACGAAGCGGATATATTTTTCCGAGCGGCGGACCGAGATCTCGTTGTCCGATTGGAGCACCATGCGTTTTTCCCCGTCGACGACGATGCCGAGCTCCTTCTCGCTGTCGGAGCAGACGGCCCGGACCGTCAGGGTCTTGTCCCCCGAGCAGACGATCGAGCGGGAAATCAGGGAATGCGGGCAGATCGGCGTCATGATGATCGCGTCGAGCCCGCTGTCCATCACCGGGCCGCCGGCCGACATGGAGTAGGCGGTGGAGCCGTTCGGCGTGGCGAAGACGATGCCGTCCGCCCGGTAATGGGCGACCTCCCTGCCGTCGCAGCGCACGTCGAGATCGACGATTTTCCCGGGCTCGATCTTGGAGAGGAAGACGTCGTTGACCGCCGTCTCGACCTCGCTCCCATAAACGACGTCCAGCATCATGCGCCGCTCGACCCGACAGCCGCCGCGGACGAGCTTCTCAAGCAGCGGGATCTCTTCCCGCTCGAGATCGGAGAGGAAGCCGAGGCGTCCGGCGTTGATGCCGAGGATCGGCACGTCGTAGAGGATGGCGCTCCTCGCCGCGCGCAGGATCGTCCCGTCGCCGCCGATCACGATCATGATGTCGGAGGCGGGCAGCGCCGTTTCGGGCGGCAGGAATCCCGCGCCCGTCCCGGGAAAGACGGCCTCCAGCGAGGCGTCCAGATAGGGCGCGACGCCGATCTCCAGCAGGCGGGCGATCACCCGCTCCGCGCAGGGCTTCACGTTTTCCCGCGTCAAATTGACGGAAATAAACGCCTTCGGCCTGCGGGAGGGATGAAGTCGAAATGTTTCGATCTTTTTTTTCATGACGGAAATCCCCTCTCAGCTCAGCGTTTCGTGCGAGGCCGCCACCACGGCCTCCGGCGAAAGATCGGTTTTATCCAAAGAAGCGTCTTTCGACAGCGCCAGCAGATATTCGATGTTGCCCTGAGGGCCCTTGACCGGCGAAAAATCGAGGCCGAGCGCGCCGTATCCGAGGCCCCTCGCGAGGGTGAGCACCCGCTCGAGCACCTCGAGGTGCGTCTCCGGCTCCCGGACGACGCCATGCTTGCCCACCTTTTCCCGCCCGGCCTCGAACTGCGGTTTCACGAGGCAGACGACGGCGGCGTCCATGGCCAGAAATGGCATGAGCACGGGAAGCACGAGGCCGAGGGAGATGAAGGACACGTCAATGCTCACGAACCCGACCGGCTCCGGCACCTGCTCTTTTGTAAGGTAGCGGACGTTGGTGCGCTCAAGATTCACGACGCGGGGGTCCGTGCGAAGCGCCCACGCGAGCTGGCCGTAGCCGACATCGACGGCGTAGACCTTTTCGGCGCCGCTTTGCAGCATGCAGTCCGTAAACCCGCCGGTGGAGGCGCCAACGTCCATGCAGACCCTCCCGGCGGGCGAGACACCCGGAAAGACGGCGAGCGCCTTTTCGAGTTTAAGCCCGCCGCGGCTGACGTAACGGAGCGTCTCGCCGCGAAATTCGATTCGATCCTCCTCCGTGACCTGTTCGCCGGCCTTGTCGGCCCTCTGTCCGTTCAGGTAGACCTGCCCGGCCATGACCGCGGCCTTCGCGAGTTCCCTGCTGCCGAGGATGCCGCGATCGACGAGCTCGGCGTCGAGGCGCTTTTTTTCGCTCATCGGGCCGTCCCCTCTTCCCCGGCAAGTTTTTGCAGCATGGATCCCGCGTCGAGCCCCTGTTTTTTCATCGCGGAGGCGGCGCTCATCTGCGGAACGAAGCCCGAGACGTTCTGCGTGCGGTATTCGCCCCGGAATCCCCGCTCCGTCAGAGCCGCGCCGAAATGCTCGGCGACGCTGCCCGGGAAGACGGCCTCCTCGAAGAAGAAAATACGTTGATACCGCGCCGCGGCGTCGACGGCCGACGCGCTGAGCGGCCAGACTTTATTAAGTTTTAGAATGGAAGCGCCGCAGGCTTCGGCGGCGGAAACCGCTTCAGCAAACAGCCTGCCGTAGCAGACGATCAGCCGGGCGGGGTCGAAATTTTCAAAGAGATCGAAGCCGCCGCCCGCGCTTTGATATTTTTCCGGGAGCGCCCTTTCACAGTCGCGCGGATACCGGACGGCGCAGACGCCACCCGTGCCGGGCGCGATTTCGTCGAGCGCGGCCCCGAGCATGGAACGCAGCTCCCGGTAATCGGCCGGGCAGCAGATCGTCATACCCGGAACGGCGGTCAGGATCGCGATGTCGAAGACGCCCTGATGCGTCTCCCCGTCCCCGCCGACGAGGCCCGCGCGGTCGACGGCCAGCACGACGTGCTTTGGCTCGATCGAGGCGTCGTGGATGATCTGGTCGCAGGCGCGCTGCAAAAAGGTCGAGTAGACGGCGAAAACCGGCTTCATGCCCCCGGCGGCGAGCCCCGCCGCGAACGTCAGCGCGTGCTCTTCGGCGATGCCGACGTCGAAAAAGCGCCTCGGATAGCGCGCCGCGAAGGGCGAAAGGCCGGTGCCGTCCCGCATCGCGGCGGTGATCGCGCAGACGCGGTCGTCCTTCGCGGCGAGCTCGGTCAGGATCTCGCCGAACGCCTCCGAGAAGCCGGCGGACGGCGTCTCGAGCAGCTCGCCGGTCTCTTTATTGAAAGGGGCGATCCCGTGAAATTTGGAGGGATTTTGTTCCGCCGGCGGGTAGCCCTTCCCTTTTACCGTATTGATATGGACGAGCACCGGGCAGGAGAACTTTTTGGCGCGCTCCAAGACGCGCGCCAGCATGGAGACATCGTGGCCGTCTACCGGCCCTAAATAATAAAACCCGAAATGCTCGAAATAATTGCTGCCATAGAGGTGGTTTTTGAGCATATTTTTGGCCGCGGAAGCGAAGTTCCGCAGGCTTTTGCCCACCAGCGGGATCGCGAGAAGGAATTTTTCAAGCCCGTCGCGGAAACGGAAGTAGCTGTGCCTCGTGCGGATCTTCGCGAGATACCTCGCCATTGCGCCGACGTTTTTGGAGATGCTCATCTCGTTGTCGTTGAGCACCACGATGAGTTTCGTGCCGCTGCGCCCCGCGTTGTTCATGGCCTCGTAGATCATGCCGCCGGAAAACGCCCCGTCGCCGACGACCGCGATCACACTGCCCGGCTCCCCTTTGATCCTTTTCGCCTGCGCGATCCCGAGCGCCGCGGAGACTGAGGTGCTCGCGTGGCCCGCGACGAACGCGTCGTGCGCACTCTCGGCCGATTTCGGGAAGCCGGAGGGCCCCTGCTCGGTGCGGATGCCGGCGATGTCGCGCCCGGTCAAAATCTTATGCGAATAGCACTGATGGCCGACGTCCCAGACGATCACGTCCTTCGGCGTCGAAAAAACATGGTGCAGCGCCACGGTGAGTTCCACCGCGCCCATATTGGAAGCGAGGTGGCCGCCGGTCTTTGAGACCTTATCAATGATCTCCGCGCGCAGCTCCCCGCAAAGAGTCTTTAGTTCATCGCCGCCGAGCGCCGAAACGCCCTCCGGCAGCTTGATCGAATCCAGAATTCTTTCGCTTGGCATACTTTCTCCCATCAAAACTCAATCAGCTCCTCCGCAAACCTGCGGAAAAAGCCGGCGTCGATCCCGCTTTTCTCGAGGGGATCGAGGTGCTCGAGCGCGAAAGCCGCGTGTTTTCCCGCGTCCGCTTCGGCGTCCGCGAGGCCATGCACGGCGACATAGGAGCCGGGTCCGGCTCCGTCCGGCTTCTCCGCGAAATCCCGGATGTCGTCCGCGATCTGGAACGCAAGACCGAACTCGTTCGCGTACGAGAAGGCAAAGTGGGTCTGCTCTGTGGTCGCGCCGGCGGCGGCGCAGCCCATCTCGGCGGCGCAGCGGATCAGCGCGGCGGTCTTCAGCTCATCGAGCACATAAAGCTCGTCTGCGGTGACCTCTTTTCCGGCGCTCGCGAGATCGAGCACCTGCCCGCAGACCATGCCGCGGTAACCGGCGGCCCTCGAGAGCAGGCTCGCGGCTTTGAGGGCCCGTTCCGGCGCTTTTTTCGCGAGGCCGCACTCCGCCAAAATGGAGAAGGCCTCCGTGAGCAGCGCGTCGCCCGCGAGCAGCGCGTTCGCCTCCCCGAAGCGAATGTGGCAGGCGGGCTTTCCGCGGCGCAGGTCGTCGTTGTCCATGCAGGGCAGGTCGTCGTGAACGAGCGAATAGGCCTGCACGCATTCCACCGCCGCGGCGAGCGGCAGCGCGTCCTCCTCCGCCCCGCCGAACAGCCGGCAGAATTCCAGCACAAGGATACCGCGGAGCCGCTTCCCGCCCAAGACGGCGTAGCGCATCGCCTCGGCGATCAGGGCCTGCTCGGAGGTTTCGGCAATCACGCGCGCCGAGAGATACTCCCCGATTTTCCTGCGGTCGTCCTTCAGAATGGAAAGAAATGTCTCTTTCTCCATCGGTCAGCCGTTCCCCTCTTCGGAGAGCTCCGTGATCCTCTGCCTCGCGTCCTCGAGGATCTTCGAGGCCTTTTTGCAGAGCGTCACGCCCTCTTCGTAGAGCGCGAGCGCCTCCTCGAGCGGCAGATTCCCCACCTCGAGCCTCGCGTTGATATAATCCAGCCGTTCCACGGTCTTTTCAAAATTCAGTTCTTCCGCCATGGGAACGCTCCTCTCTATATGATTTTCGCGCCGACCGCGCCGTCGGAAAAGCGCAGCCGCACCTCATCCCCGGGACTCAGTTCGCCCGACAACCGCACGGGGCGGCCCTCTTTTTCCGCGAAACAGAAGCCTTTTTTCAAAATCTTCGCCGGGTTCGCCCCGTCAAGCCGGGTGAGCGCCCGCTCGAGCGTCCGGTCGAGGCGGTCCGTCAGCTTCCCAATGCTCAAATTTAAAGCATCCCGCCGCGCCCGGATATGTTCGGTTCCGGCCGTCAGCGCCATAGATGTAAAGGCATTTAGCTTTTCAGCGCTTCCCTTGATTTTTTCCTCTTTTTCGCGCTCAAGAAAGGCGCGAATCTTCGACGTCAGCGCCGTGGAGACCGAGTCGAAGTAATATTTGAGCTCCGCGGCGTCCGGGCTGCATAATTCCGCGGCGGCCGAGGGCGTCGGCGCGCGCAGGTCCGCCACAAAGTCGCAGATCGCGAAGTCCGTCTCGTGCCCGACGGCCGAGATCACCGGGATCGTGCTCGCGTAGACGGCCCGCGCGACGCGCTCGTCGTTAAAGACGGAGAGATCGTCCGCGCTGCCGCCCCCTCTGCCGAGCAGAAGGACGTCCGCGGCATGCGTCCGGTTCATCGTCTCGATCGCCCTGACGATCTGCGGGGCGGATTCCCCGCCCTGCACCGAGACCGGATAGAGCAAAATCTCTCCGAGCGGCCAACGTCGCTCCAGGACCTTTTCGATGTCGTGCAGCGCCGCCCCGGAGCGCGAGGTGATCACGCCGATTTTTCGGGGATAGCGCGGGATCGGCCGCTTGTGCTCGGGGGCGAAAAGGCCCTCCTTCGCGAGCTTCTCTTTGAGCTGCTCAAAGGCGAGGTAGGCCGCGCCGAGGCCCTCCGGCTGAATGTCGTAGACGACGAGCTGGCAGGTCCCGTCCCGCGAATAGAGCGTCACGTCGCCGCGCAGGATGACCGACATGCCGGAGGACGGCTCAAATTTCAGGCGGGCGGCGCTCGAGCGGAACATCACGCAGCGCAGCGAGGCCTCCCCCTCTTTCAGGGTGAAGTATACGTGCCCGGAGATGAAATTCGGGCGGTAATCGCCGATCTCGCCGCGGACGTAGAGGCCCTTGAGCTTCTCGTCCTCCTCGACCGTCGATTTGAGATAGGTCACGATCTGGGATACCGTCAGGATTGCGAATCCGGCCATTCCGGGCCCTCCTTCCCGCGTCGGTCGGCGACAAAAGCGAGCACGGCGAGCCCCGCGGCGTTGTCGGAAGAGAACGCGGGCGCCGCGAAGATGCCGCCATAGGTTGTTTCAAGCCGCCGCCGGAGAATCGAATTCGACATGACGCCCCCGGCATAGAGGACCGGCAGCCCGCCGTATTTTATGAGCGCGGCGTCCGTCATGCCCGCGAGGGCCGCGCCGATCGAATCGAGGCAGTACCTTGCAATACGCTCGGGGCTCTCCTCGGCCGCCCGCATCGCCTGACAGCGGTTCTCGACGCCGGAGAGGCAGCAGTTTCCCTCTTTCATCGTCGGATTTATTTTATAAGTTTGGTCGCTTTTTAATGCGAGTTTTTCGAGTTCCGGGCCGGCCGGGAATGCTAACCCGAGCAGGACGCCGACACGGTCGACGGCCTGTCCGGCCTTTAAATCCAGCGAGTCGGCGATCTTTTCGCAGCGGAAGATCCGGCTCTCGTCCGGCTCGACCAGCAGGCACTCGGTCGTCCCGCCGGAGACATGAAACGCGAGAAAGCGCCGTTTTAAAAGATCGAGACGTCCCGCGGAATACAGCGCGGCGGCGATATGGCCCTGCTGGTGGGAAAAGCGAAACAGCGGAATTTGGTGTGACGCCGAGACGCATTCCGCGGCCATTGCGCCGGCCAGAAAGCACGGCATATAGGAGCCCTCGACGCCGCGAGGACGGTCCGAGACGCCCACGGCCGCGATCTCCCGCGCGCCGGCCTCCGCGAAGACGCCCGAAACGATCTCGCCGAGCTGCCGGACGTGCTCACACCGCGTCGGACTGCCGCAGGCCGAGCTCGCCCTCCCTCACGGGGAGCAGGCGTTTTTTTTGAATCAAAACGCCGGTGCCGCCGTCGTAAAGCGCGGCCGAGGTCGTGTAGTTGCTGGTGTCAATCCCCAGATAGAGCGGCATGGTCCGCCTCCTGTTTTTTCTTGTAGACCGCGCCGAGCACGCCGTTCACGAAGGACGGGTCGTCCTCGCCGCCGTAGGTCTTCGCAAGCTCGACCGCCTCGTTGATCGAGACGCTGTCGGGAATATCTTCAAAAAAGAACATCTCGCAGACGGAGTTGCGCAGGATCGAAAGCGAGACGCGGGACATGCGGCTCGTCTTCCAATGGGAGGAGCACTCGGAGATCTTTTCATCCAGAAAATCCCGGTTCTCGAGTGTCTTCGCCGCAAGCTCCTTCGCGAAGGAGCTGATCTCAAGCGGTTCGTCGCCGGCGTCCATCGCGCTTTGGATGACATACTCAAGGCCCTCCTTATGAAAGGCGCTCTCAAACACCAGCGCGAATGCCTGTTCTCTCGCTTCTTTTCTTGTCATTCCGTTTCCTCCGAAAAAAATTCCTCCCCGTTTTGCCCAAGGAGGGGAGATCCCGTCAAAATGCCTCAAACCCGGCGGTACAAAGGTTCTCCCCGGGACCGCCGTTTTTCGCATAATTATTATATCATAATAAAATCTATATACAAGGTTTTGACTGATAATAAAATACAATATTTTTGAATATACATGGGCGCATAAAAAACAGAGCCGTGGAAAAAGCGCATGTTCTTCCAAAAGGCTCTGCCGGGATGCCCCGTTATTCAAATGTATATGCAGCGGCTTTAATTTACTTCCACGATCGTGATATTCTCAACGGGAATCTCCGTCTCCTGAAGGATGGATTCCTTGATCGTCGCGGCCTCCGTGGCAAGCAGCCCCTCGGTCTTTACGATGATATCCGCGTAGTCGTTTGTAATATAGACGAGGCAGTCCTCAAAGCCTTTGGCCTTGATGAGGCTTTCGAGCTTCGTTTCCAGCCCCATGTTCGCGGCGATCGCCGCCGCCTGCTGCGTGAGCTGCGCCATCTGCTCCTCGCTCAGATTCGGCGTGACGGAGAGATTTTCGATCGTCTCCTTGGCCTCGTCGCGGTTTTGCTCCTTGGAGATGCGGGCCTCGCTGAAATAGGCTTCCGCGTCCAACACGACGTCGTCCGCCCCGGTGGAGACGAGCAGCGAATCCCCGTAATTTTTGGTCCCCGTCGCCGTGAGGTCGAACCCGTCGACGGAATAGAGGTAATTGACATAGACCGCGGCGGTGAGCACCATCACCAGCGCGGCGACGATCACATGTTTTTTACGAAGTACGAAGCGGAGTTTTACTCTTTCCCCGATCTTTTTTCCGTCGAAATGAAAAAATCTGCGCTTTGTCTTTACCGGCACAGCGGCCGCCTCCACGCTTTCATAACTGTTGACGCTTGTCATTGCCTACCCCTCCATATTCAAGCCTTTTTTGCAACAAAAACCTTTGAGGATGAAATCCCCAGCGCCGTTGACACCGCCCGGATCACCTTTTCCGCCACCTGCGGACTGCCGCCGCCCTCACAGATCACTGCCGCACCGTTGATCTCCGGCACCAGTATTTTTTTGACCAAGGCGGAATCCCCCGCGGAGCCGTCAACGATTATATATGTTTGAGTTTCTGATTTTAATACGCTTTCGGCGTTTTCTTCCGCCTTCATTTCCGTGTCGGAGAGGTATTCGTACTCGTAGCCGCCCGAAAACGTGATCAGCACCTCCGCCCTGCCCGCGCCGGCGATTCCCTCCACGAGCAGGCGGACCCGGTCCTCGAGCCTGGACTCCATCTGCGGCAGGTACGCCGGGTATTCGCCCGTCTCCGCCGGTTTGGCGCTCCCGTCGCAGGAGACGAATTCGGAGAAAAAGATCAGCGCGATCCCCGCGAAGCCGAGGACCAAAACCCACCGGCTCCCGTTTTTAGACGGGTGGTCGCCGGACAGCCCGATTTTATTGAGAAACTTCTTCAGCAGGTCCATCGTCTTCCTCCTCATAAAGAATCTCCGGTTCGACGCCGGAAAGCTCCAAAACGGTCTTGGATACGGCGGCGGGATCGGCGGCCTCCGGGCCCGAGAGCCACACGGCGACCGCGTCGACCTCAAGCGTTGCGCCGTCCTCTTTTAAGGAGACGTTCGCTTTGACCCGGGAGGCCGGGATTCCCTTGTTTTTCAGCCCGGCGAGCAGCTCGGCCTCCAGATTGGACCGGAAGCCCGAGACCACGACGGACTCCACCGCCCGCTGCGCCGTGTCGGAGGAGGTGTAGCCCAACTCGCCGAGGCCGGAAAATTCGCCGGAGCCGAGGCCGGACAGCAGCGGGCTCAAAATCGCGGAGAGAAAAAAAACGCTGGCCGCGATCTTAAAGATCTTTGCCATGCTTCCGTCCGGGAGCAGGATCTCGCAGAGAAACACGGCCACCCCCGTCGCGCAGAGCGAGATCGCCCAGCCGGCCAACGATTCCATCTTACCCGCCTCCCACGGTCAGCAGCATCACGCCGGTCGAAATGATGACGGTCAGCGCCGCGCACGCGAGCGCCGCGAAGAGGATTCCCGTCACATCGGACGCCGCCGAAAACATTTTTTCCATATGGCTCTGCCCGAAAGAGGCGCAAAAGGCCGCGCAGAGGGAGAGCGCGGTCTGCCAGAGGATCAGCTCGACGATCGAGGGCAGGCAGGTCATCGCGGCCGCGAGGATGCCGTACGCGCCGACGACGTTGCGGGCAAGCCTGAGGCAGCCCTGCGCGGTGTTCATCGCGTCCGAGAGCGCGCCGCCCACGATCGGGATGAATGTGCCGATCACGAATTTGGCGGACCGGTCGACGACGCTGTCCGCCGAGGCGCCGACCAGCGTCTTGAGCCCGAGGATGCCGGTATAGACGACCATCGAGAAGGAGAGCGACCAGACCGCCGCCTTTTTGAGCATCTGCGTGATCCGGCCGACGTCGAACGGCGTGAAAGGCGCGGCCATCGAGATCACGAGCAGCAGCAGCGAGAGCGGCACGATGTACCCGGAAAACAGCTTCGCCGCAAGGTTCGAGGACAAGAGCAGCATCGAGGAATAGGCCGCGGCCGAAACGGGGCTCCCGGCCGCCGTGACGATGGAGGCGAATACCGGGATATACCCCACCAGCATCTCCTGACAGGAGGTGATCACGCCCGCTGCGTTTTGAAAGGCCTGTTGCAGCGGATACAGCGCCATCGCGGAGAAATACAGCACGCCGGCGACGGAGAGCAGCCTGTCCAGCGTGCTTTTTCCCGGGGAAAGCGTCCCGACCGCCGAGATGACCATGCTCCCGGAGAGCGCCGCGGCCAGCGCCAAGTCTTTGTCATAACCCAGATGGGAAAGAAGGATAATCTTATTGATGCCCATTGCGGTCAGTGCCTGAACCTGCGTACGGGCACTTTCCACGGCATTGTGAAAAACAGCATTTCCGACATCCA